>PNAP01000089.1 GCA_003169735.1 Chloroflexota bacterium | reverse complement strand
CAGTGGCTGACCCACAAGTTCGGCACATGGGTCGAACAGTTCGGGACCTCGGGCTGCGTGGGCTGTGGACGGTGCATCACCTGGTGCCCAGTCGGCATCGATGTGCGCGAGGAACTGATGGCCATCGCGCCGCCCGAACACCTGAGCGCCATCCAACCGGCCGAGGCATCACCGCCGGTGGCCGCGTCGCCCGGCCGATACGCGATCGGCACGGTCATCTCCATCGCCCGCGAGACGGTCGACACCCAGACGCTCGTGCTTGGCGACATGCCCATCAGCCTGCTCGGCGGCACGCCCGGCCAGTTCCTGATGGTCGACCTGCCCGGCTTCTCGGGTGTCCCCATCTCGGTCTCGCGCTATCGCGGCAACGAGATCGAATTGACCATCCGCGCCGCCGGCGCGACGACGCGTGCGGTCACCTCGCTGCGACCCGGCCAGCAGGTCGGGCTGCGCGGGCCACTCGGCCGCGGCTGGCCGCTCGAGGTCTCGAGCGGGCGCGACCTGGTGGTCGTGGCCGGCGGCATCGGCCTGGCGCCGCTCCGCCCGCTCATCGACGGCATCGTCGCTCACCGCGCGCGGTTCGGCGAGGTCCACCTCTACATCGGTGCTCGGACGCCGGGTGACCTGCTCTTCGCCGCCGACCGGGCAGCGTGGGCGGCCCGCAACGACATCGACATGGAGGTCATCGTCGATCGCGGCGACGCGGCGTGGACCGGCCCCGTCGGCGTCGTCACCCAGCTCTTCGATCATGCGCCCATGACCAGTGCACGAACGTCCGCCTACGTGTGCGGTCCCGAGAAGATGATGCAGGCGTCGGCGCGGACGCTGGCCGGTCGTGGCCTGATGCCGGAACGCGTCTTCCTCTCGATGGAGCGGCACATGGAGTGCGGCATCGGGTTGTGCGGACACTGCCAGATGGGTCGCTTCTTCGTCTGTCGCGACGGGCCTGTCTTCACCCGCGCCGAGCTCGGCGAATCGTTCGAGCTGGAGGGCATCTGATGGCTCGTCTGGAGACCGCTCGACCGCTCAAGGTCGGCGTCGTCAAGTTCGCCTCCTGTGACGGCTGCCAGCTCGCCCTGCTGGGCGTTGGGCCGCTGCTGCTCGACCTTGGTGCCTACTTCGAGATCGTCGAATTCGGCGAGGCGAGTTCGAACCGCTCGTCCGGCCCGTACGACCTGCTGCTGGTGGAGGGCTCGATCAGCACCATCGAGCAGGCTCACCACATCCGCGACCTGCGCGGGCGGACGACCCTCCTTGTGACCATCGGCGCATGCGCCACGAGTGGCGGCATCCAGGCGCTGCGTGGCTGGGCGACCGGCGAGGACATCGTGGCCGGCATCTACCCGCGGCCCGAGGAGATCGCCACGCTCACCACGGCCACGCCCATCGCCGAGCACGTCACCGTCGATGCCGAGCTGCGCGGCTGCCCCATCGACAGCGGCCAACTGCTGGAGCTCCTCACCGCCCTCTCGATGGGCCGTCGACCGCAACTGCCGGACGAATCGGTCTGTGCGACCTGCAAGCGGCTCGGCCGCGTCTGCGTCGTGGTTGCCTATGGCGAACCGTGCCTCGGCCCGGTCACCCAGACCGGCTGTGGTGCTCTCTGCCCCGCCTACAGCCGCGGTTGCTATGGCTGCTTCGGTCCGCGCGAGAAGGCGAATGTCGAAGGCCTGGCCGCCGACCTCGCGGCGCGTGGCCTCGATGGCGCCGAGATCGCCCGCCGTTTCGCCGGCTTCACCGGCTGGGCGCCCGATTTCCGAGCCGCCATCACCGCCCGCGGCGGTCCTCCCGGCTTTCGCACGGAGGCTGGTCATGGCAAGGACGCCTAAGACACCAAAGACGCGGACCCCTGCGCCCGAGACCATCATCGACCGGCGCATCGTCGTCGACAGCCTCTCGCGCATCGAGGGCGAGGGCCGGCTCCGCGTCGTCGTCCGTGGCGACGAGGTGGTCGAGGCGCGTCTCTCGATCTTCGAGGCGCCGCGCTTCTTCGAACGCCTGGTCGTCGGTCGCACCGGCGACGAGGTCATCGACATCGTGGCGCGCATATGCGGCATCTGCCCGGTCGCCTACCAGCTGACGGCGGCGATGGCATTTGAGCGCCTCTACGAGATCGACATCGACCCGGCCGTGCGGGAGCTTCGGCGCCTCTTCTACTGGGGCGAGTGGCTTCAGAGCCACGCTCTTCACATCTACCTGCTGCACGCGCCCGACTTCCTCGGCTACCCCGATGCGCTCACCCTCGCCAAAGACCATCGGCCGGAGGTGGAGCGCGGTCTCGCCCTGAAGCACGCCGGCGTGGCCATCCTCGAACGGCTCGGTGGCCGCGCGGTGCACCCGGTCAGCCTGCGCGTGGGCGGCTTCTCACGCGTTCCCACGCGGCTCGAGATGGCGGCCCTTCGCCCGGAGCTGGAGCGCGCCGTGAGCGATGCCCAGGCCACCGTGCGCTGGGTGGCAGGCTTCACGATGCCCGACTTCGACCGGGAGCCGCTGCTGCTCTGCCTGCGCGATCCGAACGGCTACTCGCTCGACGACGGCCGCCTCGTGACCAGCGAGGGCCTCGACATCTCGCCCGCCGATTGGGAGTCCTCGTTCGTCGAGGAGCAGCTCATCGACTCGACCGCCCTCTACGCCCGTGGGATCGATGGTCGCCACCACCTCCTCGGCCCTACCGCGCGCCTGACGCTCGCCGGGGATCAGCTCCACCCGCTCGCCCGCGCCGAGCTCGAGGCTGCTGGAGGCGTGGACCCGATCCGGCGCAACATCTTCCGCAGCATCACCGCCCGCGCCGTGGAGATGCTCCATGCGGCGGTCAGCGCGCTGGCCATCGTCGACGCGTACGTGCCGCCCGATGCGCCACGTGCGAAGTGGTCACCGCGTCCGGGCAGGGCCTCGTGGTCGACCGAGGCGCCGCGCGGCCTGCTGTTCCATCGCTATGACGTCGATGAGGCCGGCCACGTCACCGCGGCGCGCATCGTGCCGCCGACCAGCCAGAACCAGGCCTCGATCGAGGACGATCTGCGCATCTACCTGCCGCGCGTCCTCCAGCTTCCCGATGCCGAGGCCGGTGCGCGCCTCGAGGCGCTCATCCGCAGCTACGACCCCTGCATCTCGTGCGCCACCCACTTCCTTGAACTTGACATCGAGCGCCTGCCTGCCGGCGGGGCCGACCATGTCGCGTGAGGCGCCCGTCGCGGTCTTTGCCTGCGGGGAGCTGATGCGCGGCGACGACGGCGCGGCGTGGCGAGCCGTGGCCGGCCTGTCGAGCGCCGCCCGTGAAGCGGCGACCATCTGGACGATCGGCCAGCTCCAGCCCGAGGATCTGCTCGATCTCGTACCCGGCACGGCGGTCATCGTGGTCGATGTCGTGACCGGCATCGAGCCCGGCCGGGTCATCGCCTTCGACCTCGCCGAACTTCCATTCCATGCCGCTGCCCACCCCGCTCGATCGAGCCACCAGATGCCTCTCGCACAGGTCGTCGGCCTCGCGGCCGCGCTGGGAGCCGAGCCAAAGGGCACCGTCATCGGGGTCGGCGCGGCATCGTTCGAGTTGGGCGATGCACTCTCGGATGACGTCCGCGCGGCGCTGCCGCAACTGCGCTCGACGATCTCGCGCGAGATCCACCGGCTCGGTGGCCGTCGCGATGGGCGTCAGAGGGTCGGTCGCTGGGTCGACGAGTACGACGAGTATCCGGCCGCGGCGAGAAGCTCCCCGCCGGCCGCCCACTCGGTGAGATGACCGACGCTCAACCGTCGCCGCTCGGCTTCGAGTAGCGCCCACGCCCGCGGGTCGGATCGGCGAAGCGCGTCGTTTCCCTGGTAGCGGGTGATGAAGTCGAGGATGAACGCGGCGTAGCGCGTCAGCGGATCCGCCGCGGCAGCCTGGGCCTCGAAACGCCGCGAGTACCCGACGGCGGCGCGCAACCGCCCGAAGAACGCGCCGAGGTTCTGAGCGCCGAGATCCCAGCCCTGGGAGTGTCCGCCACGCCGGAGCAGGGGAGCGGGTGACATGAAGACAGCGACGGTCGCATCGTCGACAGCGGCTGCTGACAGGTGGCCACCGAAGGTCAGGTATTCGTTCGATACGCGCAGGCGATCGACGAGGCGGATGGTGCCCCACGAGAAGTCGGTCTCGAGCGGCAGGTGCGTGCCGCGGTCGAGGGTCATCGGGCTGCCATGGTCACCGTCGGTGATCCAGTAGCCGATCGACTCGGGATCGTAGTGGCGCAGCGTCGGATGGGCGCGGATGGCGGCGAGGAGGCAGGCCGGGTCGCCATTGCCCGACAGCCCGGGTTCGGCCAGGAATCCCCAATCGGCGATGATCGCCGCCGCGGTGGCTGGGTCGAGGGCGCCACCCGGATCGAGGGACACCTCCAGCGTGTCCTCGAGGACGGCCATCACGTTCCGGCGTGGGTGATGAGCACCGAGCAGTGCGCATGGTGCAACACGTTCCGCGCGACGCTGCCCAAGCGCAGTCGGTCGATACCGGTCAGGCCGCGTGTGCCCATCACGATCAGGTCGACGTCCCGACCGCGGGCCAGGGTCAGGATGCCCTCTGCGGCATCACCGGCCGCCACCAGGGCGTCGGCATGCAACCCCTTGGCGCGGAGTCGGACGACGGCATCGTCGGCCGCGGACTGGTGTTCGTGTCCGTCCTGCCGCGTCACGTTGAGGACGTCGATGACCGAGTCCGGGGCGATGGGCAGCATCGTCACGATCTCCTCGGCGCGGAGCGCCGGGGCCGAGCCATCGGTCGCCAGCATCACGTGGCCGGCGGTGTTGCCGCGCGCGACGAGCACCGGGCACGGGGCGTGATCGACGACTTCCGAGGAGACGGAGCCGAGCAGCATGCTGGCGATCCGGCCATGGCCCCGGCTGCCCACGACGACGAGATCGGCCGTCCAGCGGTGGGCCTCGTCGGTGATGCCCGAGGCGGCTCGCTCACGCAGGATGGTCGTGCGGATATCCACGCCGGTGCTCCTCAGAACACCGAGCGCGCGATCGACGATGTGTTGCGCCTCCGTCGTGGCGGCCGCGTCCGCTTCGGTCGGGTCCGTGGCGAGCACGCCGACCCACGCGGCTGATGCATCGACGTGGACAGGCTCGAGCGCCGTCACCACGTTCATGATCGTTTCCTTCGGCCAAGCCATCGACGCGACCAGGTTGACGGCGACGTTGCCGCACGGTGAGCCGTCGGTCGCGACCAGCACGCGCATCTTCGATCTCCGGTCTGCGTGATGGCCGGTGGCGACATCGCTCCAGTCCATCGACTTGAGTCTGCGCAGCGCGATGTGCCGTCGAACGTGCCGTCAGGCCCGTGCTTGGCGGGACCTGCGGCACGAATGGGTGCGGCGCTCCGCCGGTGCTAGGTCGTCCGCATCGCCCTGACGGAGATCAGCCAGGTCGCGATGGTCGCGATCGCATAGCCGACGCACCAGACGCAGATGGCATGGATGACGGCGACCTCGAGGTAGGCGAGGTAGGCCAGCACGGGCAGGCTGAACAGTCCGAGGATGTAGACGAAGAGCAGTGCTCGACGGTCGGCGGTTCGCCACCAGAGGATCGAACCGGCCATCATCATCGACGTGCCGCCGAGGCCGATGAAGGCGACCGGGATGCCCAGGAAGGTCGAGTACGAGCTGGCGTCGACCGTCTCGCAGCCGTGGAGAGGTCCGCACACCGGCGCTTCGCCGTTGAGCCGGGCCCAGGCGAGGTACAGGGCGATGGCCATGGCGATACCGACGACGAGGACGAGTGCCCGTCCGAACCTGCCCCGGGTCAAGGCGACGGCGCGGCGCTCGCGAGCTGCTCGATGAGCGCTGAAAGCTGGGTCCAATCGGGCAGCCCCGAGTAGATCTGGCCGGCGATGACCAGCGTCGGTGTCGAATCGATGCCGAGCGAGCTGCCGAGGGCTGCCTGCGCCTGCACGGCGGCAGCGTAGGTCGGATCATCCATCGCCGTCAGGAATGCCTGGCGATCCATGCCCAGGGCCACGGCGATATCGGCCAGATGGGGGCGGCTGAAGGTGCCGCTGTTCTCGGTCCCCTGGTTGGCGTAGAGCGCGTCGTGGTACGGCCAGAAGCCTGGGCCGATGGCCTCCGAGACGCGCGACGCGATCGCCGCGTCCTTCGACTCTGGCCCGAGGAAGGCGAGGTCGTGGTAGGTCACCTGGAGCACGCCGGTGGTGATGAAGGTGGAGCGGAGGCGCGGCTCGATGTCGGTGTAGAACTGATCACAGATGGGGCACTGGAAGTCCGCCCAGAGGTCGATCTTGACCGGAGCCGCAGGGTCGCCGAGGGAGTGATCGTGCATCAGCGCCGCGGCCGGAGCGGGAGGGATCACGTAGGACGCATTGGCGGGCCCGTTGGCGGACTTCTGGCCGTTGATGAGGAGCATCACGGCCACCAGGATCACCCCGGCCGCGATGGCGCCGGCGGTCAGCAGGGTCGTATCGGAAGGGCGTCGATCAAGACCGTTGGCCGGAACGGTCGCCCGTGGAGCGGCTCGTCCGGCCGCCCGCTCGGCCGCGCGTCGCTCGCGGCGCGTCCTGGTCTCATTGCTCACTGTGTTTCTTCACTCATCGTCATCGAGGACGCCCGTCTCCGCTTCGCGCTCGCCGACCATGGCGCGCACGAGGTCGCTCATCGAGACGACGCCGATCGGCGTGACCTGGTCGTCGCCGACCACGACGAGGCGATGGACGTGGCCCTTCTCCATCACCTCGGCCGCCTCGACGACGCTCATCGATGCGCCGGCGGTCATGGCCGGACCGTGCATCAGGTGGCGCACCTGGAGACCTGGCCAACGGCTCCACAATCGTTCGGTCGCCCGGGCCCGGACGAGGTCCGACTCCGATAGCACGCCGACGAGGCACCCGGCGTCATCGACGACCGGCGCGCCGCTGATCTCGTTCTCTTCCAGCATCCGCGCGGCGGCCTGGACCGACTCGTCCGCCCAGAGCACGATGGGCTCGGGCGTCATGATGTCCTCGACGGTCGGGACGCTGTGCAGTCGGTTCATGCCGTGGCCTCCTCGAGTTGGCGCGACCTGTCCGTGGCCGCGGATGGACGCGTCGATGGCTCCATGCTGGCGACGCCCGATGTCGTCGAGATGTGGCGTGGGTCCCGAACAGGCAGGCCGAATGGCACCCGCACCAGCAGTGCTACAACCAATGCGCCTCGCGAGCGGCGCGCAGCAGGTCGGCTCGGAAGTCTGGGTGGGCGATGCCGATGAGAGCGCGTGCGCGGTCGGCGATCGATCGTCCGTGGAGTTCGGCGACGCCGTACTCGGTGACCACGGTGTGGACGTGCCCGCGGGTGGTGACCACGCCGGCGCCCGGCTTGAGTTCCGGGACGACGCGCGAGACGGTCCCTGCCTGGGCCGTCGCCGGCAGCGCGATGATGGCGCGGCCATCGGGCGCCAGGGCGGCGCCGCGCATGAAGTCGAGCTGGCCGCCGATGCCGCTGTAGAAACGGTGGCCGATGGAATCGGCGCTGACCTGGCCGGAGAGGTCGATCTCGATGGCCGAGTTGATGGCGGTCATGCGCCGCAGGCGGCGGATGACGGCGGTGTCGTTGGTGTAATCGACCGGCCGCATCTCGACCATCGGGTTGTCGTTGACGAAGTCGTAGAGGCGCGGCGTGCCCATCAGGAACGTGCTCACGATCTTGCCCCGGTTGATCTCCTTGTAGGCGCCCGTGACCGCCCCTGCCTCGACGAGATCGACCACCACATCGGTGAACATCTCGGTGTGGATGCCCAGGTCGTGCTTGCCGCGCAGCTCGAGGGCGACCGCCCCGGGGATCGCTCCGATGCCCATCTGGAGGACGGCGCGATCCGGCACGAGCTCCGCCACGTGGCCGCCGATGCGCCGCTCGACGTCGCCGATGGGTGGCGTCGGCACCGGGAAGGGCGGCACGTCGACCTCGACCGCGAGGTCGATGTCATCGACGTGCACGAAACCATCGCCGAGCGAGCGCGGCATGGCGCGGTTGAGTTGCGCGATGACGGTGCGCGCCGATCCGATCGCTGCCGGCATCGCATCGACCGATGTGCCGAGCGACACGAAGCCGTGCGCATCGGGCAGCGTGGCGTTCATCATCACGACATCGAGCGGCAGCGTGCGCGACCGGAACAGGTTGGGGATGTCGGAGAGGAAGATCGGGATGTAGTCGGCGCGGCCCTCGTTGACCGCCTGCCGGGCGTTCGGACCGATGAACAGCGCCACGTGGCGGAAGTGGCCGGCCATCTCAGGCGCGAGATGCGGCCCGGGACCCTCGGCGTGCAGGTGCACGAGGCGGACGTCATGCAACTCGGGTGCCCGTTTGACGAGGGCATCGAGGAGGATGGTCGGCATCGCCGCGCCACCGTGCAGATAGACGGTTTCGCCTGAGGTGATGCAGGAGACGGCTTCGGTGGGTTCGACGATACGCATGCGGGTAGCCTACGGTCGCGAGCACTCCCGAGAACGTGCCGTTCGGCCCACTCTGCGGCGTGTCGCAGCGCCCAGACTTGGGCCATGAAGGTGACCACGCCGGGCAGCCCCGCGGCGGTGACGCTGCGCGAACCGCTCATCGGCATCCGCGCCGTCGACGCCCATGATGCCGATGCGCTGCGGGCGTTCTACGCATCGCTGTCGGCCGACACGCGGCGCAAGCGGTTCCTGGGCACCTCATCGGGCATCGCGGCCGAGCGGTCGCGCGCCTTCTGTACGCCCGATCATCACCACGCCGAGGGATTCGTCGCCGTCCTTCGCGCCGTCGGGCCGCGCGATGGACGCGTCGTCGGACACCTCTGTCTCGAGAACGATGGCGCCGGCGGCATCGAGTTGGCCATCGCCGTTGCCGATGGCTTCCAACGACACGGCATCGGCCGGCGGCTGTTCGAGGCGGCGCGCGACTGGGCATGTGCCGAGGGGATCGCTCGAATCACCGCCACCGCGTTCGCTGACAACAGTCCTGTCCTGCGACTGCTGACCTCGGCGCCGATGGGCGCTACCATCCGGGCCGCCGACGGCGGTCTGGTCGATATCGAGATCCCACTGATCGAGGAGCGGGTCGAGGACTAACCGTCAGCGCCCGGGCGGTGCTTGGCCACGAAGGCAGCGGCCTGGGCCCGCCGCTGGAGGTTGAGCTTGGAGAGGATCGAGCTCACGTAGTTCTTGACGGTCTTGTCGGAGAGGAAGACCTCGGCGGCGATCTCCTTGTTGGTCTTGCCCTCCGCGACGAGCAGCAGGATCTTGCGCTCCTGCTGGGTCAACTGGGCGAGTTCGTCGCCGAACTGGCTGGTGGCGATCTTGCGGATGCGCTCCAGTACCTTCTCGGTCACGGCCGGGTCGAGCAGCGACTCGCCGCGGCCCACGGCTTCCAGCGCCGTGACGAGGTCGCGCGCTCGGATCTGCTTCAGCAGGTAACCGCTGGCGCCGGCCACGATGGCCGACAGGACGGCCTCCTCGTCGGGATAACTGGTGAGCATCACGACGCGCACCTCGGGGTGCTCGGCGCGGATCTCACGACATGCCTCGATGCCGCTGCCGTCGGGGAGGCGGACGTCCATGATCACGAGCTGTGGCCGGAAGCGCTCCGCCATCTCGATGGATTGGGCGACGGTCCCCGCCTCTGCCACGACCTGGAAACCCGGCCGGCGAGCGAGCAGCGCGACCAGCCCCTGGCGAACGACTTCGTGATCGTCGACGACCAGGATGCGGAGCGGCCGCTTGGTGATCGTGTCTTCAGTCACTGGCTTCCTCCGAGTCGCTCCTGGCATGCCCCTCGGGCAGTCGGAAGCGCACGCGCGTGCCCTTGCCGGGCGAGCTCTCCACGGTCAGTTCGCCACCGCGCGCGATGGCTCGGGCCCGCAGATTTGCGAGACCATGATGCCCGACTTCGGCGGGCAAGGCGGTTTCGAATCCGCGTCCGTCGTCGACGACCTCCAGGATGACCTCGTCCTCGCCACGAAACAGGCGCAGTTCGAGTGACGATGCCCCGGAATGGCGCATCGCATTGCTGACCGCTTCGCGCGCCGCCTGGAGCAGGTCGACCTTGGCCGATGCAGCAAGCTCCGGCTCGATCCCGACGTCGACATGGACGTCATGGAAGCCCCAGTTACGGGCCTCCTGGGCGAGCGCCGTCAGTCCGACCGTCAGGTCGCCGCTCTCGAGCGCCTCGGGCTGGAGCCCGGTGATGAAGTTCCGGATATCGCGGATGTTGGCATGGATCGAATCGATGGCACGCTCGACCCGCTCGAGGGCGCCTTCAGGGTCCTCGGCCAACATGTCGGGCATGTCCTCGAGGGTGAGCGAGACGGCGTAGAGCCCCTGGATGATGCCGTCGTGGAGATCCCGGCTGATGCGCTCGCGCTCATCGACGATGACCAGGCGCTGGATCTCGGCATGAAGGCGGGCCCGCTCGATGGCGATGGCCGCGTGCAGTGCGAAGTTCTCGACGAGGCGCTCGTCTTCGTCCGTGAAAGTCTCGCCGTCCTGCTTCTCGGTCAGGTAGAGATTGCCGACCGACACCCCGCGAATGGTCACCGGTACGCCAAGGAAGCTGTGCATCGGCGGATGATGGGGCGGAAAGCCGTGACGTCGCGGATCGCGCATCAGATCCGCGACGCGGATCGGCCGGTTCTCGCGCACGATGAGCCCGAGCAGCCCAAGGCCGACCGGGATATGGCCGATCCGGTCTCGCTCCCGGTTGTCCATGCCGCTGGTGATGAAGCGTTCCATCACCCCGTCGGATCCGACGATGCCAAGGGCGGCATACCGCGCCGCGACCAGCGGTCGGACGAGGTCGACGATGACCTGCAGGACGCGATCGAGATCGAGGACGCCGGCCACGGCACGCGTCGCTGCGTCCAGGGCGTCGACGGTCCGGTCGATGGGCAGGTCCGATGGGGTGCGAGGCGCGACCGTCACCACGTCAGCCTAGCAGCGGACCGGAGGCGATGGCAGGCGCCGGCAGTGACGAACGGCCCGAGACGAGGGGCCGCCGGTCACTGGCTGGCCGACGACCGGTGGGACGAGCATGGGTCGATGAAGGACCGAACTCCGTGACGTCGGCGCTCATTGAGCCGCTCGTCTCGGGTGAGACCATCCACACCATCCTCCTTGCGACCGACCTCTCGCCGGCCTCCGACCTGGCGACGGAGCGGGCCGTCGAACTCGCCGCGCGCCTGAGGGCGCGCCTGGTCGTGGTCAACGTGCTCGAACGCCGACGGCTGAGTGGCCGCGGTGCCCACGATCGGGTGGACCAGGCGCGTGCCGAACGGGAAGCAGCGCTGGTCGACGTCGTGGAGCGGGCCCGCGCGGCCGGCGCCCATGCCGAATTCATCGTCTGGGGTGCCGATCCTCCCTCGGCGGCCCCAGCCGTTTCCGCGCTGGCCCAGGCCGAACATGCCGACCTGATCGTGGTCGGCACGCGCGGCCGGGACCGCGCGGGACGGTTCCTCCTCGGGAGCGTCTCCGACGAGATCGTCCGCACGGCCGATTGCCCGGTCCTCGTCGTGCGGCCCACCGCGAACCGAGCTGTACCCGTCCTGTAGCTCGAACGGGGCCGCGCCCGTCAGCTCCTTGGCGTGATGCGCAGTTCGAGTTCCGCCTCGGCCACCTTGGCGAGGACGCACTCGCGCAGCCGATCGAGACCCGAACTCACCGCACTGCTGGTCGAGCCGATCGCGGTGAGCTGGACCTTCAGCGCCCGGATGGCATCGAACTGGCCGCGGATCGATTCGAGCAGCGCGGCGATGGCACCGGCGTCGACCTCGGCCTCCCGTTCGCGTAGCGAGCTGAGCGCCAGCAACCGGGCCAGGCGAACGGCGGCCTCGAGGATGGCGGGATCGGGCGACTCGGGGTCGATGACGCAGTAGACGTCGCCGCTCCGGACGTCGAAGGGAGCGAGGCCCGTTGGCGCATGGGCGGTGCTGAAGCAGACGAGCGCGACGCTGGCGTCACGGTTGCGCTTCGCCACCTCGAGTTCGTCGCGCATGGCACGACCGGACATCGGCCGGTCCTTGCACTCGACGACGACGCGCAGATCCGCGCCGCGACTCAGCCGCGGATCGATGGTCAGCAGGAAGTCGCCCTTCTTGGAACGGTTGAGGTCGCCGGCCTCGTCACCGGTCCGGTCGAGCAGGTCGCCGGCGCCCCGGCAGATGTCGCCGAGCAACCCCTCGATGACGACCTCGAAGTCGGCGCCCTTGGCGGCTGAGCGCGCCCGTTCCGAGGCGCGGGCCGACGCTGCCGCCTCGATGGCGGTCAGGCGGTCGTTGATCCTGGTGAAACCGTCGCTGACCTCGGTGCGGAATTGGTGGAGCGGCGATCCGAGCCGGGTCGGATCGAGCAGCTGCGCGAGGCGTGACGCGTCGCCGTCGAAGTACGTGCCGAGCAGCGTCCGCATCCGGCCGATGGCGCTGTCGCGCTTGCCCTCATCGAAAAGATCGGTCACGAACGAGCGCAACTGGCCGCGATCGCCGAGGAACCGCTCGAGGGTGCGGGGCAGGCGGCCGTCGCCGTCGGCGAAGTTCTGGCGAAGCACCACGTCGAGTGCCGCGGCGGCCTTTTCGTTGACCGCCTCCGAGCGAGCGAGGAGACCCTCGAACTCACGCCGGACGACATCCACGTCGAGCGAGACGCCGGCGTCCTGGAGCGCCGTCAGGCCGATGCGCACAGCACGTTCGAGGAGCAGCGGTCGCTCGGCTTCCTCGCGCTGCCCGACGAAGGCGGCCAAAGCCGCGTCCACGAGGGTGATGCGCTCGAGCGTCAGGCGATCACCGTCGACGCGAACGGCCGGGGCCGCGCGTCCGGCGGTCGGGAGTTGGACGATGCGGGCGGGTTCCATGCGCCCATCCTCGGCGCCGGCTGTGCCAGCTAGCCTGTCACGGTGTAGCGTTCCGGCGATGCGGGTCATCCTGGCGCCCGGTGCCTCCGGCAACGCGACGAGCATGGCCGCCCACGTCGCCGGCCTCCATGCGCGGGGCATCGAGGCGGTCGCCATCGATGTGCCAAAGCGCCGCGCGGAGGAAGCGGTCGACGCTTACCTCGCGGCGTCGGGAAGCGGCTCCGACGTCGTCATCGGCGGACAGTCCTACGGCGGACGCGTGGCCAGCCTGCTGTGCGCCGAGGTGGGCCACGACTTCGCCGGCCTGGTCCTGCTGAGCTATCCCTTGCATCGACCGGGCGGACCCGAGTGGGAGCCGCGGACGGCGCATTGGCCGGCCATCCGCGGCCCGGTGCTGATGCTCTCCGGCGAGGCGGACCCGTTCGCCCGTATCGACCTGTTGCGGCACGCGGTGGCGGAGCGACTGCCCGATGCCGAGCTCCATACCTACCCGAGGCTGGGACACACGCTCAAACCCGTGCTCGATAACGCGCTCGACCGAGTGGCTCGCTTCGTGGTCGGACTGACGCCGACGTAACCTGCCCGACGGATCAACGCAGCGAGAACGACTCCGTCTGGGATACGGCCTCGCCGACCGTGTCGGTGCCGCTCACCGTCACCTGGAGCGGACCGGCACGACCACCGGTCAGCGACACCTTCGCCCGGTAGTGGCGGCCGTGGCCGACCCTGGCCATGACCCACGGTCCGAAGTGCGCGCCGCCGGCCCACTTGAACGTCAGTCGCGGCGGCGTGCCCAGAGGGTCCGTGGCGACCACGTCGTAGGTGACGACATGACCTCGACTGGGAGTTGCGGTATCCAACGTCATCTGGAACGGCCCGACCCAGACGCGGCTCTGGTAATGGACCGTGCCGCTGTCATCGCTCGCGACGACATCGGCGAAATACGCCCCGTCGGGCACCGGCGCACCCGTGTCATCGCGCCCGTCCCACGACATGGTGATCGGCCCGGCCGTCGACGCGACGTCGCTCGAAACCGTCCGCACGACGTGGCCCTGGGCGTCTTCGATGGACAGGTCGACGGTCGCATCCTGGCTCAGCCCGACGCCGAAGTCGGCGCTTGCCGTCGATGGCTCGCCGGCGTTCGGATCGATGGCGGTGCGGTCCCATGTCGGCGCGGCGAGGAGCGACAGGACCTGGACATCGACGGTCTGGGGCGCGTTCAGGTTGCCCGCGTCATCGGTGGCGACGACGGTCACGTGGTAGATCCCGTCGGGGACGATGTCGCCGTTCTGGTCGCGACCGTCCCACGCCGAGGCCCCGGCCCCGGCATCGGCGTAGTCGTCGAACGTCCGCACGACCGGCGGTGGATCACCGGGTGTGGCCGGGTCGCCGGTGACGGTGAAGGAGAGGGCGCTTTCCTCGGACAGCTGGTGATCGAGACTGACGGTCTCATCGATACCGTCACCATTGGGGCTGAAGGCGACCGGCGCCGAAGCGCCCGACGCGACGGCCGACCCGCTCGAGCTGGCCGCGAACCCGGTCAGCACCGGCGGCGTGGTGTCGGTGCTGGATCCGCCACCGCCCAGCCATTGATCGGTCGTCATGTCGAGGCGGCCGGTGATGGCGCGCGAGTAGCCCTCGCCGGGCAGCGTGTTGTGGTCGAGCAGGCCGCGCGTGCCGGGATGGCGCACCGAGTCGAACCAGATGTCGTCGAGGCCGGTGTACTCGTTGTACCAGTGCGGGTTGCTCGGCGGGCTGGTCTGGTGCTTGAAGATGCTGAGCATCGTCTTGCCGGGCGTCATGAACGCCTGCGGGATGTCCATGATCTGCTCGGTGCGGTAGGCGAAGACGACCGCAGCACCGACGCGCTTGTCGAGGAAGGCAGAGGCGAAGTTGTCGACGCGCTCGACGGCCACCTTCGGATCCCGCGGGACCAGGTTCGGTCCGGGCTCACCGTTGCCCGCTGCGTAGCACGACATGTAGATGAGCACGATGGCATTCGGCGCGAGGCGCATCTGGTTGCGGATGCGGTCGCCGCCGTAATAGTCGGTGTCGTTGATGCTGCGCTGATTGCGCGCTGGGTAGTTGAGTCCGAGGCCGTCCTTGGTGCTCTCCTGGAACGGCGCGTACGGGCTCGGCCAGCCGTTGCCATGTCCCAGATAGACGACGAGATTGGCGCCCTTGGTCGCCTGCACGACCCGGTCCCAGGTGGCATCCGGCTCGTAGATCTTGGTGACGCGCATGCCGGCCGCGCTGGCCTGTTGGGCGACGATGTCGCCGATGCCGCGGAACATGTTCGTCTTGGCGCCGGTCGGGCCGACGATGATGACCGCCTTCGGGTGGGAGGTGCTGCTGGCCTGAGCAGCGCTTGGAGCGGCGGCTGCGAAGACCGGGCTGCCAACGACGGCGGAGAGCATCGCCACGGCGGCGAGCAGGGCTCCGTGCCGGAGTGCCCGTGAGATGCGCGCGCTCGCTCGATCCTTCGGGACGACAGACGCCCTTTGGGCGCCCTGGTCTCTATCCGCCAATACCTTGCCTCCTCCCTGCCAGACGACCGCGCATGGCGCGGTGACGGTGGGCTTGGCCGTGCCTGGCAGGAGGAGATGTCGGGAAGATGCGCGTTCAGGTCCGGTGACTCGGCCGCTGCACTCGGGAGGGCCCGAGATGCACCGAGAGACCGGCAGGCGGAGGGGATTCCGGCTGGGGCGCGGAACCTCGAGGCTGGCACCGAGAATCGCTTCTCGGCGTGCTCCTGCTCGGACGGCGGTCTTCGGTTATGGGACCTCGTGCTCGTGTCAACGCTGGGGCGTCGGATCGGAGTATGCGACAGATCGGCGCCGTCGTCCATCGGTTTTTACGACGGCCCAGACAGCAGCCCGCCGAGGTCTCTAGGTGCGGATGGACCGGAGTCGTTGCGCGGCGGCCTCGAGGGTGGTTCGTTGCTTGGGGAACGCGAAACGCAGCTTGGTGCGACCGAGCTCGGGCCGAGAGTAGAAGCTCGATCCAGGCACCGCCGCGATGCCGGGATCGGCGACGATCCGCCGGGCGAAGGTGACGTCGTCATCGCTGGTCAGCGGCGCGATGTCAGTCATCACGTAATAGGCGCCGTCCGGTACGGGCGTCCGAAAGCCGGCCGAGGCGAGCGCGGACACCAAGAGGTCGCGGCGCTCCCGGTAATCCGTCGCCAGCTGCTCGTAGTACGCGTCGGGAAAGGCGAGGGCGACCACTCCGGCCTGCTGCAGCGGGGCGGCCGCGCCGACGGTCAGGAAGTCGTGGACCTTGCGGATGCCCGCCGTCAGCTCCGGGCTCGCGACGACCCAGCCGACGCGCCAGCCGGTGACGGAGTAGGTCTTGGACATGGCGTTGATCGTGACCGTCCGCTCGGCCATGCCCGGCAGCGTCGCCAGCGGGATGTGCTCGCCGGCATAGAGGATGTGCTCGTAGATCTCGTCGGTGAAGGCGACGACGTCATGTTCCTGGCAGAGCTGCGCGATCAGTTCCAGGTCGGGGCGCGTGAAGACACGCCCGGTCGGGTTGTGCGGCGAGTTGACGACGATGCCGCGGGTGCGTGGCCCGAAGGCGGCGCGCAACTCGTCGGGATCGAAGCTCCAGTCGGGCTCGTGCAAGGTCACGTAGCGCGGCGTTGCACCCGAAAGGATGGCGTCGGGACCGTAGTTCTCGTAGAACGGCTCGAAGACGATGAGCTCGTCGCCCGGATCGAGGATGGCGAGCATCGACGCGATCATCCCTTCGGTCGCTCCGCAGGTGACCGTGATCTGCGTCTCGGGGTCGACCTCCCAGCCGGGATACCAGTGCGCGATCTTGGCGCTGATCGCGTCTCGGAACGGTTTGGCGCCCCAGGTGATGGCGTACTGGTTGGTGTCGGCACGGATCGCCGCGCAGGCGGCTTCCTTGATCTCATCGGGCGCCGCGAAGTCGGGGAAGCCCTGGGCGAGGTTGATTGCGCCGTGCCTCGCTGCGAGCCGCGACATCTCGCGGATGACCGACTCGCCGAACGTGCTGGCCTTTCTCGAGATGCGTGGCACGCTCGGTACAGTAGCCGCCTCGTGAAGGCTTCGCCGGTCCCGTAAGCTGTCGGACATGGTGCTCCTCGCGACCATCCGTCAGGCGCCCAAGGTCCTGCTTCACGACCACCTCGACGGCGGCCTGCGCCCGATGACGGTGATCGAGCTCGCCCGCGAGGTCGGCTACCGTGAGCTGCCGACGGCGGATCCGACCGATCTCGAGCGCTGGTTCCGCCACGGTGCGGACCGCAAGAGCCTGGAGCTGTACCTCGACGGTTTCCGGCACACCGTGGCGGTGCTCCAGACCGCCGACGCCATCGAACGGGTGGCGTCGGAGTGCGCCGAGGACCTGGCCGCCGATGGCGTCGTCTATGCCGAGGTCCGTTACGCGCCCGAGCTCTCCACCCAGGGGGGCCTGTCGCTCGACGAGGTCATGGCCGCGTGGATGGCTGGGTATCGGCGCGGCATGGACGCCGCGGCCGTGGCCGGTCGGCCCATCGTCATCCGCGCCATCGTCACGGCGATGCGCCAGTTCGCGCGCTCGGTGGAGATCGCCGAGCTTTCGGTCAAGTATCGCGACGAGGGTGTCGTGGGCTTCGACATCGCCGGGCCCGAGGCCGGCTTCCCACCGAGCCGCCACCTCGATGCGTTCCAGCTCATCCATCGCGCCAACTTCCACGTGACCATCCACGCCGGCGAGGCATTCGGCCTGCCATCCATCTGGGAGGCGCTGCAATGGTGCGGCGCCGAGCGGCTGGGCCACGGCGTGCGCATCGTCGACGACATCACCGTCGCGCCGGACGGACACATCACCATGGGTCGCCTCGCAAGCTACGTCCGCGATCGACGGGTTCCGCTGGAGATGTGCCCCACCTCCAACGTCCACAGCGGTGCGGTCGCGTCCATCGCCGACCATCCCATCGACCTTCTCCGGCGGCTGCGTTTCCGGGTCACCGTCAACACCGACAATCGGCTGATGAGTGGCGTGACCATGTCGTCGGAGTTCGCCGCGCTCACCGAAGCGTTCGGATTCGGCCTCGATGAGATGCAGTGGTTGACCCTGAACGCGATGAAGAGCTCATTCGCGCCCTTCGACCAACGCCTGCGGCTCATCAACGGCGTCATCAAACCCGGCTACGAGCGGCTGATGGCCGAAGCGATGGCGGCCGCGCCGACGCTCGTCTAGCGCCAGCTCGATCTCGTCGTCATGCGGCGAGAGCCAACTCGCGCGGCTCGGGTGCGTCGATCAGCCAGCTCGTCCGGCAGTCCTCGCAGGTCATCTGGTCCGCCGCCAGCTCGGCCGGCTCGAAGCGCATCTCCGCCTCGCACCATGGACAGCTCATCGTCACCATCGTTGCTCCTTCTCGCCCGCGCCGTCGCGGGGCGTCCTGTTCGAGGCGAACGATGTGGGCAGCCTGTGCCACCTTGCGTGTCACACCCGGAGCGAGGCACGAAAAGGCCCGAAGGAGCCCCCGGCTCGGTGAGCGGTTCCCTGGGCTGACCATGGGCCCCGATCCCGTTTCCGTGGCCCCTCCGGGCTGCCAAGACCATATCCGCGCGGCGCCCGCCACCGCAAGTCCGCTTATCCACGAAGATCGCGGCCGCTCGGTCCGTTATCCACGGCCCATCCCCGGACGCGCACGTGCCGCCAGCGCCGTCCGGGACGGGAGGCGATGATGCGCGCTGGCGCTGGACGCACGAGACAGGAGACCCGGTCGATGACAGATGAGCCGATGACAGACGAGCAGGGACGCCAACCACCGAGCAGCGATGTCGACCCGACGGGTGGCTGGATCCCGACCGCCCCGCCGGATGCCTCGCCATCGCCCGTTCATGTCCCACCGCCCGTTCGCCCCATCGGCCGGCGCGGTGGCGGGCCGGGCATCGTGCTCGCCGCCCTGCTCGCACTCGTCGTCGCCTTCGCCGCTGGACTCTCCATCGGCCAGGGCATGAACGCGGCGACAGCCGCCTCGGCAAGCCCCACGACCGCCGCCGCAGCGCCGACGCCGACTCCCGCCCCGACCAGCTCGGCCAACGCGTCGCAGCCACCCGCCGGCTCGCCCGGCACCTCCGCCATCCCATCCGGAACGGCGTCCGCCCCACCGACCGCCTCGCCCGCCGCACCCACACCGACGCCCACACCGACCTCCGCAGGACCATCGCCGAGCCTGCCCGCCGTGGCGCCGGCCGACTTCGGGTTGGTCTGGGAAGCGCTCCAGATCATCCGCGACCATTACGTCGACCGCTCCTCGCTGACCGACCAGCAACTGACCTACGGCGCCATCAGCGGCATCGTCGATGCGCTCGGCGACACCGGTCACAGCATCTTCCTGACGCCCGCCGACCTGGCCGCCGAGCAGCAGTCACTGAACGGCACGATATCGGGGATCGGCGCCGTGCTCGGCCAGCGCGCCGGCCAGGCGATCATCGTGTCGGTCATCCCCGACACACCCGCTGATAAGGCCGGGCTGCGGTCAGGCGACGTCATCCTCGACGTCAATGGCGCTTCCGTCGATGGCATGACCACCGAGCAGATCGTGGCGCTGGTGCGCGGCGACGTGGGCACGCAGGTGACGCTGACCATCCAGCATGCCGGCGACGCCTCACCGCACGACGTGACCATGACGCGTGCCCAGATCACCGTTCCGGCGGTCACCTGGACGATGATCCCCGGCACGACCATCGCCGACGTGCGGTTGATCGAGTTCTCGACCGGTGCCAGCGACGCGGTCAAGACGGCGCTCCAGGCCGCGCTGGCTGGCGGAGCGACCGGTTTCGTGCTCGACATGCGCAGCAATCCCGGCGGCCTGGTCGACGAAGCGGTCGGCGTGGCCAGTCAATTCCTGAGCAGTGGCGTCGTCTACCAGCGCGAGGATTCGACCGGCGCGAAGACTCCCGTGCCGGTCAACGGCGGCGGCCTCGTCACGACCCAGCCTCTCGTCGTCATCGTCGATGAGGGCACGGCCAGCTCGGCCGAGATCGTGACCGGTGCGTTGCAGGACAACGGACGGGCCAAGGTCGTCGGCGTGCGCACCTTCGGAACGGGCACGGTGCTCAACACCTTCCCTCTCTCCGACGGCTCCGCCGTCCGCCTCGGCGTCGAGCACTGGTTGACGCCCAACGGGAACCTCATCTTCGGCAACGGCATCACGCCCGACGACGTCGTGCAGCTGCCGACCGACGGATCGCCGCTCGAGCCCGGCGACATCAGCGCCATGACGGCCGCCGCACTCGCGGCGTCCGGCGACGCGCAGATGCTGCAGGCCATCCAGATGGTCAAGACCGACCTCGGCCAATGACGCTCGGTGATGCCTCGGGGTCGCGGCCGGCGCCGATGGTCGTCGAGCCGATCACCCTCGAAGGCAGGCAGGTTCGCCTCGAGCCGATGTCCATCGAGCACCTCGAGGCGCTCGGCGCGGCCGGCCTCGGCGCGGACGTCTTCCGCTGGTACATCGACCCGGTCGATACACCCGCCCGGATGCGCGCCTGGGTCGAGCTGGCAGTCCGCAACCAGGCCGCGGGCACAGACCTTCCGTTCACGACCGTAGAGCGGGCCACCGGACGGGTCATCGGCAGCAGCCGCTTCCTCAACATCGACCGGACCCACCATCGACTGGAGATCGGCTCGACGTGGATCACGCCCGGCCTCCAGGGAGCGGGCTACAACAGCGAGGCCAAACTGCTCCAGCTCGACCACGCCTTCGGGCCGCTCGGCGCCATCCGCGTCGAGTTCAAGACCGATTCGCTCAATGAACGGTCACGCGGTGCCCTGCTCGGGATCGGCGCGCGGTTCGAGGGCATCTTCCGCAACCACATGATCTGCCACGACGGGCGCTACCGCCACTCGGCGTACTACGCGATCACGGCCGACGAGTGGCCGGACGTGCGCCGCGGCCTGGAACAGCGCCTCACCCGCCAGGTGGCGAGTGCCCCAGGCATGTTGCGCTCGCCTCAGCGGACTTCGACCACTCGGTAGCGCAATGTCCGACCGGGCAGGTGGATGTCCACCTCGTCGCCGGCGCGGTGGCCGATGAGCGCCTTGCCGACGGGCGAGGCGTCCGAGATGCGCCCTTCGGCCGGACTGGCCTCGGCGGAGCCGACGATGCGGTAGGTGATGCGTTCGCCTTCGTGATCGAGCTCGACGGTCGTGCCCTGCCGGATCTCGCCGGTGTGCTCGTCGACGATGACCTCGGCGTTGACGAGCATCGCCTCGAGCGTCCGGATCCGGCCCTCGAGGAAGGATTGCTCGTTGCGCGCGGCCTCGTAGTCGGCATTCTCACGCAGGTCGCCCAGCGCTCGTGCCGCCGCGACCCGCTTGATGACCTGCGGACGCTGCTCGACGCGCAGATCCTCGAGCTCCGCATGGAGCCGCTCGAGACCCTCGGCGGAGAGGCGCGTCGGCGCCGGACGCGGTGCACCGGTCTGGGTCGCGGTGCGGGCGCCACTGCGGGCACTCGCGGCGCGCGGCACGGCGGCGCCGCGCGGCGTGGCGGGGGAGCGCCGGGTCGTGGTCTGGGCGCGTTTCGCCGCGACCGGGATGCTCCGCGCGGTCGCACCCCTGCCGGGCGCAGGGGTCTCGGCGGGGGAGTCGGTGAGCGACCCGGTCAGGCCGTGTTGACGCTGCCCGCCGGTCGGGCTCTCGAGATTGGCGAAGGGCAGCAGCGGATCGCCGGCCGGCACTTTGGCGAGCACGGCCGGATCGATCGACTCTGCGAACGCCGTCAGCAGAGCGTCCTCGTATTCCTCGGCCGCCTCGGTCACCGCCCACCAGACGCGTAGCTTGTCGACACCGCGCAACGTCTTCAGCCAGTGGCCACCCGGATGCGGGCGGCGCTCGCCAAGCGGCGTCGCATACAGCGCACCGACGCGGGCGCCGAGTGACTTGAGCGTCCGGCCGACGTAGAGCACGGTCTGACCCGGCAGCCACGACCGGGACAGTCGCTCCGCGACCGCCGTCGGGGTCGGCCGCTCGCCGTCCATGCGCAGCCCCGGCACGTGGTCGACCCACGTGCGCACGGCGACGATGTCGATGGGCGCCGCCTCACTCGATGTGGCGATCTCGACCAGGAAGACACCCGGCTCGCGGCTGCGGACCGGCGTTCCCCACAGGACCGGGCCATCGACCATCAAGCCGGTGGCGCGAAGGAGTTCGGGGGCGTCCAATCGTCGTACCACGTCCCTAGGGTGACATAGCCGGGCAGTTCGGTGCATCGTCACCCCACGATGCCCGGCCGGGTCCTGACGGCCCGGCACCATCTCGCTACACTTCGGCCGGGCCAGCGGCCTGTTCGGGCACGACTCTCAGCGACCGCTCACAGCGCCATCGGAGGTTCCGTGACCCAGACGCTCGTCCCCCCGCCCCAGGCACCGCCGCGCGATGTGTTGACCGAACTCGAGGCGCGGTCCCGGGCAGCGCGCGTGTCCGACGTGGCCTACGCCATCGAGATCGACCTCCATGCCGGCCGCGAGACCTATCGCGGCGAGTGCACCATCACGTTCTCCCTCGACGGCCTTGACGTGCCCCTCTTCATCGACCACCGCGGCGCGACGATCGAGCGGCTGACCGTGGATGGGCGCCACATCGAGGCGCCACATGTCGAGGATGACCGCATCATCCTCGGCCCGGAGCTTCTCGCGCCACGCATGACGGTCCATGTCGCCTATCGGAACGCGTTCGACATGGCGGGCGACGGGTTCCACCGATTCGTCGATCCCGAGGACGGGCAGGAGTATGCCTACAGCAACTTCCAGCCCTTCACCGCCCATCGGCTCTTCCCGTGCTTCGATCAGCCCGACCTCAAGGCCACCTACCTGCTGACCGTCGCCGCGCCCGCGGCCTGGTCGGTCGTGAGCAGCAGTCCCGAGGCAGCGGCGGTCGAACTTCCGGACCAGCGCGTGCGCCATCATTTCGAGCGAACGGCCCGCTTCAGCACGTACCTGCTCGCGCTGGTCTGCGGGCCTTATCACGCCGTCCATCGCCAACGCCCGGACGGCATCAT
The DNA here is from genome assembly GCA_003169735.1 of Chloroflexota bacterium. Taxonomy (GTDB): domain Bacteria; phylum Chloroflexota; class Limnocylindria; order Limnocylindrales; family CSP1-4; genus Palsa-1032. Next base: position 3,043 of record PNAP01000089.1, on the reverse strand, counting down.
GCTGGGTCTCTACTGCCGCCGCTCGATGGCCGGATACCTCGACCCCGACGTCGACGAGATCTTCGAGGTGACCAGCCAGGGCTTCGACTTCTACGCCGAGCTCTTCGATCAGCCCTACGCCTTCGGCAAGTACGACCAGCTGTTCATGCCCGAGTTCAACATCGGCGCGATGGAGAACGTCGCCGCGGTCACCTTCAGCGAGCATTTCGTTTTCCGCGATCCGCCCACCGAGACGCAACGCCAGGAGCGCGCCGAGGTCATCCTCCACGAGCTCGCCCACATGTGGTTCGGCAACCTCGTGACGATGCGCTGGTGGAACGACCTGTGGCTCAACGAGTCGTTCGCGTCATATATCTCGTACCTCGCTTTGACCGAGGCGACGCGCTTCACCGGCGCCTGGAAGTCCTTCGCGACGTCACTCAAGCGGTGGGCGTACCGCCAGGATCAGCTGCCAACGACCCATCCCATCACCGGCGAGTCACCCGACACCGAAACGGCCCTGATGGCCTTCGACGGCATCACGTACGGAAAGGGTGCCTCGGTCCTGAAGCAGCTCGTCGCGACCATCGGGCGAGCTGGCTTCCGCGAAGGGATGCGGACGTACTTCCGCCGCCACAAGTGGGGCAACGCCACCTTGGCCGACTTCCTCGCCGCGCTCGAAGCGGGCAGCGGTCGCGAACTCTCAGCGTGGGCTCGCCTGTGGCTCGAGACGGCCTCGCTGAACACGCTGGCCGTCCACTGGCAGGCCGAGGATGGCAGGCTGACCGAGTTGCACATCGAGCAGACCGCGCCGGCCAGCCACCCCGTGCTGCGTCCCCATGCCCTCGAGATCGGCCTCGTCAGCGATGCCGGTGGAGCACTGCACCTTGATGTGGTGCCTGCCCGCATCGACGGCGCGACGACCGAGGTGCCCGATGCTTCCGGGCTGCCGCGGCCGGTGCTCGTCTTCCCCAACCACGACGACCATGCCTACGCCAAGGTCGAGCTGGACCCGGTCTCCCTCGGCTTCGTCCACGACCGGATGGCCGAGCTGGCCGATCCGCTGCTGCGGGAATCGCTCTGGCTCTCGCTCTGGGAGATGGTCCGCGACGGGACCCTGCCATCGACCGAATTCCTGTCCGTGGTCCGCGGCCAGGTCGCCCGCGAACCCGACCCGGAACTCGTCGAGGAGGTGCTGGGCCGGACGCACGCAGCACTGCGTTGGTTCGTGCCGGAAGAGGCTCGTGAGCGAGAGGCGTCACGCATCGTCGCGATGGCACTCTCGGCCCTGCCGCACGCCGCGGACACGGATGCCCGCATCACGTGGCTGCGGGCGGCCATCGCCGAGGCCGCCACGGCCGAGGATCTCCAGCCACTCCTGGCGCTCGCCGACGCGCCGACGGAGATGGCCGGCGTCGCCGTCGATCAGCAGATGCGCTGGGATCTGGCGGTCAAGGCCATCGCCTTCGCGGTGCCCGGTGCCGAGGGCCGGCTCTCGAGCGAGGCTCGTCGCGACCCCTCCGATCGCGGCCAGCGCTCGCACATTCGGGCCCAGGCAGCCCGACCCGATGTCGCGTCCAAGGCCGAGGTCTGGGGCCGCATCAATGGCGACGGTTACGGCTCGTTCCATCTGACGCGCGCCGCCATGGAAGGCTTCAACTGGGCGTCCCAGGCCGACCTTCTCGAGCGCTATGAGGCCCGATTCTTCGAGCGCGTGCGCGAGGTCTTCACGAACCAGGATCACTCGTTCGCGACGGCCTACCTGGCGCAACTCTTTCCCGACGTCGTGCCCGATGCTCAGTACCTCGAGCGTGGACAGCGGCTGCTGGCCGAGCTCGAGCCCGATGAGGTGCTGCTACGGCGCGGACTGCGCGAGAAACTGGACGACCTGGAGCGTGCCCTGCGGGCGCGCGCGGTGGCGGCCGCTGCCCTGGCGGAGAGCGGCGCCGCCCAGTAACGCCGCCCAGCGACGCCGCATGGCGACCGCGTCAGCCGGCGGTGGCGGCCTTCGGAGCGCCCCGGCCGCTGCGGGCGGGTGGTCGCGTGCCGCGCACGCGCGGCGTGCGGACCGCGTTTGCGTCCGGCTCGAAGCCGCGCACGGTGCGCACCGGGAGGTCGCGCTTCAACAGCCGGTTGATGGCTTTCAGGTCCTCCTCGTCGTCGAGCGAGGCGAGCGAGATGGCACGACCGGGCGAGCCGGCGCGGCCGGTCCGTCCGATGCGGTGGATGTAGTCCTGGGCGTGCATCGGCAGCTCGAAGTTGATGACCTGGGGGAGTGCCTCGATATCGAGCCCGCGAGCGGCGACGTCCGTGGCCACGAGGATGCGTACCTCGCCGGCCCGGAACGCGGCCAGCGCCCGTTCACGTTCGGGCTGGCTCCGATCGCCGTGGATGGCGACCGCCTCGATGCCGTTGTGATCGAGCCAGCTGGCGAGCCGGCCGGCCATCACCTTGGTGCGCGTGAAGACGAGCACCTGGCGCAGGTCCCGGCTGCGCACGAGGTGGGCGAGCAGTTCGCGCCGCTTGGCCTCGTCGACGAGGTAGACGACCTGCTCGACCATCTCGGCCGATGTCACCGCCGGTTCCACGTCGACCGCGGACGGATCGGTCAGGATGGTCCCGGCGAGGCGCTTGATCTCGGCCGAGAAGGTGGCCGAGAAGAGCAGGTTCTGCCGCTTGGGCGGCAGCAGGCCGATGATCTTGCGGATGTCGTCGATGAAGCCCATGTCGAGCATCCGGTCCGCCTCGTCGAGGACGAGGATCTCGACCTGCCGCAGGTCGACCGAGCGGCTCTGCGCGTGATCGAGCAGGCGCCCGGGTGTGGCGACCAGGATCTCGACCCCGTCGCGCAGCGCCTTCTCCTGGGGCGGCATCGGCACGCCGCCATAGACGACCGACTTGCGCAGCGGCACGTGGCGGCCGTAGTTGCGGAAGCTCTCCTCGATCTGGACCGCCAGCTCACGGGTCGGCGTGACGATCAGCGCCCGGACCGGGTGGCGCGCCGGCGAGAAGCTGTTGTTGGCGGTGCCCTTCAGGCGTTCGAGGATGGGCAGGGCGAACGCGG
>PNAP01000075.1 GCA_003169735.1 Chloroflexota bacterium | reverse complement strand
CGCCCGAGGCCTTGAGCCGGACACGCAGGCCCATCGGTGGCAGGTCGGCGCCGTTGCCGTCGCCGGCCTCGTGGCGGGCCGGGTAGATGAATGCGTCGCGAGTCGTCTCGGCGGTGAAGCGGAGGGCGTGGTCGATGACGCCTGACGCGACCTCGTCATAGCGCACGAGGCCGGGCAGGATGGGCAGGCCGGCCGCATCGGCGCTCGTCCAGCCTTTCGGCCGCAGGTGGTTCGAGTTCATGTCCCAGATGGCGCCCGAATCGGCGCGCCAGCCAGCCGAGGTCTTGCGCACGTCATAGAGCTCGTAGAGCTTGCACGTCGACTTGTCGACGACGAGGAGATGCTTGTCGCTGCCACCCTCGATCTTCGGGTTCGCCGGGATGGGGTAGGGGCCGGCGTCCGACTGCCCCGGCCACTTGAAGGGGACCGTGTACTTGGGTGTTCCCGCGCCGACCACGTTGAACGGGATGCCGTAGCCGGCATACGAACCGAAGTCCGGATGCAGGGACGCGTTCAGGCCGATGGTCGCCTTGAGCGTCTCGGAATCGGACCGCACGGGCAACGTGTCGACGGGTTCGTTCCAGACGTTATCGGCAGGGAAGACCGGACAGTTGGGCGCCTTGGGCAGGGGAGCTGCCGCGGCTGGTGACGGGCTGCCGGCCATGAGCAGGAACGCCGCGCCGATGCTCAGGGCGCGGAAGCTTCGAGTCGATCTCATCGTGCGATGCTCGGCCGGCGTGATCGGATGGTCAATGGAACCTCGGTCCGAGCGCACCGTACCATCGGGCCTTGCTCCCGGTGCCCTCCTAGATCAGGTTCCGCAGCACGAGCCAGGCGCCGGCCGCCATCAGGGCACTGGCCGGGATGGTCAGGATCCAGGCGATGACGATGTTGCCTGCCACGCCCCACCGGACGGCCGAGAACCGGATGCTCGAGCCGACGCCCATGATCGAGCTGGACATGACGTGCGTCGTCGACACCGGCATCCCGAAGTGGCTGGCGCCGAAGATGATCGTCGCCGCCGTCGTCTCGGCCGCGAAACCGTGGATGGGATCGAGCTTCACCACCCGCTGGCCCATCGTACTGATGATCCGCCAGCCTCCCGCCGCCGTGCCCAGCGAGATGGCCGAGGCGGCCAGCAGGATGATCCACAACGGCACCGAGAAGGAGGGCAGGATGCCGGCCGTGACCAGCGCCACCGTCATCACGCCCATCGTCTTCTGGGCGTCATTGGAGCCGTGGCTGAAGGCCATGTAGCCGGCCGAGAGGACCTGGAGCCGCCGGAATCGCTCGTTGATGGTGGCTGGGTTGGCGCGGCGGAAGATGTTCAGCAGCAGCACCATCAGTCCGAACGCCAACAGGAAGCCGAGGAACGGCGAACTGATGAGTGGCACCAGCACCTTGCCGACGATGCCGTCTACGAGCAACCCGCCCGTGCCCACGGCGATGATCGTGGCACCGATGAGGCCGCCGATGAGCGCGTGGCTGCTCGAGCTCGGGATGCCCAGCCGCCAGGTGATGAGGTTCCAGAAGATGGCCCCCACGAGGGCCGCCGCGATGACCACCTGCCCCGCCGGACCCTCCGGATTCGTCACGATGCCCTGCCCGATGGTCGCTGCCACGGCGGTGCCACTGAGCGCCCCGACGAAATTGGCCACTGCCGACATGAGGATGGCGTACTCCGGGCGCAGCGCATGGGTCGAGACCGACGTTGCGATGGCGTTGGCCGTGTCGTGGAACCCGTTGATGTAGTCGAAGATGACCGAGAAGAGCAGGACGACGAGCAGCCCGATGGTGAGTCCGCTGAGCAGCATCAGGCGTGTTTGACGACGATCTTCTCGATGATGTCGGCCACGTCTTCACACTTGTCGATGCACGCCTCGAGTAGCCCGTAGATGTCCTTCCACTTGACCAGGTCGATGGGGTCCTTCGAGTTCGCGAACAGGTCCGCGACAGCCGCGCGAGCGATCTGGTCGCCCTCGTTCTCGAGGCGGTGGACCTCGATCCAGTGATCCTTGACACCTTTGAAGCCACGCAGGTTGGTGAGCGCCTCGTGCAACGACTCACATTGCCTGACGATGATGGTCGCTTGCTGGACCGCGGACGGGCGCGGCGAATCGATGTGGTAGAGCAGGAAGGTGTCGGCCGCCTCCTCGATCAGGTCGAGGACATCGTCGAGACCGGTCACGAGGCCGTGGATGTCCTCGCGGTCGAACGGCGTCAGGAAGGTCGTGTTGAGCCGATTCCCGATGGCATGGCTGAGATCGTCGCCGTGATGCTCCATGTCGAAGATGCGCTTGGCGCGGATCTCGATGTCGTCGTAGGAGCGCAGCATCGCCTCGAGTTCTCGGGCTGCGGCAAGGACGTTGGCGGCGTCCTCGACGAACATGTCGAAGAAGCGTTCTTCCCTGGGGATCAGGCGCACGTGCGTGGGACCTCCCTCGGGCACAAGGGTAGCGCCCAGCCGGGACCGAGGTCGCGGGCGATCTCGGCGGGATGAAGGCGGCGGAGCGCTCGACCTAGACTGGCGCCGTGCAGCCCGAGGTCTTCGTCTTCCTATCGGTCATGGCCGTCCTGCTGGCCATCGCCGTCGGCGTCGCCCTGGCTCGCGGACGGATCATCGACCGGCTGCGCGAGGAGCTCGAGGTGCCCACCGAGAGCGGCCTCGAGCCGGCCGTCCGAGCCACCCGAGACGAACTCGCGGCAGCGCGTTTCCGCGGGCGCCAGAGCGACGAGGACCTGGTGCAGGTGATCGATCAGCTCGAGGCCGGCGTCGTGCGCATGGACGATCGGCTGAAGGTGACGATGGCTAATCGGGCGGCGCGCTGGCTGCTCGGCCAGCCATCCTCGGATCTCATCGGGCGTTCGGCCATGGAGGTCTTCGTCGACCATCGCGTCGAGCAGCTGGCGCGCACGGCGCTGGAGCAGGGTTCGGCGACCGGCGAGGTGGTGCTGCACGAATCCGCCGAGCGGCACCTCGTGGTTCGTGCCCGGCGCGCGGCCACGGGCGGCATCTGGGTCGTGCTCGAGGACATGACCGAGCTGCGGCGGCTCCAGCGCATCCGCACGGAGTTCATCGACAACCTCTCGCACGAGTTGCGGACCCCGCTCACCACCGTGCGGCTCCTGACCGAGACCGTGGCCGCGGACCTTGCGCAGGCCGATGTGCCGCCGCGCATCCGCGACAAGATCCTCAAGATCGATGTCGAGACCGGACACCTCGTCCAGATGGTCAACGAGTTGCTCGATCTTGCCCGCATCGAGGGCGGCGCCACGCAACTGCACCTCGATGAGGTGGAGATGGGCGCCGTCATCCGTGCCGCCATCGATCGGCTACGCCCGTTCGCGGAGCGGCAGGATGTGGGCCTTTCCGCCGACCTACCCGCGGACGACCAGCTGCCGCGCATCTGGGGCGATGACGAGCGTCTCGGACAGCTGCTCGTCAACCTCCTGCATAACGCCGTCAAGTTCTCGTCGACCGGCGGCCACGTCGTCGTCGGCGCGCGTCGCGATGGCGAGGAGCTGGTCGTCTCGGTGCGCGACGAGGGCGTCGGCATCCCCCGCGCCGACCTCGACCGGGTCTTCGAGCGGTTCTACAAGGTCGACCGGGCGCGGGTCCGCGGCGTGGGCGGCACCGGTCTGGGCCTGGCCATCGCGCGCCATATCGTCGAGGGCCACGGCGGCCGCATCTGGGTGGAGAGCGAGGAAGGCAAGGGATCGGTATTCCGCTTCGCTATCCCGCTCGCGGCGGTCGCCCACCCAGCCTGACCGTTCACTAGCAGCAGCCTCCGTCAGCGCAGCAACCGCTCGCCATGGTGAGCGACGGCCGGCCTTCCGGCCGCTCGGCGGACGCTGACGCCGATGCCGGATCTCGGACGGCCTTGATGATCGCGCCGTGCATGCCATCGGCGACAGAGTGCGTCGGCGTGACCGTCACATCGATCAGCCCCGCCGCGTGGAGGCCCGCCTCGTACTCGGAGAAGGAGAGCGCGCCGGCGATGCACCCGACGTAGCTGCCGCGCTCCGCCCGCTGAGCCGCGGTCAGCGCGTCATCGGCCACGATGTCGCTGATGCCGATGCGGCCGCCTGGACGAAGCACCCGCGCGATCTCCTGGAAGACGGCTGACTTGTCGATGGCCAGGTTGATGACGCAGTTGCTGATGACCACGTCGACCGAGTTCGCGGGCAGCGGGATGGCTTCGATGTTGCCCTTCAGGAACTCGACGTTGGTCGCACCAGCCTCGGCGGCGTTGCTCTGCGCAAGGGCGAGCATCTCATCGGTCATGTCGAGCCCGAAGGCGCGCCCCGTGGGGCCGACGCGCTTGGCCGACAGGAGCACATCGATGCCGCCGCCGGAGCCAAGGTCGAGCACCCGCTCGCCGGCGTGAAGGTCGGCCACGGCGATGGGGTTGCCGCAGCCGAGTGAGGCGAGCACGGCTGCATCCGGCAGCTCGTCGCGCTCGAGCGCGCTGTACAGCGCGGAACCGATGGTCTGGCTGTCGCCACAGCAGTTCGAGCCGGACGCCATGACCGACACGGCGGCCTGCGCGTATCGATCGCGCACCTGCTCCTGGAGGTCGGCTGGGTCGGTCGTCAGGGTCATCGAGATCTCCTCATCGTGAGCGGTCGGACGGTCGCGTCTGGGCTGATGGTGGACTTCATATCGATGCTTGTCAATATAGATGTCCATCGATTACCATGTCGACGTGACCAACTCCCTCGATCCCGACGTCAGGCTCCTCCAAGCCCTCGGCGACCCGGTCCGCCTGTCCATCGTCCGGCTGCTGTCCGGCCAGCCCGAGGTCTGTGCCTGCGACTTCACCGGTTGCTGTGACGTGCGCCAGCCGACCATCTCGCATCACCTGAAGGTGTTGCGCGAGGCCGGCGTGATCGAGAGCGAGCGCCGTGGGACCTGGGTCTTCTATCACATCCGACCCGACGCCGCCGCGCGCCTGGAGCGATTGACGGCCATCCTGGCCGCTCCGTCTCCGACCGCGGTGCATCCGACCGCCGGCCGCGCGTTGCCTGTCCTCCAGGGCTGAATCAGCGGTCCTCGGTCGCGGTCGGCCGCAGGTAGCCATACACGAGGGCTGCCGCGATCGCGCCGATCGGCGGCCCGGCGAGATAGATCCAGAGCCCCGCGAGATCGCCGCTAACCAGCGCCGGCCCGAGCGAACGGGCGGGGTTGAGGGAGGCGCCGCTGATGGGTCCACCGACGAGCGCACCGAGCGCGACCGTGCCGCCGATTGCGATGGCCGCTGCCTGTCCGACCGCCCGCGTGTCGGTCGCCACGGCCACGATGACGAGCATCAGGAAGAAGGTCAGCGTCACCTCGAAGATGAGCGCCTGGCCGTCGGTCCCCGCCGGATGCGTGACGCCGAGTGGCACGTCCCCGAGCGTAACCCGCAGGAGCGCGGCCGCGGCGACAGCGCCGCTGATCTGAGCCGCCCAGTAGGGCAGCACACGACCCGCCGGGAAGTGCCGGCCCACCGCGAACGCTGCCGTCACGGCCGGGTTGAAATGCGCACCCGAGACGTGCCCGAGGGCATAGATCATGGTCATGATGGCGAGGCCGAAAGCGGCTGCCACGCCGGTCGGCCCGAGGGTCCCCACGGCGATGGCGCCGCATCCGGCGAAGACCAGCGTGAACGTGCCGATCGCTTCGGCAACGAGGGCCGGACCGAGCGGCAGCGATCTCACCCGGCCAGGGTCGCCCGCCGCCCGCGGCCCGAGGCGCGCAGTGCCACCTCGACGAACGGGCGGAGGCGCTGGTTCACCTCCATGTAGGTCCGTTGGAACGCGGCCAGTCGCTCGGTCTCGCTGCCTTCCACCTCGGCCGGATCCTCGAGCCCCCAGTGCAGCGTGTTGTGGGTGCCCGGGAAGATCGGACAGCTCTGGCGCGCCCGGTCGCAGACGGTGATGACATAGTCGAAGGCCTGGCCGGCGAACTCGTCGACCGACTTGCTCCGGGCGGACGACCAGTCGATGCCGGCATCGGACAGCACCCGGATGGTCAGCGGGTTGACGCCCTTGGGCTCGGTGCCGGCCGAGAACACCGCGAAGTCGGGCCCTCCGACGCGGCGGAGCGAGGCCTCGGCGATCTGGCTGCGCGCGCTGTTGCCGGTACAGACGAAGAGGACACGGATGGGTGATTCGGACATGGCTGACTCCTTCTGACGGCCGCGCGCCCGACCGACGGCGGCGATGGTGGCTTCGAGATCGACGAGCTCACCATCGAGCCGGTCGAGGTCGTCGTGCTGGCGGGCGATGGCGGCGCGTTGCTGGGCTATGAGCGGGGCGAGGTCTCGATCGACCTCGCCGCGCTCGATGCAGAGGCCGGCCATCCGGCCGGCATCTTCCGGCCCGAGCCCAAGACGGCGCAGGCTCACAACGAGGCGCAGTCGAGCGAGATCCTCTTCGCCGTACTCGCGGTAGCCGTTGGCCTGCCGCGACGCCGGTGGCAGGATGCCGACCGACTCATACCAGCGCACCGCCGACGAGGCGACGCCAGCGCGGGCGGCCAGCTCCGAGACCTTCATGCCCAAACCCTACACCTTCGAGTTACTCGAAGGTCAAGCCATCGTCATCGCCTCTCGCGTTCGCCGTTCCAGCGTGGTGTGGTCGGACCGAACCGGCATCGATCTCCTCGGCCGCCTCGATCTCCTCGTCGTCCTCTGCCCCATGCTCGGTCGGCGAGAAGAAGGTCGTGGCGATGAGTGTCGGGATGACCGCGCTCAGGATGACCGTGGTCACGAGCACGCTGTACTGCGACTGGTCGATCAGGCCATGGTTCAGACCGAACAGCGCCGAGATCGAGCCGAAGGTCAGGCCGGTCGCCATCAGCAGCGTCGTGAAGGTGGCGTCGCGGCTACTCATGCGGAAGGCGCGGGCCGTCGGCCACACACCGACCGACTTGGCGCCGATCTTGACCGCCAGCAGGAGAGCGATCAGCGCTGCGCCAGCCGCCACCGCTGGCAGCGAGATGAGCATGCCGGCCTTGATGAAGAAGAACGGCGTCAGCAGCGCGAACGCGATGGCGCGCATGCGCTGAACGACCACGCGGTCCTTGACGAAGACGCCGGCCACGACGAGGCCGACCAGGTACGCCGGAAGCACCGCCTCACTGCCTGCGATCGACGCCAACCCGCCCAACCCGAGCAGCACGAACAGCAGCAGCTTGATCTCCGGCTCCGACACCCGACCCGGGACGGTCGCCAGCACCCATCGCAACAGCCTGGGTAGAGTCACGAGCGCGACCGCGGTGGCCGCGATGAAGAGGACCAGCGAGAGGTCGTAGTCGGCGAACAGCACGCCGAGCGCGAGCACCGTCCCGAGGTCGGTCACGAAACAGGCCGCGAGGATGATCTTGCCGATCTCGCGCTGTGCCAGCCCCGACTCGATCATCACCGCGTAGACCACCGCGACCGAGGTAGTCGACATGGCGATGCCGGTGATCTCCGCCGCGCCGAGGTCCCAGCCGATGACCCAGCGCGCCACCGCGAACGCGGCGATGGCCGGCGCCGCGAAGGAGACCGCGCCGATGGTGAGGCTCATGCGGAGGTGCCGCCGGAGCGAATCCGGGTCGATCTCGGCGCCGGCCAGGAACGTCAGCAGGACCGACCCGAGCATCGCGAGGAAGTCGATCCAGGGCGTGGTCGAGAGGGCCAGGAAGTTACCGCCGAAGACGCCCACCACGATCTCGATGAGCGCTACGGAGATACCCAGCCGGATCGAGATGAGGCTCGCGACCAGGGCCAGCCCGACCCAGATCGCGGCAATGACATAGACGTTGTCCATGACACGACTCCTGTCTGCTATCGCAGTCCAGGAGTCATCAGCCCGAGCGGGCGGTTCAGACGCTGCGCATCTCGGCGGACACCATCGCCGTGCCCTTAGCCTACGGCATCGTCCACTCTCAGGAAATCCGGCGGCACGAGCCAGCGCAGCAAGCCACCGCCGGGACGCAGGGGACGCGTCACGTCGATGCGGGCGAGCGCCCCCTTCCGCATCGGGACCGCGCCCGACGCGCACAGGGTCGCGACCAGTGCCGAGAAGTCCGGATCGTGCCCGACGAGCAGCGGCCGGTCCGCGTCGAGCTCGGCGAGGAGCCCTTCCAGTTGTCCGAGGCCGAGCTCCCCGGCCAGCCGTGCGTCAACGGTGATGTCGGTGCGCAGGAGACGGCCGACGATCTCGGCGGTCTGGCGCGCCCGCGCGCGCGGGCTGGCGACGATGACATCGGGCCGGAAGCCGACCTGCGAGAGCAGTCGTCCCAGCCGCTCCGACTGGCGCTGGCCCTTCTCGGTGAGTGGCCGTTCGTCGTCATCGCCGCGCCACTTCATCGGGTCGCCGGCGTGGGCGTGGCGCAGCAGGTACAGCTCGGTCACGGGGCGATGCTAATCGCGCAGCGCGCGGCCGGCCTCTCGGAGGCTCACGGGTTGAGGTCCTCGATGTCGCCAGTGGCCAGGAAGACCACGTCCTCGGCGATGTTGGTGACGCGATCCCCGATGCGCTCCAGGTAGTGTGCGGCGAAGAGGATGCGTGCACCGCGGTCGACGTTCTCGGGGTCGGCGCGCATCAGCTCCAGGACCGTGTCGAACAGCTCGTGGTACAGCCGATCGATGTCGTCGTCGATAGCGGCCACCTCGCGTGCCCGCTTCTCATCGATATCGATGAGGGCACGCAGCACCTCGCGCACCTGGCTGGCGCACAGCGCGCCCATCTGGGGCAGGTAGACGTATTTGGCGAGCGGCGGCTCGGGCGCGAGCTTGCGTGCCTGCTTGGCGACCGATGAGGCGTGGTCGCCCATCCGCTCGAGCTCGTAGCTGACATGATCGAGCGTGAGCAGGAAGCGCAGGTCCCGCGCGACGGGCTGCTGCGTGGCGATGGTCCGGCCGATGAGCGAGGAAACGGAGCGCTGGACCTCGTTGAGGCGCGCGTCGCCGATGATGACCGCCGTCGCGGCATCGACGTCGTGGGCTTCGAGGGCGGCGAGGGCGGCCAGGATCTGCTCGGCGACGAGGCTGCCCATGCGCAGCACGTTGTCCTTGATCTCGCGTTCTTCGCGGTCGAGCGCTTCGCGCGAGTGTTGGCCCGGCTGGACCGGCGCCTGCCGGGCGGCTACCTGCTCGACGATGCCCTCGATCTGGCGGTCGACCAGGCTATCCTGCGGTTCGTCGGTGTGTTCCATGTCCTCGCCTTCGCCTTCGCCTTCGTCTGTCAACCGAAGCGGCCCGAGACGTAGTCCTCGGTCAGTCGCTCACGGGGATTGGTGAAGATCTCGCTCGTGTCGCCGACCTCGACGAGGTACCCGGATCGGTCCTCACCCATCGTGAAGAACGCGGTCCGGTCGCTGACCCGGGCGGCCTGCTGCATGTTGTGGGTGACGATGACGATGGTGTAGCGGGCCCGCAGGTCGGCCATCAGCTCCTCGATCTTGAGCGTGGCGATCGGGTCGAGCGCCGAGCACGGTTCATCCATCAGCACCACGTCCGGCTCGGTCGCGAGCGTGCGGGCGATGCACAGGCGCTGCTGCTGTCCGCCGGACAGCGAGAGCCCGGACTTCTTGCGGTAATCGTCCTTGACCTCGTCCCACAGCGCCGCGCGCCCGAGGCAACTCTCGACGATCTCGTCGAGCGCTGCGCGATTCGAGGTGCCGTGGCGCCGCGGCCCGTAGGCCACGTTGTCGTAGATCGTCATCGGGAACGGGTTCGGACGTTGGAAGACGAGGCCGACCCGGCGCCGCACCTCGACCGGCAGGATGTCGCGGCCGTTGATGTCCTCACCGTTGAGCATGATCGTGCCCTCGACCCGGGCGCCGGGCACGAGGTCGTTCATCCGGTCGAAGCAGCGGAGGATGGAGGTCTTACCGCAACCTGACGGCCCGATGAAGGACATGATGGCGTTGGCTGGGATGTCGAGATCGACGTCGCGGACGGCCCGCTTGGCGCCGTAGTAGACGTTCAGGCCGCGCGCCTGGAGCTTGATCGGCGCGGAGGTCGACAAAGACGATGGCGCGACCGTTGGGCGGGTGACCTCCGGCGCGTCGGCGCGGGCGGGCGGATCGGCGATGGACATCGGTTCCTCCGGCGTGGATGCCATGGACGTCAACGAGCGCCGGTGACGCGACGCTGGAGCACGCGGCCGAGCCAGCGCGCCCCCAGGTTGAAGAGCAGGACCATGATCACGAGCACCGCGGCCGCAGCATCCGAGATCTGGCGAACGAACGTGCCGAGTCCCTCCGAGTTGAGCTTCCAGATGTAGACCGAGAGGGTCGTCGCGGCGTGGAACGGGCTCCATGGCGAGCGCGGATCGCCCAGGCTGAAATCGAGGTAGTCGTAGTGTGGCGGCGTCGCCACCCCGGACGTGAAGAGGAGCGCGGCGGCCTCACCGAAGATCCGCCCCGCGGTCAGGATGACGCCGGTCACGATGCCCGGCACGGCCAGTGGCAGCACGACATGGCGGATGGTCTGCCACTTGGTCGTGCCGAGTGCCAAGCTGCCGTCTCGCTCGTCGCGCGGCACGGCGCGCAGCGCCTGCTCGGTCAGGCGGGTCATCAGCGGCAGGTTGAAGATGCTCAACGCCAACGCGCCGCCCAACGCCGTGAAGCTCCAATGAGTGGCGTTGACGAACAGGGCAAGGCCGAACAATCCAACCACGATCGACGGCACCGAGCTGATCAGCTCCTGGCTCAACCGGATCATGTTGGGGATGGGACCTTGACCGGCGTACTCGGCCATGTAGATGCCGCCGAGGATGCCCAACGGCACGGTCAGCAGGAGCGTCAGCACGAGGATGTAGATCGAGTTCCAGAGCAGCGGCCCGATGCCGCCGACCGATGTATCGCTCGGGTCGCCGAAGAGGAAACCGAGCGAGATGGTGCCCACCGACGCGAACAGGAAGTGCAGGATGATGGCACCGAGGATGGTCACCACAAGGATGGCGATGGCCCACAGCGCACCCGTGGCGATGGTATCGGCGTAGAGCGTGCGTTTCATCCGAGCGCCCTCCGCCGGCCCAGCCGTCGGACGAGCAGGACGAAGCCGAACGACATCAGCAGCAGCACCAGGCCCATCGTCCAGAGGACCTGGTTCCATGGTTCACCCGCCACGGTGTTGCCCACGTCGAGGGTGATCTCGCTGGTCAGGGTGCTCATCGGGTCGGCCAGGCTGGTGGGCATCACGCCACGATTGCCGATGACCATCTGGACTGCCAGTGCCTCGCCGGCCGCGCGCATCATGCCCAGCACGATGGCGGTCATGATGCCGGCCGCGCCGGCCGGGATGACCACATGGCGGATGGTCTGCCAGCGCGTCGTCCCGAGCGCCACGGATGCTGACCGCAACTCGGCCGGGATGCTCGTGATGACGTCGAAGGTGATGCTGGTGATGGTCGGCAGGATCATCAGCGACAGGACGATGGATCCGGCGAACCAGCTGAATCCGAGCGTGAATCCGATGCCGTGGAGATCGTCGCGCAGGAATGGCACCAGGACGGTGATGCCCAGCCAGCCCCAGACCACGCTGGGGATGCCGACGAACACTTCCATCGCCGGCTGTGCCACCGAGCGCGCCCAGTCGGGCGCGACCTCGGCCATGAAGATGGCCAGACCGACCGACAGCGGCGTGGCGATGATCGCGGCCACGACCATCACGCCGACCGTCCCGGCGATGAACGGCAGGATGCCGAAGGACTGGGCGGTGGTGCTGTCGGGATTCCACGTGGCGTTGAAGATCGCGTCGAACGAGAACCCCGACGCGGTGAAGATCTGGACGCCGTTGAAGGCGATGAAGACCAGCAGCATCAGGACGAGCGCGATGACCGCACCGGCTGCCAGCAGCGTGATGCGGCGGGCCGGGTCGATGCGCTCGCGGAACGTCAGGCCGCGATCCAGTTTCCCACGTTCGATGCTGGCGACCGAGTTAGCCAACAGGCGCTCCGTCAGTTAGCAGGTGGTGGAGAGGCTGACGAGCCGGCCCGGGTGGATCGGGCCAGCTCGCAGCTTATCGAGGTATCGGAGGATCGTGCAGGTGATCCTCAGCGGCAGACTACGGGGTTATCGGTCAGCTGGCCGAGGGTGCCGCGGTGGGGCTGGCCGCCGGAGGCGGCGCCGAGACGGGCGACTTGTAGATGGTGGTGCCGATCGGCCCGTAGAAGAGGGACTTGACGGTGCCGTTCTGGACGTCCGGCGTGAGCATGTAGGCGATGAACGCCTGGCTCAGCGGGTCGCCCGGGCCTTTGGTGTACATGTGGCCGATGGTCTGGAGCTTGTAGGTGCCGTTGGCCATGTTGTCGACCGAAGCTGCCACGCCGTCAAGCTGGAGGGCGTTGAGGCCGGCCGTGTTCGACTCGTAGAAGCTGAATCCGACGTAGCTCGTCGCGCCCGGAGTGGTCGAGACGATCTGCGCGACGGTGCCGTTGGAGTCCTCGGTCAGCGTGCCGGAGGCTTCGTCTACACCACCGAGGACGATGCGCTTGAAGGTTGAGCGCGTGCCGGAGGAGGCGGGTCGGAGGATCAGCACGATCGGCAGGTCGGGACCGCCGACCTGGTTCCAGTTGGTGGTCTTGCCGGTCCAGATATCGACGGCCTGCTGGGTGGTCAGATTGGTGACGCCGGTGACGTCGGTGTGGGTGATCATCACGAAGCCTTCGATGGCGACCTGGTGGTCGACCAGCTGGCTCGAGTCGGACGGCTGGAACTTCTCCTCGGCGAAGATGTCCGAGTTGCCGATCTGGACGGTGCCCTGCAGGACGTCGGTCAGTCCGGTCCCGGACCCACCCCCCTGTACTGAGATCGTCGCGGCGGGGCACGCCGCGACATAGGCCGTCGCCGCTGCCTGGACGAGTGGCTGGAGTGCCGTCGAGCCAGCTGGCGTGATGCTGCCGGCGACGCAGTTGACGGCGCCTGCCGACGCCGCGGGCGTTGCCGACGGGGCGTTCGAGGCGCTGCCGCTGCTGCACGCGGCCACGAGGACGGTCGTGGCGAGCGCCAGCGCGAGGGACTTGGTCGGGTTCCTCATGTGGATCTCTCTGCTCCTCTCTTGATCGTCGATTACTGGTCGCCGCCAGCTTCCGATGGCGCGGTCAACGCGCGATTGCCGTTCTGTTAAGGCCGTGTTAACGCTCGCCCGGCACGAGTCGATAGCCCACGCCACGGACGGTGGTCAGGTGGATCGGGCGTTCCGGATCTGCCTCGACCTTCTCGCGCAGCCAGCGCACGTGGACATCGACCGTACGCGGGTCGATGTCTCGCTCGCTTCCCCACACGCGGGCGAGCAGGCTCGTGCGGCTGTAGGTCCGCCACGGATGGCGCGCCAGGAACTCGAGCAGCGCGAACTCTCGCGGCCGAAGGTGGACCGGCGCTCCGTCACGCACGAGCTGGTGCCCATCCAGGTCGAGCTCGACGCCGTCGGCGATGGGCACCCGGTGATCGCGGCCGGCTTCGACCGACTCCTGGGCGAGCAGCCGCAGCCGCTCCGCCAGCTCGCGCACGTCCATCTCGGCCTCGAGGCACGCGTCGAAGCCGAGGCGCAGCGCGGCGAGGCGGTGATCGACGTCGTCGTGGGCGTTCAACAGGACCGCCCGGAGGCCGGGTCGCCGGCGCCGCTCCGCGCTCAGCAGCTCGAGCTCCGCGTCGTCGCCGGGCGGCATGCACAGGACGGCGAGGCGTGGGCGATCGCCCGCCAGGGCGTCGCGGAAGGCGCTGCCATCGTTGACGATGTGGACATTCGTGCGCGGTGGGGCGAGCGTTGCCAGGTCGGCCAGTTGGCGTGGCGCGGCGATGATCAGCCACTCGGCGGTGCGTGCGCCGCGCGGCGCCGACCCACGCAGCGGACCAGCCACCAGCTCAGCCATGTCGTCGAACCCGGGCGTGGTCGCCATCGGTCGAGGGTCGCCCCTCACGGTCAACGGCTCGTTGCGGCCGCGTTAGCGCTGCGTTAAGCCTCGGCGCTAGAGGCTGCTGACCGCGATGGCCAGGCGTCGCCGGAAGACCGGCCCGATGACGCGGCGCCAGACGGGCGCGAACGCCCGTCGCAGCCGCGCGAGCTCGTGCTCGCGTGCCGACAGGTAGGCGCCGGCCGCCTCACGCTGGTCCGGTTCGAGCCGGTGCGCCGTCGCCACCAGCCACTCGCGCGTCATATCGGCGGTGACGTGCGCGTCGTTCAACAGGCCAAGATGATCCTGCACACCGACGACGGCGGCGATGAGCTGATCGGTCTCGGCGGGCAGGACCTCGCGAAACGATTCGAGCGTGTAGCGCAGCCGCTTGGCATCGATGCGAAGCGCGTGCAGTGCGAGCACGTCGGCCCACGGCAGCCCGGCGTCGTGGGCGCGCAGCCGCTCGTAGGCCTGCCACGTGCGCCCGGCGGCCGTGTCCCGGACCGAGATGGGCGTACCGGGCAGCACGGCCAGCGCGCCCGCGCCGGGCGTCTCCACGAACGCGCGGTAGTCGTCGAGGAAGCGCTGATAGCCGCGCGCATCGAGCAGCGCAAGGAGCTCGGTCCTCGCCAGGTCGCGCCGGCTCTGCCACTCGGCGGCGAGCGGCGCGAGCGCCATCGCCACCTGTTCGCCGAGGGTGGCGCGATGCGCCGCCAGGCCCTCCAGCAGCACGTCGAGGTCACGCACCGCGCCGAGCGCGGTCGCCACCGTGCGCAATTCGGCCACGTACCGTTTCTGCAGCTTGGGGCGGTACGCGCCGTCGAAGACGCGCCAGACGGCGCGCATCCGTCGCGTCGCGACGCGCATCTTGTGGAGCGGCTCGATCTCTTCGCCCGCCCTCGTCCCGGGCTCGGCCACGATCATCCGCTCGAAGTGGAAACGGAGCACCTTGCGGCCGGCCTCGGCCAACGGGTCGTCCGCCTTGACGCCCGGGAATCGCGGCACGGCCGCACGGGCTGCCGCTCGCGCCTCCGCGAGCGCGGCATGCGCCAGCACCATCGCCCGCGCGATCTGCTCCTTGGAACGCGGTTCTGGCTCGAGGAGGCCGGTGGCCGCCAGTTCTCCGGCGACCCGACCAAGGGCGTCCGCGGTCCCGTCGACCGATTCGATCTCGAGGGTCGCGAAGGCACCGGCCG
>PNAP01000083.1 GCA_003169735.1 Chloroflexota bacterium | reverse complement strand
TGGGTGAGCCTCGACTGGAGTGGTAGCGCTCGCGCGCAACGTGCCGCCCTTGGTGATGCGGGTGAGCGGGCTCTGGCGACGGTCATGTTCACGGACATCGTCGACTCGACCACCACCCTTGAACGGATGGGAGACGAGGCCTGGCATGCCCAATTGGCGGCCCACAACGCCCGCCTCCGGGAAGAGTTGAACGTGTACCGAGGCCGCGAGGTCAAGACGACGGGCGACGGGTTCCTGGCGATCTTCGACAGCGCCACCCGAGCCGTTCGTTGCGCCGCGGCCATGACGCGATCGGCGCGGGCCATGGGTCTTCATATCCGCGTCGGCATCCATACGGGTGAGGTCGAGTTCTCGGGCGGAGATGCCCGTGGCATCGCGGTCCATGCGGCTGCCCGCATCCTCTCGCTCGCCGGCCCCGACGAGGTGCTCGTCTCGTCGACGACGAGCGAGTCGCTCGAGGGCTCCGGCCTGACCCTGGAAGACGCAGGGACGCACGAGCTGAAGGGCCTTTCCGGCGCGCGCCACGTCTTCCGGCTCGTCCACGCGGGCATCTAGTGCCCGAGGTGTAGGGCGGTACGCGCTTGACGAGGCGGGAGGCGCACGCCGGGCTACCATTGACCTCCCGTGACGACCCTCGCTCCGAACGATTTCACACACCTCCACACCCACACGGAGTTCAGCCTGCTCGACGGCCTCGGGCGCATCTCCGACCTCGTCTCGCAGGCATCGGCTGAAGGCTTCGATTCGCTCGCCATCACCGACCATGGCGCCCTGTATGGCGCGGTGGCGTTCTACCAGGCGTGCCGCGATAAGAGCATCAAGCCGATCATCGGCGTCGAGACGTACGTGGCGCGACGCTCGATGCGCGACCGCGAGGGCACCAAGGACTCCCAGCCCTACCACCTGATCCTGCTGGCCAAGGACTGGCAGGGCTATCGCAACCTGTGCCGCCTCCTGACCGACGCGCATCTCGATGGCTACTACTACAAGCCGCGCATCGACCGCGAGCACCTCGCGAAGTACTCCGAGGGCTTGATCGGCCTGTCGGCCTGCCTCAACGGCGAGATCGCCCGCTCCCTCGAGGTCGACGACTGGGCAACCGCGCGGACACTGGCCGGCGAGTACGGCGACATCTTCCGCGGCGACTTCTTCCTGGAGTTGCAGGATCACGGCCTGCCCGAGCAGCGCCGCCTGAACGAGAAGCTCCTCCGGCTCGCGCCGGAAGCTGGCCTCCGCCTGGTCGCCACCAACGACCTGCACTACGTCCATCGCGCCCAGGCGGAGGCGCACGACGTCCTGCTCTGCATCGGCACCGCGTCCAACATCGACACGCCGGGCCGGATGCGTTTCGAGACGCAGGAGTTCTACCTCAAGAGCGCCGCCGAGATGGCTCGCCTCTTCGCCGAGGTGCCGGAGGCGATCGCCAACACCAGGCGCATCGCGGAGATGACTGATCTCCAGTTCACATTCGACAAGCTCATCCTGCCCGACTTCCCGGTCCCGGACGGCTACACCGCCGAGACCTGGCTGCGCGAGGAGTGCCAGCGCGGCCTGGCCGCCCGCTATGGCACCGTCACGGAGGAACTCCAGCGCCGCCTGGACTACGAGCTCGGCGTGATCGTCTCGATGGGCTACGCGGGCTACTTCCTGATCGTGGCCGACTTCATCGGCTTCGCCCGCGAACAGGGCATCGCCACCACGTGTCGCGGATCGGCGCCCGGATCCATCGTCACCTACGCGCTGCGCATCACGCCGGTCGATCCGATCCATTACGAGCTCCCGTTCGAGCGTTTCCTCAACCCCGACCGCGTGACGATGCCCGATATCGACGTCGACTTCGAGGACAGCCGCCGCGACGAGGTCATCGCCTACGTCACCCGCAAGTACGGCTCGGACCACGTCGCCCAGATCATCACCTTCGGCACGATGCTCGCCCGCGCCGCCATCCGCGATGTCGGCCGGGTGCTCGGGTTCGGCTACGGTGAGGTCGACCGCATCGCCAAGGCCGTCCCCAACCAGCTCGGCATCAAGCTCGACGAAGCGCTCGAGATCACCCCGGCGCTGCGCGAGATGGTGACCGCCGACCCGCGCGTGGCCAAGCTCATCAAGCTCGCCAAGCAGGTCGAAGGCGTCGCGCGCAACGCGTCCACGCACGCCGCCGGCGTGGTCATCAGCCGTGAGCCACTTACCGAGCTGATGCCGCTCCAGCGCGCCACCAACTCCGATGCGCTGATGACCCAGTACGAGATGCACGGCGTCGAGGCGCTGGGCCTCCTGAAGTTCGACTTCCTCGGCCTCTCCAACCTGACCATCCTGCGCCAGGCGGTCGACCTGATCCGCGAGAACCGCGGCGAGGTCATCGACCTCGAACACATCCCGCTTGACGATGCGAGGACGTTCGAGCTGCTGAGCTCCGGCGAGACGACGGGCGTCTTCCAGCTGGAGTCACCGGGCATGCGCCGCTACGTGAAGGACCTGCGGCCGAGCTCGGTCTACGACCTTGCGGCGATGGTCGCGCTCTTCCGCCCGGGGCCGATGGACAATATCCCGGCGTACATCCGGCGCAAGCACGGCGAGGAGGCAGTCACCTACCTCCATCCGCTGCTCGAGCCGTACCTCAGGAAGACCTACGGCATCTTCGTCTACCAGGAAGACATCATGTCGGCGGCCATCGCGCTGGGCGGCTTCACCGGTCCCGAGGCCGATACGCTCGGCTATGCCATCCGCAAGAAGAAGTCGACCGTCCTGCGCGCCCAGAAGGACAAGTTCGTCCGCCAGGCGGAGGCGCGCGGCGTGGCACCGAATGTCATCGACGCGGTCTTCAAGGCCTTCGAGCCGTTCGAACGGTACGGCTTCAACAAGGCCCATGCCACGTGCTACGGACTGATCGCCTACCAGACCGCGTACCTGAAGGCGAACTACACCGTCGACTACATGACCAGCGTCTTGACGGCGTTCCGCGAGAACACCGAGAAGATCGCCATCGCCGTTGCCGAGTGCCGGCGCCTCGGCATCGAGGTCCGCCCACCTGACGTTCATGCCAGCGGTCTCCACTTCAGTGTCGAGGGCGATGCCATCCGGTTCGGGTTGCTGGCCGTCAAGAACGTCGGGCAGGGCGCCATCGAATCGATCGTCGAGGCGCGGAAGGCCGGCGAGTTCCGATCGCTGCGCGACTTCTGCGAGCGGATCGACCTGCGCCTGTGCAACTCGCGCGTGCTGGAGGCGCTCGCCTGGGTCGGGGCGCTGTCGAAGTTCGGGCATCCCGCGCAGATCATCGATGCGCTGCAGACGGTCCTGCCCGCCGCGCAGGCCGATCAGCACCAGCGGGCGACCGGGCAGATCTCCGCCTTCGACCTGATGTTCGCCGCGCAACCAGATGAGACGCTGCCGCCGCGCACGGAGGCCTCGGCCCGGGAGCGGATGCGCTGGGAAAAGGAGTTGCTCGGCCTCTATCTGTCGGGGCACCCGATGGGCGACCTCATCGCCGAGGTCAACACATACGTCAACGCCTACAGCGGCGACATGGGCGAGGAACTTGACCAGCAGCGCGTCGTCGTCGGCGGCGTGGTGACGGGCATCCGCCGGGTGCTGACCAAGGCGCGCCAGACGATGGCCGTGGCCACGCTCGAGGATCTCCAGGGCTCGCTCGATGTGGTCGTGTTTCCCAAGGTCTTCGAGGAGACCGGGCCGACGTGGGTCGAGGACGCCATCCTGCTGGTGGCCGGCCGGGTCGACCACAAGGGCGACGAGACCGTGCTGTTGGCCGACTCGGTCTGGACGTGGGAGCAAGCCACGATCCTCGGGCCGGTCGCCTTCGGGCAGGCCGTGGCACAGGGCGATCGTGGCCGTCGCGGTCCCCGCCACGACCGAACCAACGCCAACGGGAACGGCAACGGATCGAGCTACGGCCGCGCGGTCCCGCAGGCGGTCGCCATCCCCATCGTCACCGACGTCGCTGACCCCGAGGCGCCGGCCGCAGCCACCGCCAGGCCGACCGGCCGAGCTGCCATCGTCCGCGTCATCCCGCGCGTCTCACCCCTGCGGGGCGGTACGGTCGACGGCACGATCGAAGTGGTCATCGGCGAGACGCGCCCAGTCGCGCGCGAGGTGGCTGCCCCGTCCCCGGTGGACGCTGCCGAACCGGCGGAGCCCTGGTCAGAACCCGATTCGATCCGTGCGCTCGCGCCCGATGGCAGCGACGAGGCTCCCTGGCCCGAGGAAGCGCAGGCCAAGCTCGCTGCGCAGGATGCTGCGGCGACGACGCCGATCGCGGCCGGCATCGGGCAGATCCTGCACGTCCGCTTCCGATCCGCGCCCCAGGACGCGATGCTCCACGGCTTCCGGGAGCTGCGCGACCTGATCGCCGAGCGGCCAGGCGAGACGACCGTGGTGCTGCGCATCCCCGCGGCGGGCGGCCGAGAGCAGGAGATGGAGCTTCGGACCGGTGTCGCCTACGACGCCGAGCTGATCGCGACGATCCAGCACCGCCTCGGCCAGGGCATGGTCGAGATCAGCCTCGACTGAACCGCCGAGGCGCCATCACTGGTTGGTGCCCTTGCCCGAGCCGGTCGCCTGTCCTCCGGCCTTGAGGTCGAGCAGGCAGTCGATGACCCGGTCACCGTTTCCCCAGCTGTCGGAGCTCGGGTAGAGCGCCGTCACGTCGTACACCGAGTCGGCATACGCGTCGCCGACGTACGACTGGAAGCCGTTCCCGCACGCCTGGGCGGCGAACCCCTGGACCGCGGGCACACCGGGATAGGTGTCGCTGTCCGGTGTGTAGGTCGCGAGCAGATAGACCTCGTCATCATGCGCATCGGTGCACGGGACGACGCTCACGTCGGCGACGTTCTCGGTGGTCGTGTTGTTGAAGCAGTCCCCGACCTTGAGCGAAAAGACGTTGCCGTTGCAACCGACCACGACGGTCGATGCGACAAGGAACAGCGCCGCCAACCACGCCTTCATGGCTCCCTCCCTCTTGCCTCTCCTGATAGCGCAAGGGTAGCGGGCGGCCGATCGCTCCGTCGCGGCCGCGCGCAGGGGATCCTGGTGCCGAAGGTGGGATTTGAACCCACGCCCACTTGCATGGAACGGTGTTTGAGACCTCACTGCATGGCGTCAACCACGAGGAGGGTCGCGTAGATCGCGGCCATCGCCGCGCTGGTAGACGCTCCCGGTCCCGCGCATTCGGCGCACATGCGGCGCCTTCCCAACGGTCTTCACCCCTCGCCCCTACGGCGTCGAACGCTCAAGGGGAATGGCACTTGGGGGTAACGCGGTGCGTCCAAGCGATTTGGTCCCGGAGGAGGGAGTCGAACCCTCATGCCCTTACGGACAATCGATTTTGAGTCGATCGCGTATGCCATTCCGCCACTCCGGGCCGAGCCCCAAGTGTAGAGCGAGCGCGGACGCTCTCCGGGCTCCCAACAGTCTCCGGTGACTACGTTGACCGGTCGCAACTTCGGGCGGCATACGTCAACGGGTAGGAGTTCGAGCACGAAGTCTTGACAGCGGCCGAATGGGGGAGTGGCCAGAAGGCGATGGCCCCGATGCGGCAGCGATCCGAGTCCACCTCGTCCGGACGAAGCTAACGGCGCCGGCTGCGGTCTCCGGCCCGCGTGAGCCTCCGCGGCTCACAGCGATGCTCGACCGAGGGCTCGGTGACCAGTCCCGCCTGACGCTGCTATCAGCGCCGCCCGGCTGACGTTTGCCGCGGCCGAAGAAGTCCGTCCCAAAAATGGCCAGTGCCCGAGGGCCGCGCGCGCCCGAGGCGCTGCGATGTGCTGCATCGGCTGCCCCTCTAGACTTCAACCGTGGCCGTCTGCCCTGCATGCGCCGAGCACAACGCCGCCCGAGCCCGTTTCTGTCTCGCCTGCGGCGCCGCCCTCCCGGTGGATCGCGAGCCGTCACGCGAGGAGCGCAAGCTCGTCAGCGTCCTCTTCTGCGACCTGGTCGGCTTCACGTCGCGTTCCGACAACGCCGACCCGGAAGATGTGCGGGCCACCCTGCGGCCGTATCACGCCAGGCTGCGCACGGAAATCGAGCGCTTTGGCGGCACGGTCGAGAAGTTCATCGGCGACGCAGTGATGGCCGTCTTCGGCGCCCCGGTCGCGCACGAGGATGACGCCGAGCGCGCCGTCCGTGCGGCGCTGCGAATCATGGGCTCCATCGTCGAGATGAACGAGGAGCGGCCGGGGCTCGAGCTGGCGGTCCGCATCGGCGTTAACACCGGCGAGGCCGTGGTTGCGCTCGGGGCACGCCCGGAGGAGGGCGAGGGCATCGTCACCGGCGACGTGGTCAACACCGCCGCGCGCCTGCAAACCGCGGCGCCCGTTGGCGGCGTGGTCGTCGGCCAGATGACCTATCGCGCAACCAAGGACCTGGTTGAGTACGAGGCGCTCGAGCCGGTGACGGTCAAGGGCAAGGCCGAGCCCATCCCGATCTGGCGCGCGATCTCCGTCCGCAGTCGTTTCGGCATCGACGTCGAACAGGGCACGCGAACCCCTTTCGTCGGCCGCGAGAACGAGTTCGCACTGCTCACGCAGACGTTCGCCAGGGCCGTCGCTGAACCCTCCGTCCAACTGGTCACCATCATCGGCGAGCCGGGCGTTGGCAAGACGCGGCTCCTGTGGGAGCTGCGGCAGCACCTCGACGATCGGCCCGAGTTCATCTACTGGCGGCAGGGTCGCTGCCTGCCCTATGGCGAAGGCGTGACCTACTGGGCGCTTGGCGAGATGGTCAAGGCACAGGCCGGCGTCCTGGAGACGGACTCGCCGGATGCGGCGCTGGCCAAGCTCCAGACCACCCTGGCGGTCATCACCACGGACGAAACCGAGCGCGACTGGCTGCGCGGCCGCCTGGCCCCGCTGATCGGCGTCAGCACGGCCGGGTCGCAGACGGACAACCGCGATGAGGTGTTCACGGCCTGGGTGCGCTTCCTGGAAGCGATCGCGGCCCGTGACCCGCTGGTGCTGGTCTTCGAGGACCTGCATTGGGCCGACGGGCCCCTGATCGAGTTCATCGAGCACCTGGTGGAGTATTCCAGCGGCGTGCCGCTGTTCGTGGTCTGCTCGGCGCGTCCCGAACTCTACGAGCGCCATCCTGGGTGGGGCGGCGGGAAGCGCAACTCGACCACCATCTCACTGTCCCCGCTGTCCGAGACGGACACCACCCGGTTGCTCTCGGCTTTGCTGGAGCAGGCCGTGCTCCCGACGGAGGTCCAGGCTGAGCTGCTGGAGCGCGCCGGCGGCAACCCGCTCTACGCCGAGGAGTTCGTGCGCATGCTCGCCGACCGCGGGATCCTGGAACGCCACGGGGCGTTCATGCGCATCACCGCGGGGGCCGCCAGCGTGCCCATGCCCGAGAACGTACATGCCCTGATCGGCGCCCGGCTGGACACGCTGTCGGCCGATCGCAAGTCGCTGCTCCAGAACGCCTCGGTCATCGGCAAGGTCTTCTGGTCGGGAGCGGTCGCCTCCATGGTCGGCGTCGTGGAACGCCCCGTCCGCGAGGGCCTGCATGACCTGGCGCGACGGGAACTGGTGCGCACCGTGCGCACTTCATCGGTGCAGGATCAGATGGAATACTCCTTCTGGCATGCGCTGGTCCGAGACGTTGCCTACGGACAGATCCCGCGGGCCGAGCGCGCCGCCAAACACCGGGCCGTCGCCGAGTGGATCGAGGCCACGGCCGGCGAGCGCATCACCGACCAGGCCGAGTTCCTGGCCTACCACTACGAGAAGGCGCTGGAACTGACCCTTGCCGCCGGGCGGGATCCAGGCGACGAGCTTCGAAGGAAGGCGGCCGCAGCGCTGCTGATGGCGGGTGAGCGCGCCCAGCGCCTGGACATCGCCAAGGGCCTGGGGTTCTACCGCCGCGCCGAGGCCGTCATTCCGCCGGACGACCCGGAACTCCCCGTGCTCCGCGTCAGGACGCTGATGGCGGCACTTGAAATGGGCGAGGCGGCGATCCCCGAGGCCCGCGCGGCGTACGAGGCGGCCATCGAGCACCTCAAGGCGCGGGGGGAGACCGTCGGCGCCGGAGCGATGCTGCGTGAGTACAGCTCGCTCCTCAAAGGTATCGGTGTCACGGAGCAGGCCGTGCGCCTCAACGACGAAGCCGTGGCTCTGCTCGAGCCGCTGGGTCCCAGCCGCGAACTGACCGCGGCCTACTGCGCGCGCGCCGGCGACAACATGATGCTGGGACGTTTCGATGCGTGGGGACAGTGGACTGGGGCCACGCTGGAGATGGCGGACGGGCTGAATCTGCCCGAGTACCGCATGCGCGCCCTTCAGTACCGTGGGATCCATCGGATCATCAGCGGCGACCCAGCGGGTCGCGGCGATCTGGAGGAGTCGCTCAGGCTGGGCTTGGAGCTGGGGCTGGGCAGGGAGACGGCGGACGGCTACACCAACCTGGCTGACTGGACCTCGCAGCTCGATGGGCCGGCCGCCGGCCTGGCCATCTACGCGGACGGGATTCGATTTTCCGAACATCGGGGGCTGGGTTCAACGCAGATGTGGATGCGCGCTGAGAGCACCTGGCGATTGTTCGACCTGGGCCGCTGGGACGAGGTCCTGGAGGCCTCGATCGAGGTCAGGCAGTGGCACGCGTCCCGTGGCCTGGCGACGCCGGTGGTCATGGCCGGCACCCAGGAAGCCCTGGTGAATGCCTACCGCGGCGATCTCGATCGGGCTGCCGAGCTGATGGACGAACTCCTCCCCATCGCCAGGGAGATCAGGGACGTCCAGACCTATCGCCCGGCGCTCACGACGGCGGCGCTGATCGCGGCGCGGCGGGGCCGAACCGAGGCTGCGGCCGAACTGCTGGATGAACTGGTGACCGAGCTCTCACAGGCCGACCACGACCGGGTGTACGGAATGCTGGAAGGGACGCTGGTGGCACGGGCGCTCGGGGATGAGGCGCGGGCAGCCCGGATCTCCGGCGTGCAGGCTGGCTTCGTGCCCGGCTACCCAACCGGCAAGGCTGGCGCGCTCGCCAGTTCGGCGGAAGTCCTCGAGGGGCGCGGGAGCCACGCCGAGGCGCTGGCCGCGTTCGATGGTGCCATCGAGATGTGGGCCGCCCTTGGGGATGTGTTCCATCGGGCGCTGGCTGAATTCGGCGCCGCTCGGTGCCTGGTGGCGCTCGGCCGCGTGACGGAGGCTGTGCCGCGAGCGCGCGATGCCGGGCGCGTCTTCGATGGCCTCGGGGCGGCGTGGCTGGCGGCTGATGCGAGCGCGCTCGTCCCAGGAATTGCGAGCGCGGCCCGGGATTATGCAGTACAGCCGGATCGACATGACCGCCGCTGATTTGAGCCGCCGCCCCCGAAGATCAATGCCCAGGCCGCACTGAGCGAGGCGGCCTAGACGCGGGGCTATCCGAGCGCGGTCTCACGCTGCAGGGCGGCAAAGGTCCTGGGGGTCGTACCGGGGGATAAGTGCCACAGGAGGTACGCGAAACGGCCCCCTCACGCACGACTCCACGCTCATGAGGTCGCAACCAACGGCGTTTGAGACCGTCGCGTCTGCCGGTTCCGCCACTTCGGCGCGGGGCATCGATTCTAGTCGACCACGCGGACGGTCGGACTGGCCGATACTAGGGGTCCGCCGCTGACCCATCGAGGCGGTGCGCGACCACCGCCCGGCGCGCCCGGTCCGCTCGGCCTGGAGGACGACCACAGACTCGTGGACGATCGGTGAGACGTGGATGAGACCGTACAGGCCGTGGCCGGGGACGCCCTGCCCGCCCGCGATGATGCCCAGCGTCTCAAGGATGAGCAGCATGCCCGTGACCGACGTTTGGTCGAACGCGTGCTGGCGGGCGACACCGACGCCTTCAACACGCTCGTCGAGCTCTACCAGGACTACCTGTTCGGGCTGACCGTCCGAGTCGTCAACGACCGCGAGGCAGCCGCCGACGCATGCCAGGAGGCGTTCTTCAGCGCCTACAAGAACCTGTCGCGGTTCCGCGGCGACTCGTTCCGCAGCTGGCTGACGCGCATCGCCCTGAACGCCGCGACCGATGTGCTGCGCGTCCGCAAGCGGCGCCCGGCTGATCCCTACCCAGAGTGGGAGGACGACGCGTGGCAACCGCCGTCCGACGAATCGGAAGGCCCGGAGCGCACCGCCATCAACCGGTCACGCGATCGTGCCCTCGCGGCGGCCCTCGCCCAGGTCACCGACGATCAGCGCTCGGCCATCCTTCTGTTCGACGTCGAGGGCTATGACTACCAGGAGATAGCCGACATGACCGGCGTCTCGCTGGGTACGGTGAAGTCGCGCATCCACCGGGGGCGGCTCGCATTGCGCGATCTGCTCGCTCCCGAGATGGAACTGTTCAGAGAGTAGGAGCGTCACCACCCCGTGACCCAACGAGACCAGGCGCAGCCCAGCGCCGACCATCAGCTCCACGACCGCCTCCTGGTCGTCCGATTCGCCGCGGACGATGTCCACCCACCGGAGGCAGCGGCCGCCAGAGCCCAGATCGCAAGCTGCCCTGACTGCGCGGCCCTCGTCGGTGAGATCCGATTCGTCGCCCTCGCCACTTCCCAGTCGCCCGCCCCGCGGCGCACGCGTGACTTCCGTCTCACCCAGGCGCAGGCCGAGCGTCTTCGCGGCTCGTTCTTCGAGCGGCTCCTCCGCCGCCTCGCGGCGCCGAACATGGGTGTCCTTCAACCACTGGCAGGTGCTGCCGTAGCGGTCGGCCTCGTGCTGGTGATCGTCGGCGTCGGCGTTCCGCGAACGACGGGGACCGCCGCGCCATTGCCGGCGGCGACTACGCAGGACACGGTCTCGGCACCGGGCGGAGTGGCAGGCGCGACTCCCGTCACCCCTGCGGTGGCGCCGCTTCCCATGCCCTCGACCGACGCCGGGCCAAAGTCGACACCCGCCGCCACCGAGCGCACAAGCGGTGCCGACGCCACGAGCGAGGCAGGCGCGACGGAAATGCAGAGCCAGCCTCCGAGCACGCCGGTCCAGTCACCACCAACCTTCGTCGGGACGGCTTCACCGGGGTCGGTCCCGCCGGCGTCCACGACCGTCGGCCCATCCGCGACCCCGACCGCGTCGGCGAGTGCCACTCCCGAGATCGTCGCGCAGCCCAGCCTCACGTCCTTGCCGAGCCCGCGCGATACCACGGCGGCGCTCCTGGCGTCACCGACACCCGGCTCCGGTGGCAACACGGCGCCGTTTGCCACGGCCGCACCCGTGCCACCCGCCGCAGCGGAGCTCCCCGGAAGTCAGACCAGCGATCTGGGGCCGCTCGCCATCGCCGCTGGAGTGGCGCTGGCGAGCGTCGGGCTGCTGCTCTTCGTCCTCCTTACGATCGCTCGGCGCAAGGCGCGGGAGACGCGCTTCCCCTGACGCTCGCTGAGGCTGACCGCGGCTACACTCGGCCGCAGTGGAACGCCTCATGCTCCTCGATGCGCACAGCCTGATCTATCGGGCGTACTTCGCGCTCATCGAGACGCCGCTGACGACCAGCCGTGGTCAGCTGGTGAACGCCGTGTTCGGCTTCTGGAGCATCGTCCTGCGCGGTTTCCAGGACGTGAAGCCCGACTACGTGATCTGCTGCTTCGACGTCGGCCGGACGTTTCGGCATGTCCGCTTCGTCGACTACAAGGCCAACCGGCGCCCGACCCCCGATGACCTGCGCGACCAGTTCCCGCTGGTGCGCGAGCTGCTGGCGGCTTTCCGCATCCCGGTCTACGAACTCGAAGGTTTCGAGGCCGACGACCTGATCGGCTCGCTGTCGCGGCAGGCGGAAGCGCGCGACATCGAGTCGATCATCGTCTCGGGCGACCTTGACATGCTCCAGCTGGTCAGCGACAAGACGCAGCTGATGACGACGCGCATGGGCGTGGCATCGACCGTGATGTATGACCCGGGCCGGATCATGGAGCGGTACGGGCTCGTGCCCGGGCAGATGATCGATTTCAAGGCCCTCAAGGGCGACGTGACCGACAACATCCCGGGCATCCCCGGTGTCGGCGACAAGACCGCCGCCAAGTGGCTCCAGGACCACGGCACGCTCGAGGGCATCTACGCCGCGCTGGACACGATCAAGCCCGATCGCTTCCGCGAGAAGCTGGCCGAGCTGCGAGACCAGGTCTTCCTTTCTCGGGAGCTGGTGACGATCGACCGGGACGTGCCCATCTCGCTCGACCTCGAGGCCGCCGGTCTCGGCGACTACGACCGGTCGGAGGTCCTGCGGCTCTTCCGTGAGTACGAATTCCGATCGCTGGTTGAGCGCCTGCCGCAGGTCGAGGGCGAGAACGCACCGGCGCCGGGCGACCTGCTGCGCGAAGCCGATCGGTCCGCGCCGGTGCCGGCGGCCATCGTGCCCGGCCGCGTCCTCGCTGCTGATCGGCCGGGTCGAGGCGGGTCACTCATCGGGGAGGGGAGCGGGCTGCAACTCAGCCTCGACTTCGGGTCGGTGGCGAGCAGCCAGGCGCCGATCGCGGAGGCGGGCACGCAAGCCGATACGACCGCCGCCACGACCGAGATCGTGCCGCTCGGCGACGGCAACGCGCGAGGTTCACTGGAGGCGGCGCTCCGCGACCCGACCGCCATCCACGGCTTCGAGGGTGGAGAGGCGATCGCCGGGTGGCTCGGGGCCCAGCCCGAACTCACCGTCGGTTTGGCGCTCGACGATCCGCGGCCTCGTCGTGGTTCGCTGCTCGGGTTGGCGGTCTACGGCCGCGACGGCCGCGTGGTCGCCGCCGATGCCGCATCCGCACCCGCACTTGCCACCGCCATCCTTGATGCCGGGCGGCCGCTGGTCGGCCACGAGGTCAAGCAGCTACTCGTCTGGGAGCTGTCGCGCCGCGACCCGCTCGCAAAGGAGAGCGCGACCACGGCCAGCGCCGCCGCACTCCCGCGCACCTCGTTCGACACCCAGATCGCCGCGTACATCCTCAACGCCGCGCTGCGCAGCCAGTCGCTCGCCGACATCAGCGCCGAGCGGCTCGGCATCGAGTTGCCGAAACCCGGCGACCTGCGCGGACCGGAGCACGCAGCCATCCAGGCCATCGCGGCAGCGGCCGCCCACGAATCGCTCGGCGCGGCGCTCGAGGAGCAGCCCGCGCTGCGGCGGATCCTGGAGGAGCTGGAGCTGCCGCTGATCCCGGTCCTCGCCGACATGGAGGCCACCGGCGTCTCCATCGACCGGCCAGCGCTCGCCGATCTCTCGCACGAGTTCGAGACCGAGATCGGCCGGCTCGAGGAGGAGATCTTCGAATCGGTCGGGCATCGCTTCATCCTCGGCAGCCCGAAACAACTCGAGCAGGTCCTGTTCTACGAATTGAACCTGCCCCGCGGCCGGCGCACCAAGACCGGGTTCTCGACGGACGCGTCGGTCCTGGAGGATCTGCGCGCGGCCCATCCGATGGTCAGCATGCTGCTCGATTGGCGGCTCTACACCAAGCTCAAGAGCACCTACGTCGATGCCCTCCCGGCGCTCCTCGATCCGACGACCGGCCGCCTGCACACGACATTCCAGCAGGCCGTCGCGTCGACGGGTCGCCTGAGCTCCACTGACCCGAACCTCCAGAACATCCCCATCCGGACGCCGCTCGGGCGCCGTATCCGCCGCGCGTTCGTTGCCGGCGACCCCGACAAAGTGCTGCTGGCGGCCGACTACAGCCAGATCGAACTTCGAGTCCTGGCGCATGTCTCGGGCGACGTCCACCTGCGTGAGGCGTTCGAGCGACGGGCCGATATCCACCGTGACACGGCGGCTCGGGTGCTGAAGAAGGATGCCGCCGATATCACGCCCGATGAGCGGTCGATGGCCAAGATGGTCAACTTCGGTCTGGCGTACGGGATGTCTGACTTCGGGCTGGCGTCCCGCGCTGGCATCGACCGGCAGGACGCGCGCGAGTTCATCGACAGCTACTTCGCGGCCTACAGCGGCATCGCCTACTACATGATCCATATTAAGGATCTGGCCAAGAGGCAGGGCTACGTGGAGACGCTGCTCGGGCGGCGGCGTTGGATCCCGGAACTGGAGGCCCGCAACTCGGCGCTGCGCGGCTCGGGCGAACGAATGGCCATCAACATGCCCATCCAGGGCACGGCCGCCGACATCATGAAGATCGCCATGATCCGCCTCCACGAGCGGCTGCGCCGCGACGGCTCGGGCGCGCGGATGCTCCTCTCGGTCCACGACGAGGTCCTCTTCGAGGTGCCGCGCGGCGAACTGGAGGCGCTGGCGCCGGTCGTGCGCGATGTCATGGAGAGCGCCATGACCCTGGACGTGCCACTCGACGTCGACCTGAAGAGCGGCGACGACTGGGAATCGATGACCCCGATGGCGCGGGTCTAGGTCATCATCTCGGGTAGTGGTCGCACCTGTCGATCACGACATGCCGAGGAGTCGACCGATGCGCATCGATCGCGTCACGTTCCTGTTGGCGATCGCTCTGATGGCGATCCTGATACCCGCTTCGGCGGTGGCGACCGTCAGTCTGTTGAAGATCCAGGGTGGCGCTGGCAACGTCGCGAACGTCGACGTGGCGCACCAGTTGCTGGCGGCCGAGTCCGACCCGAAGACGTTCCTCTCGACCCCATATGCGCACATCGCCACCGCGAGCTGCACGGTCATCGACACGCAGCCAGCGAGCAAAGCCCTGATCGTGCAGCAGCTGCGGTTCGTCGTCGAGCCGACGTCGGCCAGTCTCCTGGCGCCCGTTTACGTCTACCCGAACACGACGTGCTCCGGAACGCCGATGTACTGGTACCAGCCCACGAGGGACATTCCCTATTCCGTGTCCTCCCTTGATTACATGACCGACAGCTTCGTGTTCGAGCCCGGCGTCCCGATCGCGGCAGGCGGAGGCGTCTCGGCGACGGCATCACTGACGGTCGACATCGCGCTGAATGGCTACACGGTTCCGCCGACCGCCGTTCCCTGACGAGGCCGCCCGGCTTCTCCCTACACTGGATGGATGCCCGAGCTTCCCGAGGTCGAGACGATGGCGCGCGAGTTGGCGCCGCGCGTGGTCGGCCGCACGTTCACCTCGTTCCGCACCGACTGGCCGCGAGCCATCAAGTACCCGGCCCCCGACCGGTTCGAATCGGGCGTGGTGGGGCGCGAGGTGCTGGACGTCGCGCGCCGCGCGAAGTGGCTGGTGCTGACACTCACCGGCGACGTGGCGATGATCATCCAGGTCAAGATGACCGGGCAGCTGTTCGTGCTGCCGCCCGAGGTCACAGGCGACAAGCACGTGCATCACGTGTTCGGGCTGTCGGATGGGCTGGAGCTGCGGATCCGCGACACGCGCAAGTTCGGACGGTTGGGGCTGTACCGGCGCGACGAGGCGGGCACCCTACTGGGCGCCGATGAAGCGGCCGAGTTGTTCAAGGATCACGGGCCGGAGCCGCTCGACCCGGCGTTCACCCTGCGGGCGTTCCGGAAGCACATCCGTGGACGCAAAGGTCGCTTGAAATCGCTGCTGCTCGACCAGAAGTTCATCGCCGGCATCGGCAACATCTACGCCGATGAGGCACTGTGGCGCGCCCGACTCCATCCGCTCCGTTCCGCCGCGAGCCTTCGACCAGACGACGAGCGACGCCTGTATTTCGCCATCCGCGACGTCCTGGGAGAGGCGATCGACCGCCGCGGCAGCTCGGTCGATGACTACACGTCGCTCGAGGGCGACGGCGAGATGCAGGACTACCTCAACGTCTATCAGCGGACGGGGGAAGGATGCCCGCGCTGTGGCCGCCCCACGCGGCGGATCGTGCTCGGCGCCCGTGGCACGCACTTCTGCTCGTGGTGCCAGCGCCTGCCGGTGGATCAGCAGACGCCCGCCAATCGCAAGCTGCTCGCGCCCGCTCGCCGCGCAGCACGGAAAGGCCCGAAGTGGAGCGAGTTGCCCACCGGACCGGGCGCAATCGGGGCTCGGCCAGCCGCGAAGGCCAGCCGCTAGCGCATGTCCATCCTTCGCATCGACGGGGTGCGCCGCGAGATCGGCGACTTCGTCATCCTCGATTCGGTGTCCGCGGCCGTCGCACGGGGTGAGCGGATCGGTCTTGTCGGTGCGAACGGCGCGGGCAAGACGACGCTGCTGCGCCTGATCGCCGGACGCGACGAACCGGACGCCGGACGCATCGTGAAGTCATCCGGACTGCGGCTCGGGATGCTCGCGCAGGAATCGAACCTCGACCCGACCGTCGCCGGTGCGCAGGATGTCCGGACGCTCGTCCGATCGGGAGCCGCGGAGGTCGAGACCCTGGAGACGAAGCTGAAGGAGCTGGAGGCGGCGGGGGCGTCGGCAGTCGAATCGGGCGTCTATGCCGCGACTCGCGAGCGCTTCGAGCACCTCGACGGCTACCACCTCGACCAGCGCGTGGAGGAGACGCTCTCCGGGCTGGGTATCCCGCGCGAAGATTGGTCGCGCTCACCGCTGAAGCTGTCGGGCGGCGAACAGACGCGCGTCGCCCTGGCGCGGCTGATGGTCGCCGATCCGGACGTATTACTCCTCGACGAACCCACCAACCACCTCGACCTGGCCGCGCTGGAGTGGCTGGAGATCGCGCTTGTCCGACGAGCCACGGGGTTGATCGTCGCGTCCCACGACCGCGCGTTCCTGGACGCCGTCGCGACGCGCATCTGGGAGATCCGCGACCGGCGCCTGGAGTCGTTCCGCGGCGCGTACTCCGCCTATCTGCTCCAGCGCGAGGGAGCCGACGCGCGGCAACGCAAGGACGCGGAGTCCGGCGCGGGCGCCGCAGTTCGGGAGAAGGAGCTCATCCAGCTCTACCGGAGCCACCGTAAGTTCGCCAAGATGCACGAGCACGAGCGGCGGCTGGAGCAACTCGACCAGATCGAGGCGCCCAAGCGCCAGCAGCGTCTCGCGCTCCCGACCAGGGGCCTGGCCGGCGCTGGTCCGGTCCGGTCGGGCGACATGGTCACCCTGCTCGAAGGCGTCGTGGCCGGGTTCCCGGCTCCGCTCGGCAGCGGCGCCACCCCGATCCCCATCGTCCGGATCGACCGGCTGGAAGCGCGGCGGGGAGAGCGGATCGGCATCGTCGGCCCGAACGGCGCCGGCAAGACCACGCTCCTTCGGACGATCGCCGGGGAACTCCCGGCGCTCGAGGGATTCGTTCGTACCGGCGCCGCCGTCCAGCCCGCGTATCTCGCCCAGATCCGCAACCAGGCATTCCCCGGCACGACCGTGCTCGACACGATGCTCGCGGCGGCCCAGGTGGACATCGGGCCGGCGCGGTCCTACCTGGCGCGCTTCCTGTTCCGCGGCGAGGAGGTCTTAAAGCCGGTCTCCGAACTCTCCGGTGGCGAGCGATCGCGCCTTGAGCTGGCCCTCCTCGGCGTCTCGGCAGCGAACTTCCTGCTGCTTGATGAGCCGACAAACCACCTCGACATCCCAGCGCGCGAGGCGCTGGAGTCATTCCTGCGGGAGTCGCCCGGCACGTTGCTCATCGTCTCCCACGACCGGCGGCTCTTGGACAGCGTCTGCGAGCGGCTGTGGGTCCTGGATCCGGCTCCGCGCGGCGGGGTGGGCCGCGCGGCGGCATTCGAGGGCGGCTATCGCGAGTGGCGCGCCGCGGTCGCGACCGGCTGGACGGTCGAGGGCGAACTGGAGGTGCAGGCGAAGCGGTTGATCGGACGCTCCAGCGTCACCAACGGCCATCGCACCACGCCCATCCCGCCGGCGTCGCCCCCGAAACCCAAGGCCCAGCGCCCGGTCCGTGCCGCGCCGCTGTCCAAGGATTCTTACCGCCGCCAATCGAGCGCGGTGAGCGCCGACCTGACCCGTCTCGGCTTGCGTAAGAGCCAACTGGAGCTGGCGCTGGCCGATCCGTCGGTCGCCTCCAACTACGTCGAGCTTCGCCGTCTCGGCAGCGAACTCGCCGATGTCGACGCCGCCCTTTCCCAGGCCGAAGAAGCGTGGCTGGTCATCGAGGAGCGAGCGCCGCGATGACCGCGTCAGGCGCCGAGCGGCCCATCGTCATCGGCCTGACCGGGCCGATCGGTTGCGGCAAGTCCACGGTCGCCGGGATGCTCCGCGACCTCGGGGCGTCGGTCATCGATGCCGATGTGCTTGCGCGCGAGGCGACCGGCCCCGGACGACCGACGTTGGCGCCGATCCGCGAGCGGTTTGGCTCGACTGTCTTCGCAGCCGACGGGTCGTTGGACCGGGCAGCGCTGGCAGCGGTCGTGTTCAGTGATCCGAAGGCGTTGGCCGACCTGGAAGCCATCGTGCATCCGGCGGTCCGGGTGCTCGTCGACGTGGCACTGGAGTCGGCCGTCGCGGCCGGCCCGCTCGTCGTGGTGATCGAAGCCATCAAGCTGGTAGAGGGCGGGCTGGCGGAACGCTGCGACGAGGTCTGGCTGATCGAGTGCTCGGCCGACACGCAGCGGCAGCGCGGTCTTGCGCGGGGCGCCACGGCTGACGACCTCGAGCGCCGGCTCGCCGCGCAGGGC
Organism: Chloroflexota bacterium; assembly: GCA_003169735.1. GTDB lineage: Bacteria > Chloroflexota > Limnocylindria > Limnocylindrales > CSP1-4 > Palsa-1032. Next base: position 11,980 of record PNAP01000083.1, on the reverse strand, counting down.
CCCGACCTGGCCGATCGGTTGGCCGCGGCGGCGACGCGCCGGCTCTCGACAGATGGCTCGCTCGCCGAGACGCGCGATCGCGTCGAGGACGCGCTGGCCGAGGCCCTTGCACCCGCGATGGGCGGGTTGTTCTCGAGAGACGGTGCGCGAGATGCATGACCAGGCGGAGCGCGACGCCAAGGTCACTCGGGCGTTCGTCGGGACCCGGCAGCCGCACAACGCGACCGTCGAGCTGGCCGACTACGACCCTGCATGGCCGGCTCTGTTCGAGCGCGAGGCGACCCGCATCCGCGGCGCCCTCGCTGATCGCGTCATCGCGCTCGAGCACGTCGGTTCGACGTCGATCCCTGGCATGGCCGCCAAACCGCGCATCGACATCCTGCTGGCCGTGCCCGACTCGTCGGACGAGGCGACCTACGTGCCGGCGTTGGAAGGCGTCGGCTACGTCCTGACCATCCGCGAACCCGAGTGGCACCAGCACCGCGTCTTCAAAGGCCCGGACACCGATATCAACCTGCATGTCTTCAGCCCCGGCAGCGGCGAGATCGCCCGGATGATCGGCTTGCGCGACTGGCTGCGGACCCATCCGGACGACCACGCCCTCTACCTGCGGCGGAAGCGTGAGCTGGCCGCGCGAACGTGGCGCTGGGTCCAGGACTACGCGGACGAGAAGTCCTCGGTGGTGGCCGAGATCACCGCCCGTGCCGGATTGGCGCCGCAGGACGCGTAAGGCCGGCTTGTACCTGACAGCGATTGGCAGGTTCCGCTGGTAGAGTCGGGCGATGCCCGACTTCAAGCTCGTTGCCGACTTCCAGCCGACCGGCGATCAGCCGCAGGCCATCGAGAAGTTGGTCGCGGGCATCGAGAAAGGCCTCAAGCACCAGACCCTCTTGGGCGCGACCGGCACGGGCAAGACCTTCAGCATCGCCTCCGCCATAGAAAGGGTCAACAAGCCGACCCTCGTCCTTGCCCACAACAAGACGCTGGCCGCTCAGTTGTACAGCGAGTTCCGCGAGTTCTTCCCGGACAACGCGGTCGAGTACTTCGTGAGCTACTTCGACTACTACCAGCCCGAGGCGTACCTGCCTCGGAGCGACACGTACATCGAGAAGGACTCGTCGCGCAACGACGAGATCGACAAGCTTCGCCACGCCGCCACCCGCGCCCTCTTCGAGCGCCGCGACGTGATCATCGTCGCGAGCGTCAGCTGCATCTACGGCCTCGGCGCACCGGTCGACTACGGCGCCACCGTCGTCCGGCTCCGCCAGGGGGGTCGATATCGCCGGGACGGCGTCCTCCGTCAGCTGGTCGACCTTCAGTACCAGCGCAATGACCAGCAGCTCACCCGTGCCAAGTTCCGGGTCCGTGGCGACACGCTGGAGCTCCAGCCTGCCTATGACGATTTCATCGTCCGCGTCGAGTTCTTCGGCGACGAGGTCGAGCGCATCACCGAGCTCGACCCGCTGACCGGCGAACTGCTCGCCGAGCGCAAGGAGCTCAACGTCTACCCCGCCTCCCACTTCGTGACGCCGGCCGACAAGATGAAGGAGGCGCTCGTCGACATCGAGAAGGAGGCCGAGCAGCGCGTCCAGGAGCTCAACGACAAGGGCATGATCCTGGAAGCCGAGCGGCTCCGGCAGCGCACCACGTTCGACGTCGAGATGATGCGCGAGCTCGGGTTCTGCTCCGGCATCGAGAACTACTCGCGCCACCTCGCCCGGCGCGAGGCGGGTTCACGGCCGTGGACGCTCCTCGACTACTTCCCGCCCGACTGGCTGCTCGTCGTGGACGAGAGCCACATGACCATTCCCCAGGTGGTCGGCATGTACAAGAACGACCGGACGCGCAAGGAGATCCTGGTCGACTTCGGCTTTCGGCTGCCGTCGGCGCTCGACAATCGGCCGCTCACCTTCGACGAGTTCGAGGAGCATGTCGACCAGGTCGTCTTCATGAGTGCGACGCCGGCTGCCTACGAGCTCCGGACGTCCGAGCAGATCGTCCAGCAACTCATCCGCCCGACGGGCGTGGTCGACCCGGGCATCGAGATCCGCCCGACCGAGGGCCAGATCGACGATCTAATCGACCGCATCCGCGACCGGGTCGAGAAGAAGGAGCGCGTACTGGTCACGACGCTCACCAAGAAGATGGCCGAGGACCTGGCCGACTACCTGCACGAGATGGGCATCAAGGTCAGCTACCTGCACAGTGAGGTCGACACGCTCGAGCGGGTGCAGATCCTGCGCGATCTCCGCCTCGGCGTGTTCGATGTCCTGGTCGGCATCAACCTGCTGCGCGAGGGCATCGACCTCCCCGAGGTGACCCTGGTGGCCATCCTCGACGCCGATAAGGAAGGCTTCCTGCGCAGCGCCTGGTCGCTCATCCAGGTCATCGGCCGCGCGGCGCGCAACATCGGCGGCGAGGTCGTCATGTACGCCGATCGGACCACCGAATCGATGCAGGTCGCCATCGATGAGACGAGCCGCCGCCGCGCCATCCAGACCGCCTACAACACCGAACACGGCATCGAGCCGACGACCATCATCAAGGGAATCCGCGACATCAACGATCGCCTGCGGGCGGTGGCCGAGGCGCCCGGCGCGTATGGCAAGGACGGCAGCCGCGAACTCACCGAGATGTCCAAGGAACAGGTCGACAAGCTGATCACGCAACTCGAGGCGGAGATGCGCGCCGCCGCCAAGCAACTCGAGTTCGAACGCGCCGCCGCGCTCCGCGACGAGATCCAGGAGATCCGGCTGCGCGTGCTCGATGGCGACGCGTCGACGGCCGTGCTGAAGGCCGCGGAGCGCGCCTCGCGGGAGCGGCCGGGTGGTCCGGCGTCGCATGGTGACGCGTCGGCGGCGCCGTCGAAGCGGATGGCGGCCATGAAAGCCGGCGACCGCCGCGGCCGGCGCGCTCTCCGCGACGAGGCAGATGCGCTCGAGGTCACATCGGTCACGGTGCTCGGAGCCGGCGAGGAGCCGCTGGCCGCTACGAACGGCCACGACGCCAACGGCCACCACGACGACGCGGACGGCGACGGCGAGAGACCCGTCGACGAAGGCACGGCCGGCGACTGGCTTCCCGGCCTGCGCGACGAGCACGAAGGCGATGACGCCGGATGGATGGCGCGCTGGCTCGAGCGTCCGACCTGGGATCGCCGGGTCACCCCCAACGTCGTCAAGCGCACCGGGACTCGCCCGACCCGAGGCCGGCGCCGCTGACCAGGGGCCCATCGCGCCGGACGGCCTCGTTCCGGCCCTGGGGCTCAGGTAGCATCGTCATCGACGCCCGCAACATCGAGGAGGGGAGAGCATGCGCAAGGTGCTGGTCGGTCTGGTCATCGTCATGAGTCTCGTCGGATGTGGCTCCAGCTCCGGCGGTGATCCCGTCGGGGCTGTCAACGCCGTCATCAATGCATTCAAGTCGAAGGACTTCGCCGCCATCGCGCCGCTCATCTGCGCGGCCAAGCGCGACGTCGTCGCCGCCGAGATGGATCCGGCGCAAGCCCTTGCCTCGGCCGCTCCGGGAGTGACGGCGAGTCAGATCATCGATGCCATCTCCATCGACGTGCAGAACTTCACGGCCACGCAGGCGAGCATCTCCGGCACGAGCGCCGTCGTCAATGTCACCGGCACGATCACCATCAACATGGATCCGACCAAGGCGCGGGACATCATCCGGTCCGTGCTGGCCGCGGCGGCTGAACCGACCGACGACGCCACCATCGACCAGGTGCTGCCGGTCATGACAGCGAGCATCTCGAAGCCGAACGACATCAGCGGCCCCGTCAACGTCACTCAGGAGGGCGGCGTCTGGCTGGTGTGTGACGATCTCGCCTTCCATTGATCGCAGGCGAATCGAACGATCGATGAGGTCTGCGTGATCGAGGCTCGCCGCCGCTGACGCTTGGCTATCATCGGCCCTTCCAACATCGCGCCGAGGGAGGGGAGATGTCGCTGTTCCTGGTCTTCCTGCACATACTGTTCATGTTCTCGGCCGTTGCCATCTCGTACGGGCCGCTGACCATCGTCACGCTGGCACTAAGGGGCGGCCGCACCGAGACGCTCCGAGCCGTGACCAGCGGGGCGAAGACGCTGGCCGTGGCCATCCCGATCCTCTATGTCATCGGCGGCGCGCTTGGACTCGTCGCGGCGATCTCGAGTTCGGTCAACCTCCTGGCCGGTTGGCTGGTCATCGCCTACATCCTCTTCGCGTTCCTGATGGGCATCGGCGCGACGCTGATCGGGCCATGGATCGAGCGCCTCGCCACGGCCAGTGCGGCCGCTCCAGACGGACCGTTCTCGGCCGAGATCAACGTCATCTCCGCCGATCCGCGGATGCGCATCGTGCGTGTCGTCGATCTCGTGCTGGTCATCGGCATCCTGTACGACATGGTGGTCAAGCCGATCAGCTGAGGAGCCCGAGCACCCAGCGGGCACGCGTGCCCCGCCCGGGTCACACGGCGCCCGATCGATCCACGAAGCCCGATGCCTTGGCCGGCCCGACCGTCAACTGCGCGTTGAGGTTGTCCACCAGCAGGTAGCCGTTGATGACCCGCGTGACGAAGATCCGGTAGGTACCGGCCGGTAGTGGGCGCTTGGCACGGATGACGGCTCGTCCGTGGCCGGTCGTGGCCCATGTCGCGGCATCGACGATGGCCACGCCCCGGGACCTGAAGACCGGTCCCGTCGGACATGTGGTGGCGCAGTCGATCTGATAGAGCAGGAAGCGGACCCGTGCGCCTCCCCCGGTGAAGTCGACGTTCTCGGTGTCCCCGGTCTCGCTGCCCTGACCCTGCATCACGGTGACCACGAGGCGCGGCCGTACTCTGAGACCAACGGACGTGACGCCGGTGTATTGCATCGGCGTGCTGCCGTCGCGCCGCCCGGGCGTGGCCAGTGCGCCCTCCGGCCGAACGGCCATCGGCACCTGGCCGGAGCTGGATGAGTAGTCACTGTCGACGTCCGCCACGAACGCCGCGGTGACCCTGTAGGTCTTCCCGCCGACGGCGATCAGGTCCGAGTCGAGACGAGCCGGGACCGACACATCTGCCGGTGAGGCGGCATCGACGGGAACGCTGATGCCGGCCGCGGGGTTGCCACCGACGCGGAACACCACGGTGCCTTTGACGGTGCCGCCGGCCACGTCGCCGGTGACGGTGGCACTCAGCGTGACCGTGTCGCTGAACTGATAGGTCGGATTGGGCGCGATCGCGGCGACCGTCGTGGTCGTCGTCGAATCTGCCTGGAGGATGGCGAACGTGTGGGCCACGTCCGCCGCGGCCGCGAAGTGAGGCCCGCCGCTCTGGCTGGCGGTGACCGTGCACGAGCCGATGTCGGTCAGCGTGACCGTGGCGCCACTGATGGTGCACTGGTCCGATGCGCCGACACCGAAGGTGACGGTCAGGCCCGACGACGCGCTCGCCGAGACGTCGAAGGCGGCATCGCCGAAGGTCTTGTCCGGCAGCGGATCGAAGGTGATGGTCTGCGATGCCAGCACGTCCGAGATGTCGAGCGTGCCGGTGGCGTCGGTCGCCGTGTAGTTCGCGTTGGTGAGCGAAGCGTCGACGTCGTAGTGACCGACATCGGATGGGGCAGTGCCCGATCCGTCATAGGTCACCGACACGCCACTCAGGCCGAGAGGAGTCGTGGTGACGGTGACGCTCTTCGGGTTACCGTCCCAATCCTGGGTGAGGCTGGACGGATCGATGGTCAGCGTCGCCGAGGCTTGCGAGACATCGAGGTCGGCCGTGCCGCTGCTGGCGGTATGCGTGCCGTCGCCCGCGAACGAGGCCGACACGCCGGTCGGATAGTCACCGGCGTCGAAGCCGGTGAGGCTGACGGCGGTCAACGAAGCGACGCCGGACACGTTGGTGGTGGCGTCGCCGATGGAACTGCCGTTGAGTGAGAACGTGACCGTCTTGCCGCTCAGACCGCTGGCGTCCGACGTCAGCGTGGCCGAGAGGTCGGCCGTCTGGCCATAGGTGCCGGCGGCGGGATCGACCGCGAGCGTGGTCGTGGGGAGGACGTCGTCGAAGCAGACCGTGACGTCGTTCAAGGTCGGCGTGACGGCGCTATCGGTCGTGCTCAGGTAGGTCTCGTACTTCAGGTAGCGCAGGCCGTTGAACTGGCTGAGCGACGCACCGCTGGTGGTGAAGAACGTCGCCGACGTGGTGTCGGGACCGACGAAGTCGAACGACCCGTCCGGGCTGTTGCTGGCGGCGACCTGGAACTTGATGCCCGTGTTCGTCGGGGCGGTGGCGTTCCAGGACAGCGTGGTCCAGGTCGGCGTGCGCTCGGGCGCCGGGTTCGCATCCTTCAGGGAAGACACCTGCGTTCCGGACGTTGCGAAGCCCGCCTCGATGTAGACGTCGAATCCGGCGTCAGTCGAAGTGCCGGCGGTCAACGGGGTGGACCAGACCGTGCCGGCGGTTGCCCCGGAGACCCGGGTCCCGCCGGGATACACGTCGGTCGAGCTTCGCGTGATCGCATAGGTCCCAGGCGACGGATTCGCGATCGGACGGATGACCAGGGCGTACATCGTCCCTGCCGTCAGCGTCGGCGGGATGGCGAAGGTTCCGGTGTAGTACACGCCGGCACCGCTCGAGAATCCGGTGATCGTCGCCGACGCCAGGTCGGCACCCGTGGGCAGGCCGGCGCTTGTCGCCCTCACTGAGAGCGTGAGGTTCGGCGTCGTGCCCGTGCAACCGGAGCAGAAGAGATTGACATCGGCCTTCGGCATCGGCCCGGTGACCGATGGCGTGAAGGTCTGTCCGCCCCAGATCGTCGTGGTGATGCCGACGCCGGAGCCACTCAGGGTCCCGTTCTGCTGGTCGATCGTTGGGGCATCGAGGAGCGTCACGTCACCGGGGTTCCCGGTCAGATCGCAGCTGGTCGCGACGCCGGTCTGGAAATCCGATTTGGTCGTGTCGGTGAGGCACGCACTCGTCGCGGCGGTCGTCAGTGCGAAATCGTCGGTCGTTGTGGTTGCGTCGGCGACGACCACCGGGCTCGCCGCGCCGGGAGCGTATCCGGGCGAACTGACGGCGATGGCCGGGTACGTGCCGGCCGGGATGCTGGAGAACGTGTAGACGCCGCTTCCGTTCGTCGTCGCCGTGCGACTCCCGAACGCGACCGTGGCGCCACTGATGGTAGCCCCCCCAGCACTTGCGGTGACCGTGCCGGACACCGTCCCGCCAACCCCGACGGGGGTGCATCCGGGCATCTGGAACGAGCCGATGCGCGTGAGATCGTTCAGCCCGTCCGTGGCGAAGTACTCATTCGAGTACCAGAAGGTGCAACCGTCGGGGTCGAGCGTCATCGAGCTGTAGTCGCCCCAGCGGATGCAGGCGCCGCTGCCGCAATTCCCGAGCTGCGTCCCGGTGCCCTGGATGAGCGTCTGCTCGGTCTGGCTGAACGTGTTGACCGGATCGGTCGCGAGGCGACCGGCGTACTTGATGGCCGGCTTGGTGGTGCTGCTGGAGGTGCTGTAACCCATCGCCATGTCGCCCACCCGGTCGACCGCCACGCTGGGCAGGAATCGATACATGACATTGGCGCCATCCGGGTCCCAGGTCGCCGCCTGGACCAGGTTCGCGGCGACCGTTCCGCCGGTCACGTTGACCTGGTAGTAGCGGGGCGCTGCGAAACCGGACGTCGCGCGTTGCACGGTGTGCGCCATCCAGAGCGACTCGACACCGCCGATGTCGCTGTACTGGTTCTGCACCATGGCGCGGTTCGCGAGCACATCAAGGGTGTTGCCGCCCTGCGATGGCGCATTCGGCACGAGCCCGTTCGGGTAGCTGGTCGCGGCCAGCGGCACGTCCGGACCGGTGAACGTGGACAGGGAGATGCGATCCCAATCGACGTGGAACTTGTAGACCGTCAGGGCGTTCACGAACTCCTCCGAGGCCACGAAGTAGTCCGGCGTGCCCGCCGGTGGCGAGCCGGCCTGCAGCCGCGCATTCGACGGGATGAGCGTGAAGTCCGCTGACGGCGCATTGAACGTGACGATCTGGACGGACGGATCCCCGGCGTACATCTGGGCCTTGTTGAAGGCATAGACGCGCGGGTTCTCGAAGCCGCCGCCGGATGCGTAGTTGAACATGTTGGTCGACATGTACAGGCCGTCGGGCCAGATGCCGAATTTCGGGTAGTCGCCCAGACCGCCCGTCGTGTTGATCGAGTAGAAGTTCCAGCCTCCCGACACGGGGTCTCCGGTCTTGGATACGGCGAAGCACTGGAACGAGCCCGGCGGGTTGACGATATTGCCCGACCCGTCGAGCTGGAAGGCGAAATCGGTGATGATCCAGCGATCCTCGAAGGTGTCGTAAAGGACGACCGGGTCACCGAAGTTGTTGGTATCGCACAGGTTGCCGAACGTGCCCTGGCTCATGAGGGTGTTGAAGGTGAACGCGGAGACGAGGGCTCCTGTCGTCTTGTTGAAGATCCCGATCGACGTGTTGACCGTCTCGATGTAGTAGGCGGGACCGACATCGCCGTTCGTGTCGGGCGGGTGGCCGGCACCCCAGGTCGCGAAATCGAGGCCATCGAAGCTGCTCAGGGGGGCCGGCGCCGGGGCCGCTTCGGCGGGGACGGTGACGGAAGACGCCGTGCCCTCGTCTCCGGCATTCCCGGAGTCGGAGCCCTTCGAGTCGGCGGTAGCGTTGGTATCTTCGTCGCCGCTCTCCGATGGATCGCGCTCCGGTAGCTCGAACTTGACCACGGTGCTCTTGAGACGCCGGACATCGAAGACGGCGTCGCCGGCGATCTGCATGTGGATCTCACTCGGTCGTTCGCTCGCGCCCGCAGCCGTCTGGTCGGCGGTCGTGGCGAGGCGCGCAGTGCGATCCCCGGCGTCGACCGAGGTGTCGCTGTCGCCCGGTGCGGCCCGACCCCCACCGTCAGCGGTGAGGCTCGCGTCGGCGCCGGTCGCCGGGCTAGCGGACGGGGCGGAAGCCGATGGCGCACGGTTCGACTGCAGGATCGCCGCCGACGCGAGCAGGACGACCACGATGGCGACGAACATGGCCGGCAGCAACCGGCGCGTGGAAACGGGCATCGTTCTCCCCCCTGACCTGTCCTCGGTGGGTGGCACCCCAACGGGGATGTCTCGCGCCGGATGGTTGCATCTCGCGGCCGTGGACGCAACCACGATGATGCGAGGGCTGGGTAGCTCGGCTACGCTGCTCCACGCAGTCCGGTTGCCAAGAAACCGCACAGACGTTCTATACTGAGCGAGTGCCCCGCCGCGCCATGACCGACAAGTTGATCGTTCGCGGAGCCCGCGAACATAACCTCAAGGACATCACCGTCGAGCTGCCGCGCGACCGGCTGGTGGTCATCACCGGACTCTCAGGGAGCGGCAAGTCGAGCCTTGCCTTCGACACCATCTACGCCGAGGGCCAGCGCCGCTATGTCGAAAGCCTGTCGGCCTATGCGCGGCAGTTCCTGGGCCAGATGGAGAAGCCCGACGTCGACCAGATCGATGGCCTCTCGCCGGCCATCTCGATCGACCAGAAGGGCGCCAGCCGTAATCCGCGTTCGACCGTCGGCACGGTCACCGAGGTCTACGACCACCTGCGCCTGCTGTTCGCGCGCGTCGGCCATCCGCACTGCCCGAACGGCCACGAGATCGAGCGCCAGACGGTGCAGCAGATCGTCGATCGGATCCTGGCACTGCCGGAAGGCAGCCGGCTGGTCATCCTCGGGCCGCTCATCAAAGATCGCAAGACGGAGGGCGACCGGGTCGTGGAGGCCGCTCGCAAGCAGGGATTCGTGCGCATCCGCGTCGACGGTGAGCTGTTCGACCTGGACGAGGCCCCGACGCTCGACAAGTACAAGCGGCACACCATCGAGGTCGTGGTCGATCGGCTCGTGGTGCGGCACGTCGATGACGACGGTGCGGCCTACGGCGCGGGCAACGCGAATCCGGATGCCGCTCGGCTGGCGGACTCGGTCGAGACGGCACTCCGACTCGGCGATGGCGTCGTCGTCGTTGCCTCGGCTGACGGCGACGGGTTCGAGGAGCAGCGCTACTCCGAGCGCTACACGTGCCCGTTCGACGGCGCGACCATCGAGGAACTGGAGCCGCGTTCCTTCTCGTTCAACTCGCCGCACGGCGCGTGCCCGGCATGCACCGGGCTCGGGGTACGTATGGAGTTCGACGCGGATCGCGTCATCCCGAACAAGAAGTTGACGCTCGACCAGGGCGCGCTCGCCCCGTGGTCGCGCCAGCCCATCTCGGATTCCTGGTACGGCAAGATCATCGAGACCGTGGCCAAGGAGCGGGGGTTCCGGACGGACGTGCCCATCAACCAGCTCGCGCCGGAGCACCTCGACTATCTCCTGCGGGCTCCGCACGTCGAACACCTCAAGGTCACGTACCGCCACCACGGTCGCACGCGCAGCTACAACGCCACCTTCGAGGGGCTGCTGCCGAACCTCGAGCGGCGCTACCGCGAGACCGAATCGGATTGGGTCAAGACGGAGCTCGAGAAGTTCATGGTCGAGCGGCCGTGCCCGGTCTGCAAGGGCAAGCGTCTTCGTCCCGAGGCGCTCGGCGTGACCATCGACGGGCGCGATATCTCGGACGTTTCGGCGATGGCGGTAACGGACGGTCTGGCCTGGGCGGAGGAACTCCCCGAGCGGCTGTCGGAGCGCGAGCGCACCATCGCCCGCCAGGTGCTCAAGGAGATCGTCGCTCGGCTCGGATTCCTGGTCGACGTCGGACTCGACTACCTGACCATCGATCGCACCAGCTCGACGCTGTCGGGAGGGGAGGCGCAGCGCATCCGGCTCGCCACCCAGATCGGCTCGAGCCTCGTGGGCGTCCTCTACATCCTCGATGAGCCGACCATCGGCCTGCATCAGAAGGACAACGCCAAGCTCATCGCCACGCTCATCCGGCTGCGTGACCTGGGCAACACGCTCATCGTCGTCGAGCACGATGAGGAGACCATCCGGACGGCCGATTGGGTGGTCGATATCGGGCCGGGCGCCGGCGAGCACGGCGGCGAGGTCATCGCCAGCGGCACGCTCGCCGACATCCTGGCCGAGCCTCGGTCGATCACCGGTGCCTTCCTGCGCGGCGAACGGGCCGTGCCCGTTCCGAAGGTGCGACGGAAAGGCAACGGGCACGCCCTCGTCGTGCGCGGCGCGCGGGCGTTCAACCTCAAGGACATCGATGTGAGCTTCCCGCTCGGCACGTTCACGGCCGTGACCGGCGTCTCGGGCTCCGGCAAGAGCACGTTGGTGACCGAGATCCTGTACCGGGCGCTGGCACGCAGCCTGAACGGCGCCCGCGAGCAGCCCGCCGACCATGACTCGGTGGACGGCATCGAAGCCATCGACAAGATCATAGAGATCGACCAGAGCCCCATAGGGCGGACGCCGCGCTCCAACCCGGCCACGTACACGGGGCTGTTCGGGCCGATCCGGGAGCTGTTCGCGGGCGTGCCCGAGGCCCGCGTTCGTGGCTACAAGGCCGGCCGTTTCAGCTTCAACGTCAAGGGCGGGCGCTGTGAGAACTGCCACGGCGACGGCATCCTGAAGATCGAGATGCAGTTCCTGCCCGACGTCTACGTGACCTGTGAGGTGTGCGGCGGCAAGCGCTACAACCGCGAGGCGCTCGAGATCCACTACCGCGGCCACTCCATCGCCGACGTGCTCGACATGACGACCGAAGAGGCGCTCGAGGTCTTCCGGCCGGTGCCGTCGGTGGCGACCAAGCTCCAGACGCTCGTCGACGTGGGGCTCGGGTACATCCGCATGGGCCAGCCGGCGACGACGCTCTCGGGCGGCGAGGCGCAACGCGTCAAGCTGGCCACGGAGCTCTCGCGCCGCGCGACCGGCCGAACGGTCTATCTCCTGGACGAGCCGACCACAGGCCTCCATTTCGCCGACGTGGAGAAACTCCTCCAGGTCCTGCATCGCCTCGTCGATACGGGCAACACGGTCATCGTCATCGAGCACAACCTCGA
>PNAP01000050.1 GCA_003169735.1 Chloroflexota bacterium | reverse complement strand
GTGCCGGGACTCACCGAGCTGACCGAACGAGAGCGCGAGATCATGGTGTTGGTTGCGACCGGCCTGTCCAACGATGAGATCGCCGATCACCTGACGATCAGCCCGGCGACGGTCAAGACCCACGCCAGCCGGATCATGGCGAAGGTCGGGGCACGGGACCGGGCGCAGGTGGTCGTCTTCGCTCACCAAGCTGGGCTGGTGCGAGGCGGCCGAGCCGTACCGGTCGCACCGCTATGACCAGATCGTGGCGGCCGCGAAGGGCTCCGCTCTGAACGCCACTCCAAACCTGGGCGTCGCTGGTGCGGATCGCTGGCGTCCCTTGATCGCGCCCGCTGAGTCAATCCGCGATAACGTCGGCATGTGCCAGCTCCGGCCCTGCACGCCGCTGGGAACACGAAGTCTTTACCATGGACGGGCGAGGCGATCCGGACCACCGGATCCCAGGCCGCCACGGTCGCGTCCAGTCGCATCGAAGGAGACGACGAATGGCCCAGCCGTCCAACGAGGAGATCGTTCGTCGATACATCGGCGCGCTTGCCACGCACGATGGCGACACCTTGGGTAGCGGGCGCAATGCTGACTGGACGATGGAATTCCCGCAGTCAGGAGAGCGGATCCGCGGTCATGCGAACGATCGGGCGATCATCGACCATTGGCCGGATGGCCGGCCGACCGGCGAGGGGTTCCAGGTCTTCGGAAGCGAAGACCGGTGGGTGGTGACGCCGTTCAACACCGTCCAGCGGATCGTCGGCAGCGGCGACTTCTGGTGGGCCGACGGGACGGCGCGCTACCCCGATGGCTCGAGCTGGTTCCTCGCCGTCCAGCTGCAGCTCAAGGGTGGGAAAGTGCATCGCGAGCGCTGGTTCTTCGCCCCGCCCTTCGACGCACCCGCCTGGCGAGCGGCGTGGGTCGAGCGCATGACCTGAATCCGGTGTCGACGGAAGCCGCATGAAGCAGTACTTCGTCGCGCCGACCGATGGGCGCGAATACGACTGGTCCCAGGACCGCATCTCGGTCAAGACACCGACGGAGCTGACCGATGGGCGGGTCACGGTCGTCGAGGACTCCCTGAAGCCGGGGTTCCATCTGCCTGCCCACCGGCATAGGTCGATGGTCGAGATCTTCTACATCCTCGACAGCGAGGTCACGTTCGCGTTCGAGGATGAGACGGTCAACGCGACCCCCGGCGCCACCGTCACCGTGGTGGCCGACCGCCGGCACGAGGTGACGTGCGTCGATGGGGGTCGCCTGATCACGATCTTCACGCCAGGCGGCTTCGATCGATACCTCGCCGAACTCGCCGCACTTACCCCCGCCGAGCTGGACGATGGCGACCGCGTCCGCGAACTCGGCGAGCGCTACGACATCTGGCCGGAGTAGGACGACCGCGAACGCTTCGCAGCGGACGAGGAGCCGTGATGCCTGGCCGACTAGCCTGGCTGGTCGCCATTGCCAACGCCGGCGACGCTGCTTGGTGCCGCGCTTCGACTATCAGCCCGCCCAACGATCTTCGTTCAAGGATCTGTGGGGCGTGGGAGCCGCAGCGTCGATGCGTCGACCTCGACCGGATCGTCGAAACGCTGGGAAGCCGCCGGCGGGCCTGAACGCGCTCCGATCCGCGCCGAGGATTGACGGGCAGCCCCGGCTACCAGCGCTTGGGCTTCGTCTCCGTTGGGCGACGGCCCGCTGGCGCGACCGTCGGGACCTCGGGACGCAGCCCGAATCGGAGCGCCTGGTCCGGCCACTCGGGATCATCGGGCGCCCAGGACCTGGCCGTGGCGCCGTGGTCATCCACGTGGTCGATCGAGCCATCGACGTTGAGCACGAGCTTGCCGCCATCGGCAAGTTCGAGCTCATGTCGTCGGAATCGGTGTCCGTCACTCATCGCGACCGCCTCTTCTCAGCGCGGCTGACGGCGCTTGGCCGGCGAACCGGCGAAGGTGCGGATCCGAGCGACCAACTGGGGTTCCGTGATCGGCCCACTCCGCTCGACCTGGACCCGCCGCTCGTGGCCGTGTCGGTCGTCGTCGGCCCGGACACGGTTCGCGAAGTGCTCGACGACCTCGCCGTCCCCGACCAGCAGCAGGTCGTCGTCGACCGGCAGCACCCTGGCCACCTGATCGAGGAAGATCCGCATATGCTCCTCGCGGTGGCGGCCGCTGTCCGGGCGCTCTTCGGTCGGTGGTCGTCCGGTCGTGCGGTGTCGGCCGGGCACCGTGGAATCGATCAAGTGGCGCACCGTGTCCTCGGGGCTCCAGGACACGACGGTAGCCGAGTCGGCCGTCATCCAGACGCCGGTGGTGTGAGGACTCGTCATCGCGACCCCTCCTTTCTGAGGCGTTGCTGACGTTCGCAACATCTCCAGTGTAGGCCGGTGCGCCAGATATGCTGGACGCTCCGCGATCGATCCGGCAGCCCTGCGCGGCACGCGTGATCGCGGCGTGCGCGCCGCCTCAGAACGTCGAACGGGGAGCGATCCCTTCGGGCGTTACCAATGGAAAAGACCGCGCGCCAGGAATCCGGTCAAGGCGATCACCACGACCACTGTCAAGACGAGGACCATCATCCGCCCGACCTTCGATAGATGGTACGGGTTGCTCGTGATCAACTCGTAGGCGCGCGCCCGGCGATCATGTTCTCGGCGTTGTGTCCTGTCCCGGCCGCTCTCGCTCTGGTTCGGCATCGAAGATTCCTCCCCGGCGGCGTCGGACGACCCGTTGATGCGTCCGAAAGTGAGGTAGGTCCGTTCCCCAGAGAACGGACCACCCCCGCGACTGATTGCGACGGACGAGACGACGGGATACTGCGGTTCGTTCAGGGCTTGGCTTTGGGTCCTC
>PNAP01000113.1 GCA_003169735.1 Chloroflexota bacterium | reverse complement strand
CCGGCCGAGGCCGATCGGCGTCAACTCGACGATGGCACGGATCCCCGAGGCCTTCGCCTCCCGGACTTCCTCGATGACCAGCTCGGGGTCGTCGATCTCACCCCCACGCAGCGCCGGCGAGGCGATGAACAGATGGTCATGCGCGTCCACGATGCCGAGGGCGCGGGCGGGCACCGGCCCGGCGACCGTGAGGACGGAGGGTTCAGCCACAGTCGAGCAATCCTACCGGCCGGGATCGCGCGACGGATCAGTAGCCCACGGATGGCAGGTATGCGCCACGAGGCTCCTGGTAGATGCCGGTGGTCATCAGGTTGGTGAGGAAGAAGACGCGCAGCCGATGGGCAAGACACCAGCGGAAGAGCTGGGCGTTGCCAAGCGGAACGAGGAAGCCCGGGGTGCCAAAGCCTCCGGCCGCGCAGATGAGCGCGAAGAGATCGTCGTTCGTCTCGGCGACCGAGTGGCTGAAATAGGAGATCGCCGTCGTATAGCCGGTGATGCGTCCGAGGCGCTCCACCACCCTGGCGGTACCGGCGGCGATCGCCTCATCGAGTTCCTCGGCCCGCTCGAAGCCATGGACACGGACGCACAGCGCGTTGCACGCCGGAGCGTCATCCGACGTGGCCGTTCGGACGGCGTAGCCCGGCAAGGCCAGCCCGAAGGGCTCGCCGTGCATCGCCGCGAACGTCGCCCGGACGTCGAAACCGAGCTTGGCGTATAGGCACAGAGAGCGATTGTGATAGGCGACCTGGATCAGACGGACACCCGGCGCGCGTCGCTCGGCCGCCCGCGCGATCATCGCGTTCATGAGGGCGCGACCCACGCCCTCGTCCTGACAGGTCGGATCGACGCTGACCGGCCCGATGGCCGAGATGATCGATCGCTCGTCCAGGAAGCTGCTGCCCTGGATCCGACCGTCTCGCTCCGCGACCACACCATAGATACGCCGGTGATCGATGAGTCCCCGGATCGGCAGCGCCGCGGCCTCGAACGAGGGGAAGTCCGGCGGGAAGCCGTGGCCCCGCGCGACGGTCGCGAACGCCTCGTAGCAGATGCGGCCGCACTCCCGCCAATCGGCGTGAACGGCCTCGCGAACCCTGAGCGCACCTGACTCCTGTCGACCCAGCCGGGGCGGCACACGAACAAGGATGGCCATCCGCGTACTCCAACGACACGTGGTGCGCCCACCCGTAGGGGCGCGCCGGCTCGTGTCGATCGTAGCGTCGCTGCCATCCGGCCCAGGAGGGCCGAATGGCCCGTTACATGCGCGACGTTACGCGCGCCCAGCGGCGACCTCATCGGCGCGTGTCCGGCCGGCCAGGAGGATGAGCTCCTCGTGCAGCTCGAACCAGACACCGTGGTAGCTCTCGACCCGCGCCGAGGCGATGTAACGCTGGTCGCCGTCGAGCACCCGCGCCATGGCGTCGGTCAGGCGAAGCTGATAGCGGTGAGCGCGCGGCCACGCTCGTTCGAGAGGGGCGATCCATGCCACTGCTTCAGCGTGAAGCGACGCCAGCCGGCCGAGGACCGCGGCGTCGTATTCGGCGTCACTGTGATCGTTCAGCGCGTTGCCGCCCGGACGGACCTGCCAGTCCGTGACCGCCTCCTTGAGCCGCTTGTCGAGGCCCAGGAAGCCGTCGAGCGCATCGAGCGACTGCTCGACCCCGAACGCTGCCTGTTCAGCGACGATGAGGGCCATGCGGCGTGACCTCCCAGGGTCGGTCAGCCGGTATGAATCGGCGACCGCGACCGCCAACCCGTCGCGGACCAGGCCATCGAGGTCGGGCTGGATGACCGCGGTCGACGATAGGAGAGCGCGCGCGACGGCCTCGGCCCCGGCCATGCCCTTGATCCCGAGCGACTGGAGGCAGTCGTCCGGCGTGACGGCGGGCGCTGGTCCGGCTTCCGCGGAAGCGGCTGCCGTCAGCGATGCGTCACTCATCTCAGTGGCGATCGTGACCCCGGACTCATGCGCCCACTCGAGCAGGGTGCGCGCCTCGGGCACGTCCTCCGACGAGGTCCGGATGGCGCCGCGGAAGACGCCGCCCGTGTCGCCATCGACGGTGATCACCTCGCCCGCGCGCAACGTGATGCCGGGAAAGTCCACCTCGCCGTCGCGGACCGCCATATCCTGGGCACCGACCACGGCCGGGATGCCCCAGCCTCGTGCCACGACCGCCGCGTGGCTGGCCAGTCCGCCACTCGCCGTCAGGATGCCGACCGCCCGGGCCATCCCGTGCACGTCCTCGGGAGAGGTTTCCGCTCGGACCAGGATGGGGCTCCCGCCTCCGTCGGCGATCCGCTGCGCTTCCTCCGGGCTGGTCACGATCTCGCCGATGGCGATCCCCGGCGACGCGGCAAGACCGGACGTGAGGCGCACGGCGTCGATCGGCGCGCCGGTCCGGATGCGGGGTGGATGAGCCAGCAGCGACGCCACCCGTTCCACCGCCTCCTCGCGCGAGAGCGGGAAGGCATCGTCGTTGGCCATGTCCAGCGCCATCCTCAACGCCGCCTGGGGGCTGCGCTTGCCGACACGGACCTGGAGCAGCCACAGGCGACCCTGCTCGACCGTGAACTCGATGTCGCACAGGTCGCGGTAATACGTTTCGAGGCGGGCAGCGTCGACACGGAGCTCTCGGGCGGCCGGCGGGAGCCGCTCGTCGAGGACGGCGATGGGCTGCGTCGCGTGCGTCCCCGCGACCACATCCTCGCCCTGCGCCGAGAACAGCACGTCGCCGTACAGGCCGTTTTCGCCCGTCGCCGGGTTGCGCGTGAAG
>PNAP01000009.1 GCA_003169735.1 Chloroflexota bacterium | reverse complement strand
AACTCCGGCAACAACTCGATCGGGCGGATCGACGCCACCACCTACGCGGTCACCGACTACACCGACCCGAGCACTACCATCATCGCCCCGGATGGGATCGCCGCCGGGTCGGACGGCGCGCTGTGGTTCACCAACGGCAACAACTCGATCGGGCGGATCGATGCCACCACCCACGCGGTCACCAACTACACCGGCACCGGCATCAGTAATCCGGTCGGGATCACTTCCGGCCCGGACGGCGCGCTGTGGTTCACCAACTACGGCAACAACTCGATCGGGCGGATCGACGCCACCACCCACGCGGTCACCAACTACCCCGACCCGAGCATCAGCGGCCCGGCAGGTATCACTTCCGGGCCGGACGGCGCGCTGTGGTTCACCAGTAACAGCAACAACTCGATCGGCCGGATCAGTACCGCCGGCACGGTCACCAACCACACCGACCCGAGCATCAGCAGCCCGTTCGGGATCGCGGCCGGGGCGGACGGCGCGCTGTGGTTCACCAACTACGGCAGCGAGTCGATCGGGCGGATCGAGCAGGTCGGCGTCACCAGCGGCACGGTCCAGTTCAAGGTCGACGGAGTCAACCTCGGCAGCCCGGCGACCGTCTCGGGCGGCGAGGCGCAACTGGTCACGACCAGCCTGGCGGTCAAGGCCAGCCCCGGCCACGCCATCATCGCCGTCTACTCGGGTGACGCGAGCTACAACGGCAGCACCAGCGCTGTCCTGCACCAGATCGTCACGAAGGCAGCAACCGCGACCAGCCTGACCTCCAACGCCAACCCCGCCCACAAGAAGACGCCGATCCACTTCACCGCAACCGTGGCGGTCGTGCTACCCGGCGCCGGCACACCGACCGGCACGGTCATCTTCAAGATCAACGGCGTCAAGGTCGGTAGCGCGATCGTTCGGCCCAATGGCACGGCCACGTTCACCATCAGCGAGCCCAAGGGCACCTACAAGGTCACGGCCACCTACAAGGGCGACGCCCACTTCGTCAGCAACACCAGCCCGATCTACACTCAAAGAGTCATCGCGTAGAGCCGCGCGGGGCTCGAGGCTAGCGACGCTAAGACCGAGGTGCGATAGGCCCGCCCTCGTATTCAGCGATCCGGTCGGCCAGGTCGGGCGGGACGCGGGTCACGCGATCGGCCTTGATGTCGTACATCACCTGGGTGGTCTCGCCGTCGGCGATCAGCCTGGCCGGCGCGATCGGCGATCCCTCGGAGACGACGCGGTATTCGACTCCGAACGATGAGTGGCCGAGCCACGCCACGCGGCACTCCGCCACCAGGGGCTCGCCGAAGTAGGCCGGCGCGCGGTAGTTGATGTGCGCCTCGGCGATGAGGAACGTGTGGCGCTCGGCGTCCTCGCCCGTGCCGAACGGCGTGCCCATCAGCGCCACGTAGTAGCCGGCCCGGGCCGCCTCGAAATACGAGAGATAGACGGCGTTGTTGACGTGCCCGAGGGCGTCCGTGTCGGCGTATCGCACCTCGATGGGATGGCGGTAGCGGAACTCGCCCTTTGGCGGCAGGCGGCGATGGTTCACGGCGGAGATGCTACGGTTTCGCGACCCTGCCCGCCCGGTCGACCCCGACCGCCCGTCGATCCCAGGACACCAGACCGTGGCCCTTCGCCTCCGGAACACCCTCTCTCGCCGCGTCGAGGAGATCGCCGCGATCCCGCCGGGCGAGGGCGGCCAGCCGAAGCGGATCCGGATCTACACCTGCGGCCCGACCGTCTATCGCTACGCCCACATCGGCAACCTGCGCTCGTTCCTGATGGCCGACCTCGTGCGCCGTGCCCTCCTCTACCACGGCTTCGACGTCTTCCATATCAAGAACATCACCGACGTCGGCCACATGCGCGACGACCAGCGCGACGCGGGCGGCGATCGGATCCTCGTCCAGGCCGAACTCGACGGCAAGACGCCGGCCCAGATCGCCGACCACTACGAAGCCGCCCTCCACGCCGACGAATCGGCCGTCAACATCCTGCCCGCCCACCGCTTCCCTCGCGCGACGGAGCACATCGGCCAGATGGTCGATCTCGCCGAACGGCTCGTCGACAAGGGACTGGCATACGAGGCCGCCGACGGCACCATCTACTTCGAGGTCGGTCGCTTCCCCGGCTACGGCCAGCTGTCGCGCAACTCGCTCGATGAACTCCGCGCCGGCCACCGGGTCGAGGTCGAGGATGCCAAGCGCGATCCGGCCGACTTCGCGCTCTGGAAACGGGCCGAGCCGGGGCGCCTGGTCAGCTGGCCGACCGCTCGATGGGGTGACGGCTTCCCGGGCTGGCACCTCGAGTGCTCGGCCATGTCGATGGCGTACCTGGGCGACGAATTCGAGCTACACACGGGCGGCGTGGACAACATCTTCCCGCACCACGAGGACGAGATCGCCCAGTCGGCCGGCGTCACGGGCAAGATCCCGGCGCGCCATTGGCTCCACGGCGCGCACCTGCTGACGAGCGGCCAGAAGATGGCCAAGTCGGCTGGCAATGTGACGCGCGTCACCGAGTTGGCTGCACACGGCATCGACCCGCTCGCGTTCCGTTACCTGATGCTGACCTCGCGCTACCGGCACAAGCTCGACTATTCGGACGCATCGATCAAGGGCGCGGCGGCGGCGCTCGATTCGCTTCGCGGGCGGTTGCACGCGCTGGGACCGGCGCCATCCGGCGGACCGTGGGCGGCGCCGACGGCGCTCGTGGCTCGCCCGGCCGGCGATCGACCGGACGGTGAGGTGCTGCACGCTGCGGGTCACGGGTCGGCCGACGCGGCGCCATTCCCGCGCGCCGATCGAGCCGATGATGCGGTGGCGCCGCTGTCGGCCGCGGGCCGGGCGCTCCACGACCGATTCGTCGCGGCGGTCGACGACGACCTGGATCTGCCCGTCGCCCTGGCCACAGTGCGCGATGTCCTGCGCTCCGACGTGCCCGATGACGAGAAACGTTGGCTTGTGCTCGACGCGGACATGATCCTCGGCCTCGACCTGCATCGCGCCTGGGAGAACGCGGCGGCGACTGACCGGGCCGACCTGCCGGCCGGCGCCGAAACGCTTCTCAGCGGACGCGTGGCCGCCCGCGCCGCCGGCGACTACGCGTCCGCCGACGCCCTCCGCGCTCGACTGCTGGCCCTCGGCATCGAGCCCATCGACCGTGCCGGCGGCGAGCCGGCGTGGCGCAGCGTCACGAGCGATGCCCGGTCCGGGTGACGAGCGTGCCCAGACCGCGCCGCGTGGCCACGACGATGAGGTCCTGACTGGCCGAGATCCGAACGTCATCGGCCGGTGTCCACTGGTCGCCGCTCGCCGCAGCGATGGCCACGATGCGGCCGCCACCGAGTTCACCGAGCGCCGCCTGCGCTTGCTCCGCCCCGACCGTGGAGCCATCAGCGACCGATCCCGCGTCGACCGGCAGCCGCGCCACGATGACCACGCGCCGCAATCCGACCGGTACCGTGGCGATGACCTCTCGCCCGATGGCGGCCGCCGCGAACGCCGGAGCGGCGAGTGCCGAGACACTCCGGGAACGGTAGTCGCCGAGCGTCCGCCCGAGGTGCTCGGCCAACTCCGGGTCGAACAGCCGCACGACGATGCGCAGGTCGGGCCGCAGCGTGCGCGAATGGAGCGCGGTGGCGAGATTCGCGGCGTCGTCGTCCGTGGCGGCGACGAGGCACGCGGCAGTGCCGATATGGAGTGCCTCGAGGGCGGCCGGGTCGCGACCGTCGCGCGGCAGGACGGCGATGCCCAGCTTGCGGGCGGCCGCGGCGAAGCGGCTGTCGGCATCGGGGTCGGCGGCGAGGACGGTGATACCGCGCCGATGCAACTCGTCGGCGATGCGGAACCCGATGGTCCCGAGCCCGACGATGATCACGTGGCCCCGAGCATCGGGCATCTTGGTACCGAGGATGGTCGCGAGACGGGACGTCAGGATGGCGTCGGCGATGAGCGCGTAGAGCGTGGCCAGCCCTGCGGCACCGACGAGGATGAGGACGATGGCGAAGATCCGCAGCGCCGGTGTCGGCGTGACCGACTGGTCGACGCCACCGAAGAAGGCACTGATGGTGTTGTAGACGCCGTCGACGACGTTGACGCCGGCCGCCCACTGGAAGACCGCCGTACTGACGATGACCATGGCGAACAGGGCGGCCGCCAGCCAGCGCACGCGAGCATCGAAGGCCGGCAGCCGTGGCCGGCGCAGCCGGAGGTTCGAACGTCGCCGCCGGGGCTCCTCGAACGCCGGCGTCGGCCCGGTATCGACGAGGCTCAGAAGGCCGACGCCGGGTGGCGGGAAGAGGACGACCGGCGTCGGCCGGTCGTCGCCGAACTGCACCAGCACGCCCGGATCACCGGCCGCGGCATGGCGGGCCACCAACCGATGGCCGAGCACGTCCATCTCCGCCGCCTCGTCATCATCGACCACCGCGGCCACGAAACCTGCCACCGCCAGCGCCGACGCCGAGAGAGAGACGGAGCCCGGGACCAGCTCCTCGATGCGCGTGCCGAACTCCTCGTCGAAGACGCGCACCACCAGCCGGATGTCGGGGTCGAGCGCGTGCGCGGCGAGCGCCGCATGGACGTTGCCCACGTCATCGAGATCGGTCAGGATCATCGCGCGGGCGCCGGGGATGCCGGCGCGGCCGAGCAGAGCCGGATCCTGCGGATCGCCCTCGATCATGCGCGCGCCAAGCCGTTCCGCCGGTTCGCGGTAGCGCGCGAGCGGCTCGCGCTTGATGACGACCACGCGCTCGTCCATGCGGTGGAGCTCTTCGATCGTGCGCAGCGCGAGCCCGTCCAGCCCGCAGACCACGATGTGCCCGGTGATCGCCTCGCCCTCGCTCACCCAGCGAGCGTAACGCCTTCTATTGGCGGGAGATCAACCGCATCGCGAAAACGCCCATGACGATGGGCACGACAGGGTCGCGGCACAGTTCCAGCCCGACGTCGCCCTGGTTGACGAGATCGGCGATGAACTGCGACTCACGCGATGGCAACCCGACATAGACCACGCCCATCGACGTGTCGACCGGTGTCACCTCGTCGGCCTGGCCGTTGAGCTCGAAGCGACGCCGGAGTTCATGCATCGGGACGTACGGGCGCGACTTGATGAAGCGCCGCAGCTGGGCCGCGGTGCAGGCTCGCGCTTCGTAGACGGCCTGGTTCTCGTCCGGACTTGCCGGCGTCGGTTGGGGCGTCGAGGGCGCGATCGGCGGCACTTGCCGGGGCTCGGGCGGTCGCTCCTCGATCACGGTGGCGACGAACGCCGTGTCCTCCATCGCCGTAGATGGCGGCTGTGGCGCAACGGCGAAGCTCTCACGCGGGAGGGTCGTCCGCTGCGGTAGCAGCGCCGCGAGGCCGGATCCGTCGAAGGCATCAGTCGGCTCGGGCAGGATCATGTCGACCGCGGGTGGTCGGGTGGCCCGCTGTGGCTCGGCGGTTCGCATCGGTGGGCGACCGCTCATCGGACGCGCAGGGGCGCCGTGGGCCGGGCCGGCGTGTCGACGCGCCACGCGACGGCTCATCGGTGGCGGCCGGGGATGGTAGCGGGGCCGAGAAAAGCCTCGGCGGTGGGCTCTCGCCGCATGGTTCGTTCGATCACGGTTCGGCACGCCCGGGGTCGGGCGGCGTGCCGGGATGATACATCCGGCTTATCAGGCTAGCCGCCGCCGACGATCGCCAGCTCGTGCGGTGCCTGGTTGAGCGTGTCGGGGCCGGACTCGGCGCAGACCACGATGTCCTCGATCCGCGCCCCGTACCGGCCCTCGAGATAGATACCTGGCTCGACGCTGAAGGCGTTGCCGACGACTAGCGGCGCCCGGTTGCCGAGCACGAGGTACGGATCCTCGTGCCCATCCAGCCCGATGCCATGGCCGGTCCGATGGATGAACTGCGGGCCGTATCCGCCGTCGGTGATGATGGCGCGGGCCACCTCGTCGACGATCTCAGCGGCGGTGCCGGCCGTAGCCGCTTCGGTCGCTTCCGCCTGGGCGCGCTGGAGGATGGCGAACAATTCGCGGTACGTGTCGTCCGGTCCGTGGCTCGCGTCGCCACCCGTGACCCACAGCGTCCTCGTGATGTCAGAGCCATAGCCCTCGATGCGCCCGCCGATATCGAGCACGATCGGCTCGCCGGCGGTGATGACGCGGTCGGTCGCGTCGTGGTGCGGCGAGGCGCTGTTCGGACCGCTGGCAACGATGCCGAAGGTCGCCTCATCGTGGCCCTCGGTGAGCAGGCGCTCGCGGACCTCGTTGGCGACGTCCGCTTCGGTTCGGCCGACGAGCCGCCCGCCGGCGATCGACGCGACGACGCGGTCGGCGGCATGGGCGGCGGCTCGGAGCAGGGCGATCTCATCGGCGTCCTTGATCGCCCGCAGGTCCGAGAGCACGCTCGATGCGACATCGTAGGAAGCGCTTGGCAATCGGCGCTGGATCCTGAGCAGGAAGCGTGACCCGAGCCAGTCCGATATGAGCATCGGCTCGCCGCGCTGGGAGGCCGCCTCGACGCCATCCTGGTGAGCGACGAGGTCGACCGGGTCGTCCGTCTCCTCCCACGTCACGAGGTCGACGATCGCGGCGCCGACACCGGTCGCCGCGAGCGCGGCCGATCGCTCGAGGCGTGGCACGACCAGCGTCGCGCGGCCGGTCGGCGGGACGACGAGCATCGTGAGCCGCTCCAGCGGCATCGCGTCGTAGCCGATCAGCCAGTGAAGGTCGGTCCCGACGCCGATGAGCATGGCACCGACCTTACGCTCGGCCGCCACCGCCTGAGCTCGGGCGAGCCGGTCGGCATAGCGCTCGGCGGGGATGGTTCCGGTCATGCGTTGGCTCCTGTTGGTTCGGTGGATGGGCTGTTGATCGGCTTGCGCAAAGTTCCTGTCATTCAACCATGAGGTGAGCCCTACGCGAGACACACCGCCGGCGAGTGATCTCGTCCGGGATTCGGCGAGCGTGGATCGAGCACGATGCGGTCCGATCCTGCCCCGAAACGGTTCGATACCTGGCGTAACGCCCACCTCATGGGCATATGTCAAGAACCGACCCGGGACTCCTGTTCGAGCCAGCGCGCGATCACGGCCGGGCCGTCAGTGAAGAGTTTGGCGTAGGCGAAGACGCGCTGCGCCCCGGCATCGAGCGCGGCCTTGCGGGTCGGCTGATCGTCGTGCTCCGCCGCACAGATGACGGGCTTCCTGGCCGCCACCGCGAGCGCGACCGCCTTTGCGCCGTCATACCGCCGCCCGTTGAGATCGACGATCACGCCGAGCAGCCGGCGTTCATCGTCCGGGCCACGCTCGGCCGCGGCATCGCGGTCGAGCACGACGCGCAATTCATCCGCGGTGGAGAGTCGGACCGCTGGTGCCCCCGCCCGATTGACGGCAGCAACCAACCGCGAAGCCCAGATCAGATCATCAGCCAGCACGGCGACCGTGCCCTGAGTACCGCTTGTCATGCGAGCCGGCGGAAAGTTGGCTCATCGGTCAATCGGTTCGGATCGCGCCACACGGCCTTGAGGCCGACGCCGGCGGCCAGCAACGCAAAGCCCAAGGCTATGCCTGTCGCGCGAAGGAAGATGATCTCGCCGGACGAAGACGCTTCCGCGCCCCCATGGACAACCCTTCCGATACCTGCGAGAGCGATCAGGGTGAACGTGGCGACCAGGAGCCCACCGATCACGGAGTCCAAGATCGCGAGCGGACGCCAAGCCAACTTGAATACGGCGAGAGCGGACGCAATGATCAGGATCGCGATCACCAGCTGGAAAATGGTGATGAACACCCCCTCCGTGATGACGTTGGAAGCGGGGTCGATGTCATTCCTCTGGTCAATGAGCTCGTTATTCCATGCCCAGAGCAGGGCGAGAAGAAGCAGGACGTTTCCCGCCACCGCTACAAGCCGCGGCCACTTCTTGATCATGCGCACGGCGCCGACTCAGCCGAGGAGATGTTCGACGTGGCGCAGCAGGTCGCGGGCGGTGGCGACGCCGAGTGGGCGGCCGTCGTCGACGAGGGGGATGTGGCGGAACCCGCCGACGGTCATCTTGTGGATGCCCACCGCGGCACTGTCATCGGGGCGGAGCACAACGGGGTCGGCGGTCATGACCTCGCCGACGGTCAGGCCATCCAGCGAGCGCCCGGCCACCTTCATGAGCGCATCGCGCTCGGTGAAGACGCCGACCAGACGCCCGTCCGACACGACCACCACGCAGCCGTTGCGCGCTTCCTGCATCTTCCTGATCGCCTCGGCGACAGGCGTCGCAGGCGAGACCACGATGGGCGCCGCCGCACCCACCGCGTCCAGGTGCTCCCGCACCAGCCGCGCCTCGAACGCGGTTCCCGGCGACGGGACGTCGCTCGTGGTCAGATCGGCGCCGCAGTTCTCGCACTCATCCGAGCCCTGGATGTTGGCGAAGCCGCAGCTCGGACAGATCACGACGCGACCCAGGTCTCGCCGTCGTTGAGCAGCGCCTCCAGGTCGCCCTCGCCGGACTTGGCGCGCGCCTCGTCGATCTGTGCCTGCATCAGCTTGTCATGCGTCGGGTGGTCGACGGAACGGAAGACGCCGACCGGGACCGGGAACTCGGGATAGCTCAAGCGCGAGAGCATGAAGGCCAGGTAGGGGTCCTCGGCGTGCTCGTCGTGCACGAGCAGGTCATCGACCGTGACGCCGTCCTCGCCGATCGTCACCACCTCGGGGTGGAGGCCGCGCAGCCGGATGCCCTTGTCGCGGTCCTTGCCGAAGATCATCGGCTCGCCGTGCGCCAGGAAGAGCATCCGGTCGTCGCGCACCTCGCGCTCCGTGAACGCGCGCCACGCGCCGTCGTTGAAGATGTTGCAGTTCTGGAGGACCTCGACGAAGGCCGAGCCGTGGTGGCGGCCGGCTGATTCGAACGTCGCCTGGAGGTGCTCGGTATGCGTATCGACCGAGCGCGCGACGAACGTCGCCTCCGCCGCCAGGGCGATGGACAGCGGCATCACCGGCTGGTCGATGGTGCCGGCCGGGCTCGACTTGGTGCGCTTGCCCATCTCCGAGGTCGGTGACGCCTGGCCCTTGGTCAACCCGTAGATACGGTTGTTGAACATGATCAGCTTGATGTCGACGTTGCGGCGCATCGAGTGCAGGACGTGGTTGCCACCGATCGACAGGGCGTCGCCGTCACCGGTGATGACCCAGACCATCAGGTCCGGGCGAGCCGCCTTGAGGCCGGTGGCGAGCGTCGGCGCGCGGCCGTGGATGGAGTGGAACCCGTACGTGTTCATGTAGTACGGCAGGCGCCCGGAGCAGCCGATGCCGCTGATGAAGACGATGTTCTCCTTCGGGAAGCCGAAGTCCGGCATCACCTTCTGGGTCTGGGCGAGGATCGAATAGTCGCCACAGCCGGGACACCAGCGGACCTCCTGGTCGCTGACGAAATCCTTCCGGCTGAGCGGCGGGACGACGGGGAGGGTCAGAGCTTCGGCCATCACGGTCTACTTTCGGTCAAGGAGGTCGAGCGCGGTCTGCTCGATCTCGGCGATGCGGAACGGCTTGCCGCGGACCTTGTCGAGGCCGATGGCATCGATCAGGTAGCGGGCGCGGATGAGCATCAGCAGCTGCCCCAGGTTGACCTCGGGGATGAGCACCTGTCGGTAGCTGCGCAACACAGCCTCGGTGTTGCGCGGGAACGGGTTGATGTGGCGGAGGTGCGCATGCGCGACCGAGCGGCCCTGGGCCTGAAGACGTTCCACGGCGCTGCGGATGGCGCCGTAGGTCGAGCCCCAGCCGAGGATGAGCAGCTCCCCGGTGGCCGGCCCCGCGACCTGGAGTTCGGGGATGTCGTTGGCGATGCGCGCCACCTTCTCGCGGCGGAGTAGCTGCATGCGGTGGTGGTTCTCAGGGTCGTAGCTGACGTTACCGGTGATGTCGGCCTTCTCGAGACCGCCGATGCGATGCTCGAGGCCGGGCGTGCCGGGCACGGCCCACGGACGAGCGAACGTCTGCGGGTCGCGGGCATAGGGCTGGAAGGACGCACGGTCGGTGTGGTTCTCGACGCCGATGCTCGGCAGGTCGGCCACGTCGGGGATGCGCCAAGGCTCCGATCCGCTGGCCAGGAACGCGTCGGAAAGGTAGACGACCGGCGTCATGTACTTGAGCGCGATGCGCCACGCCTCGATGGCGTAGTCGAAGCATTCGGCCGGCGTGGCCGGCGCCACGACCGGCAGGGGCGAGTCGCCGTTGCGCCCGAACATCACCTGGAGCAGGTCGGCCTGTTCGGTCTTGGTCGGCATGCCCGTGCTCGGGCCGGCGCGCTGGACATCGATGATGACGAGCGGAAGCTCGACCATGACGGCGAGCCCCATCGCTTCGAGCTTGAGCGCGATGCCCGGGCCCGAGCTCGCGGTCAGGCCCATCGCTCCGCCGTATGAAGCCCCGATGGCCGCGCCGATGGCAGCGATCTCGTCCTCGGCCTGGAAGGTTCGGACGCCGAAGTTCTTGTAGGTCGAGAGCTGGTGCAGGATGTCGCTGGCCGGCGTGATCGGATAGCTGCCGTAGAACAGGTCGCGCTTGGCGAGCTTGGAGGCCGCCACGCAGCCGAGCGCCGCCGCCTCGTTGCCGGTGATGTTGCGGTACTTGCCGGCCGGCAGGTGGGCTGACGGGACGCGGTAGTGGGTATGGAAGATCTCGGTCGTCTCGCCGAACGCGTAGCCCGCCTTGAGCGCCCGCCGGTTCGCCTCGGCCACGATCGGCTTGGCACCGAACTTCTCGTCGATCCAGCGCAGCGTCGGGTCCATGCTCCGCTCGTAGAGCCAGAACATGATGCCCAAGGCGAAGAAGTTCTTGGTCAGGTCGACCTGCTTGCTGGTCATGTCGAGGCCGTCGAGCGCACGCGCGTTGAGCGCGCTGATGGGGATCGAGAAGACCGTGTACGACTTGAGCGAGCCGTCGGTCAGCGGGTTGGACGCGTAGCCGGCTTTCTTCAGGTTCTGCTGGTTGAACGCATCCTCGTTGACGATGAGCGCGCCGCCGGCGGGCAGATCCATGATGTTGGTCTTGAGCGCGGCCGGATTCATCGCGACGAGCACGTCGGGCTGATCGCCCGGCGTGTGGATCTCGCTCGACGAGAAACTCAGCTGGAAGCCGCTCACGCCCGGGAGCGAGCCTGCGGGGGCGCGAATCTCGGCCGGGTAGTCGGGCAACGTGCTGATGTCATTGCCGAATACGGCCGCCGTGCGAGTGAACTGCGTGCCCGTCAGCTGCATGCCGTCGCCGGAGTCGCCCGCGAACCGGATGGTGACGCGTTCGAGCTCCTGGACCTGGTCTTCGTGGCGGGCTGGTGTCTCGGTCGTCACCGGTGGTATGGACTCCTGTGTGTGCGGGAAGGCGATTCTACGCGCCTGAGCTTGTTGCGCTCACCGCCTAGCCGCGGCGGATGAGCGCGGGCGCTTGTGCTCGCTAGCCGCGCTCGCCCAACGGCGCCTAGGCGCCTTCGGCCTGGTCCATGACCTGGTGCGGGCGCGGCGGCAGATTGAGGATCTCCTGGGGGAACGCCTCGGCCACGTACTCGAGGATGTCGAGCTGGCGCACGAAGCCCTCGACGGCACCATCGTGGCCGACCAGCGGGATGGTGCGGTAGCCGCCGCGGTCCATCAGCTGGAGCGCCTCGCCGACGGTCGAGTCGAGGGTCAGGCAATCCGGGTGGCGCGTCATGTACGCGTCGACGAGTGCGCCGGGCGCGATCTGCTGGCCGAGCACCTTCAACAGCACGTCGCGCTCGGTGAGGATGCCGACGAGGCGCCCGCCGTCGGTCACGAAGATCGGCTCGCCGTTGTTCGCCTGCATCGTGCGCAGCGCGTCATCGAGGTGCGTGCCCGCCACGACACTGGTCGGTGCGAGGTGGCCGATGACCTTGAGCGGCTCGCTGCGCAACTGGCCACGCGTCACGTGCTCGGTCGTCGTCTGGAACGTCTTCATCACGGCGAGGCGATTCTACCCATCCGGGCGGTTGGTGCGCGCGACAGTACCGGGCGAGATGCCGCTACGATCGGGACGTGTCCGAAGGTGGCGGTGCGCTCCCGGCTCGTGCCAACGGCCGTGATGCGGTCGGGATCATCCTGGTCATCGTTTCCGCCTGCGGCTTCGGCTCCGGCGCGCTCTTCGCTAAATCGGTCTATGGAGCCGGCGTCGATTGGATGACGCTTCTCACATGGCGCTTCTTCATCGCGGCCTGCGCCTCGTGGCTCTGGCTGTTGGCGTTCCCGAGGCACCGGGCTGGCCTGCGCCGGCTGTCACGGCGGCAGGTGCTCGTCCTCGTCGCGCTGGGCATCTTCTACGTTGGTAACAGCGCCACGTACTTCGCCGCGCTCGATACGCAGGTCCCGGCCAGCCTCGCGGCGCTGATCGTCTACATCTATCCCGCGCTGGTGGCGGTGCTGTCGCTGCGCTTCGGGCGTCGGCTGCAGGGCCGGCGCGCGTGGGTGGCGTTGGCCATCGCCTGTGTCGGGGTCGCGCTCGCGGTCGGAGGCATCCAGGCCGGGGCCGTGCCACCGTTGCTGGGGCTGGAGCTTGCCGTCGCATCGCCCTTCATCTACGCGGTCTGGATCATCCTCGCCGCCCGTCTCGGCGGAGAGCGGCCCGATCGCGGCGCCGGGCTGCCGCCGCAGGACTCGGAGACGACCACCGATCCCGAGACGACCGAGCCGGCGCCGACGGCGGCGCTGCTGACGACGGCCACCTGGGCGGTCTTCTGGCTGGCGCTCCTGGCGACCGGACGTTCGACCGACCCGACCACCATCCCGGCGGCGGCGTGGCCGGGCATCATCGGCATCGGCCTCGTCAGCACGGCACTCGCGATCCAGTCGTTCTACGCCGGCTCGCGGCGGATCGGCGCGGCCAACGCCTCGCTGCTCAGCACGGTCGAGCCGGTCTACACGATCACGCTGGCGACGATCCTGTTCGGCGAGTCACTGACCGCGGTGCAGTTGCTCGGCGGGCTGATGGTCATCGGCGGCGTGCTGCTGGCGCAGACCGCGCGGCCAGCCGTTGCCGAGGCGGTGCTCGCCGTGGCCGAGCCAGCCGAGGCTAAGCCAGCACCCGGCTGATCCGTCGTCCGGCTGATCCGTCGTCCGGCTGATCCGTCGTCCGGCTGAGGGCTCCTGGCTGAGTGCTCTGGCGAGTGCTCGTGGAGAGCCAGATCTCTTCCGCCAGTCCGGTTTGCGCATAGGTGCGGTGCGTGCGCGACTGAGAGCCTGTGAATGAACTCGGGTGAGCATGTGTGAAACTCATGCTGGCACCGCGACGTCAGGGGGTTGCCATGGGCTTGTTCCGTCTTCTGATCCCGCTGGTCCTTCTCGCGGGCTGCGCGAGCCCGGCGGCCACGGGGCGTGCGCAAGTCTCCTGCCAGCCGTATGGCTACAGCCCAGTTCCCATCGAGTTCTCCTTCGCGCCGGGTCCCGCGACGGCAGCCTCGGCCGAGCAGGCGGCCGTCGCCCTGATCCGGTCGTGCGCAGCGACCCCCGATGGGTCCTCGATCACCGTCACCATCACCGACCTCACGTCCAGCGTGAAGGACGGCACCGGGGAGCCGACGGGCCCGAACGCCGGGCAGGCCGTCTGGCTGGTCCAGATCGACACGACGGAGGCCGCGAAGGGCGAGCCCTACCCGGCGCACTACTGGGTGGAGGTGAACCAGTCCACCGGCGTCCCGACCCTCGTCGCCTACGGCTGACCCGTCCGCCTGGGTGCCCGCCGTGCCCCTGTCAAGCAGGCTCGACGCGGAGCCGCGCGAAGAGGTAGCCGAGGGCTGCGACTTCGAGCCATGCCCGGGCGCTCTCGGGCGTGCCCTCGTAGCAGCGGGACAGCCGCCGCCAGCGGCCCAGTCGCGCGAAGGCGTGCTCGACCCGGTAGAGCGGGACGATGGGCGTGAAGCCGACCGTCCCCTTCGGCGGGGCCTTGATGTCGAGCCTGATGCCCTTCTTGTTCGCCATCTTGCCGAGGCCGCGATAGCCCCGGTCCGCGACGATGGCCTTGACCGTGCCGAGGGCTGGCAGGGTGGTGTCGAGCAGCCGGCGGCCTGCGCTGACATCGTGCGGGCGCGCCGACTCGACCGAGACGGCAAGCGGCAGCCCGAGGATGTCGATGACCACGCTGCGCTTGGCCCCGTTGGTCCGCCCGCCTCGACCGCCCTTGTCGTGGAAGGTCGGGCCGGCCCGACCGCCGCGCACGGTCTGGCCGTCGATCATGACCATCGAGGGCGTCGCGGTCCGCCCGTGGCGCATGCGGATCATCTCGGCGATCTTGTCCATCGCCCTCGCCCAGACGCCGCTCGCCCGCCACCGCCGCCACTGCTGCCAGACCGCCTCCCAGGGCGGGTAGCAGGCGGGCAGGTAGCCACTGGCAGCCGGTCTGGGCGATGAACAGGATGGCGTCGACCGTCTCGCGGCGCGAGTAGGTCGCGGGTCGGCCCTCACGCTTGGGCGGGTCGAACAGGTCCTCGACCAGCGCCCACTCGGTGCTGTCCAGCTCGATCATCGACGTCATCGCGCCGATGCTGGCACCGATGACAGGTTCTATGGCACGAACGGGGCTGATCGTGCGGCCGAGTTCATTCACAGGCTCTGAGTCGCCCGGCTGATCCCGCATCGGGCCGATGGGCTCAAGCGGACTTCTTCCGCCAGTCCGGTTGGCGCATAGTTCGGGCGCGCACGGCGGCTGACGCGCCCGAGGAAGCGACCGAGGACGCCCTCGCGCGGCTTGGCACACCCCTTACCGGCTGCATGGGTGCTGTCAGCGGAGCGGAACCGATACTGGCTCCCGGGCACAGTGTTGAGGCGGGATATGGGGCGCCTAATGACGTGATCAAGCACTCCGCACCGCGTGCACGGGTAGACGGGACGGTAGGGCCGGACTCGTGGTGCCTTATCGGTCGCTTTCCGGTTGCAGCACCCATGCAGTCGGTAGCGACCGCCCAGGGCACTCAGCGGTAGGCTGCGCGGCATGAGATTGGTGCGATTCGCCGATGGCAATCGGGATCCGCTCGGCGTCGAGCGCGATGGACGGGTGAACGTGGTCGAGTCGCCGAGCATGGACGACTTGATCGGGCCGGGACGAGACGGTATCGCCATGCTCGGGCCGGTCCGGGAGAGGGCGGCGGTAGCCCGAGCCGAATCCTCCCTCTCAGTCGAGCACCTGTCGCTTCTCTCGCCGATCCGACGGCCCGGCAAGATCGTGGCGGTCGGCATCAACTACGCGGCGCACGCGGCCGAGGGCGGACGGCCGGCACCGGCCGATCCGGTCCTTTTCGCCAAGTTCCCGACCTCGGTCATCGGGCCGGGCGACGACATCGTGTGGGATCCCGCGCTGACGTCCGCCGTCGACTACGAGGCTGAGTTGGCCGTCGTCATCGGCCGTACCTGCCGCAGGGTCGATGAATCGACCGCTCTCGACTACGTCCTCGGCTACACCTGCCTGAACGACGTCAGCGCCCGCGACCTCCAGTTCGCCGACAAGCAGTTCGTGCGCAGCAAGTCGCTCGACACGTTCTGCCCGATAGGCCCGGTCCTCGTCACGCCCGATGAGATCCCCGATCCGCAGGCGCTGCGCATCCGCAGCTACGTCAACGGCGAGCTGCGCCAGGACGCATCGACCGCGGACATGATCCACGGCGTGGCCGAGCTGATCGCCTTCTGCTCGCGCGCCTTCACCCTCGAATCGGGCGACGTGATCGCGACCGGAACGCCGGCCGGCGTCGGCTGGTATCGCGAACCCAAGGCGCTGCTGCACGACGGCGACGAGGTCGTCATCGAGATCGAGGGCATCGGCCGATTGGTCAACCGCTGCCGGGAGGAGCCGACCGCGGGCGCGTCCTAGGGTTTGACCACCAGGGTGTATGCGCGCTCGGCGTGAGGGCCGCCGGAGTTGAACTTGTTCCCATCGGCGACGACCGTGAACGGGTACGAGCCCGCCGCGCCGGGTGTGCCCGACAGGACGGCCGTGTTCTGGGTGGGGACATACGCCACGGCCATGCCCGGTGGGAGCCCGCTGGCGATGCTGATACCGATCACGGTTTCGCTTGATGTCGCCGTGATCGTCGCCGAGTACGGCTGACCCACGACCCCGTCCGGAAGCTGGTCTGGGCCGATGGTGATCGACGCGTAAACGTTGCAGCCGGCCAGGATCAGGCCGATCAATAGGACGGATACGGCGAGCCCGATCTTCGCCATGTCAGACGGCGGCGAGCGCCTGCTCGAACATGCCGAGCGCCTCGGTGAAGATGCCGAGGGCTTCCTGGACCTCGGAGCTCGAGACGTCGAGGGGCGGGATCCAGCGGATGATGTTGTGCTCGACGCCGCAGCTGAGGATGAGCAGCCCGAGATCTGCGCACTTCTGGAGGATCGCGTCGACGAGCGGACCGTTGGGCTGACGCGTGGCTCGATCCACCACGAACTCGACACCGATCATCAGTCCCGGGCCACGGACGTCGCCGATTCGCTCGTCGCGCGCGGCGATCGCCTGCAGACCGGCCGCCAACTCGGCACCGCGAGCGGCCGCGTTGGCGACGAGATCACCCTCGGCGATGGCCTCCAGCACGGCCAGCCCAGCCGCGCAGCAGACGGGATTGCCGCCGAACGTCGAGCCGTGCGCGCCGACGCCCCACCGTTCCTGGAGCTCTCGCCTCGACACGATCGCCCCGAGCGGTAGCCCGTTGGCGATCGATTTCGCCAGGCAGACCACATCGGGCACGATGTCGGCCCGCTGGAACGCCCACATCGAACCGGTCCGGCCGTAACCGCACTGGATCTCGTCGGCGATGAGCAGGATGCCGTGCTGATCGCACAGAGCGCGCAGCCCGTGGAGGAACGCGATCGGGGCGGGGTTGTAGCCGCCCTCGCCCTGGACCGGCTCGATCAGGAACGCCGCGATCGACTCCGGCCCGGCCTCGTCGAGCAGCTTGCGCAGGCCGGCCAAACCTTCGGACGTGGCCTTCGCCTCATCGCCGCCGTAGCAGTGGTAGACATCGGGGAACGGCGCGATGAGCACGGAGGGCAGAAGCGGTCCGTGCCCCTTCTGGTAGTTCGGGTTGGAGGTCGTGGCACTGAGGGAGCCGTAGGAGCGGCCGTGGAACGCGCCCTGGAAGGCGATGATTCCCGGCCGACCGGTGGTCCGACGGGCCAGTTTCATGGCGCCCTCGATGGCCTCGGTGCCCGAGTTACCGAAGAAGACGGTATCGAGCGGTGCCGGCATCGTGGCGGCGATCGCCTCGGCGAGGGCGCTGACCGGCTCGACATAGCCGAGCGCGTTGCAGACGTGGAGCAGCTGGTCGGCCTGCTTCTTGATGGCCGCGGTCACGCCTGGGTGATGGTGCCCGAGCACGGTGACAGCGATGCCACACGCGAAGTCGAGGTAGCTTCGCCCCTCTGCATCGAACAGGCGATGACCCTCGCCGTGCGTCCAGGTGCGCTCGAAATAGCGCGCCATCGTCGGTGAGAGATGGGACGCCGGGGCCACTGCCATGGTCATCGAATCCTCCACCCTCCACCGGGAACCCCGGCACGCCATTCTATCGTCCGGCCCACCAACGCTCGAAGGCATCGAAGGTCGGCGCGATCGGGGCGGGCAACGGGCGGCCGTCGTCGACCGCATCGAGCGTCTTCAGACCGTTGCCGGTGATGACGAGCACGACCTCGTCGGTCTCGCCCACGGTCCCCGCTTCGATCGCCCGGCGCAGGGCGCCCAGCGTCACCCCGCCGGCTGTCTCGGTCAGGATGCCCTCGGTGCGGGCCAGCAGCCGGATCGAATCGATGGTCAGTGCGTCGTCAACGGCGAAGATGCCGCCCACGCTGTCGCGGGCCAGTTTCAGCGCGAATCGGCCGTCGGCGGGCGTGCCGATGGCCAGCGAGCGGACGATGGTGTCGGGTCGTTCGATCGGTCGGCAGATGTCGGCACCCTCGACGAAGGCGTTCGCGATCGGCGCGCAGCCCGCCGCCTGGCCGCCGATGTAGCGCACGGGCGCGGGGTCGATCAGCCCGACCTCTTCGAGTTCACCGAAGCCCTTGGCCAGCTTGGTGTACAGCGAGCCCGAGGCGAGCGGCGCGACGACCACGTCCGGCCGGCGCCAGCCGAGCTGTTGGGCGATCTCGAAGGCGAGCGTCTTCGAGCCCTCGGCGTAGTACGGGCGCAGGTTGACGTTGACGACCGCCCAACCCTCAAGCTCGTCGGTCAACTCCAGGCACAGGCGGTTGACGCCGTCGTACGGGCCATCGACGCGGACGACGGTGGCACCGAGCGCCTGCGCCTGCGCGACCTTGGCGGCCTCAAGGTCTGCCGGTACGAACACGATGGCACGAAGCCCGAGGGCGGCGGCTGCGGCGGCCACGGATGCCGAGAGGTTGCCGGTGGAGGCGCACGCCAGCGTCGTGAATCCGAACTCGACCGCGCGGGCCGCGGCCACCGCCACGACGCGGTCCTTGAAGGAGAGCGTCGGGTTGCGCGAATCGTCCTTGATCCAGAGACGTTCGAGGCCGAGGCGGTCGGCCAGGCGTGGCGCCGGAGTGAGCGGGCTGGCGCCGAATCGAAGGCCGCCGACCGGGAGGACGCTGATGGGCAGGAGC
Source organism: Chloroflexota bacterium (assembly GCA_003169735.1). Lineage (GTDB taxonomy): Bacteria > Chloroflexota > Limnocylindria > Limnocylindrales > CSP1-4 > Palsa-1032. Next base: position 30,778 of record PNAP01000009.1, on the reverse strand, counting down.
TCGGCAAAGCGCCAGATGTCGGAGGGTCGGGAATCGAGGTCCGCGCGGGTCAGGCGGTCGGCGGCCGAGGCGAGGTCGTAGGTCGCCTCGAGCGGACCGAGGCAGCGGGTGCAGACGAAGAACGGCCCCGCTTCCGAGGGCGTTCCGCATGCTCGGCAGCGAAGGCCGGTGAACGCCGGCGCGAAGGTCGGCGCAAGCGCCGGGGGCGATGTCCCTTCGGAGAGATAGGGATCCGGTCGAGAGACGGTGAGCTGAGACACGAAGAGCTCCTTCCTGGTTCGGGGATGCCGGGAATCACAAAGGCCGCGGCTCGTCTCGCGAGTCGCGGCCCTGACAGGACCTTGCCAAAGGTCCGGCGATCGATGCGCGCCGGTCCCTAGGCCCCGTCCTCGTTGGGGCCGCAGGGCATCGCCATGGGAGAGGCAAGCGGCGTCATCGCGGCGCAGTGTAGGGGCTGGCCCGTCGGCGTGCACCGCGCACCGTGTCGGGTCACACTCGATGTGAAGTGACGACAGACGGAGGGACGCCGCTCAAGATCCTCGTCGTGGACGACGAGCCGACGATGGTCGGTGCCCTGGGCGCGCTCCTCGGTCGGGCCGGCCACCGGATCATCGCCGCGTACGATGGGGAAGAGGCCCTGCGGCGGTTCCGCGCCGACTCGCCGGACATGGTGCTGCTCGACCTGGCCATGCCGGGCATGGACGGCGCGGAGGTCTGCCGCACCATCCGATCCGAGAGTGCCACGCCCATCATCGTGGTCACGGGCGAGCGGGAACGCGGCGTCGCGGTGGAGTTGCTCGACCTCGGCGCCGACGACTACATCCGGAAGCCGTTTCGCAACGACGAGCTGCTGGCGCGGATCCGTGCGGTCATGCGGCGGGCCGGGGTGGCTGCAGCTGCTGCGACGGCTCGGGCCGGGGCCGGGCGCACGATCAGGAAAACGGCCTGGGAACTCGACATCGCGAGGCACGAGATCCGATGGCAGGGCCACGTGGTTCCCGCCACGGCCATCGAGTTCCGGCTGCTCCAGAGTCTGCTGGAGCGGATCGGCGAGCTCGTGCCGCACGCGGAACTGCTCGAGGCGGGTTGGCCGGGCGTCCCCGATCCCGATCCACTCTGGCTGAAGTCGCACATCGCGAGGCTGCGCGACAAGCTGGTGGCCCTCGGGGCACCGACGCCCATCGCCGTCCGTGCCGTGGGATATCGGTTGGAGCCCTGACTCCTCGAGCTAGCCGCGCTCGCTCAACGGCGCCTCAGTACCTCCGGCCGCGTTGACGGGTGATGTCGAAGCGGGCCGTGTCGGCGATGGCCATCACCGCCATCGTCCCGGCCTGGACCGGGTCGCTGACCACGAGATCGACGACGTCGACCACCGATCCGACCTGGTTGAGCGAGATGACCGGGATGCCCGTCTCCTGGAGTTCCTGGACCGCCTTGGTGATCTCGCCGCCCATGATCGAACCCGCGAGGACGAGGATGTGGGCGCGTGGCAGGTCGGCCACGGCGCGGACGGCGCTGGCGATGCGCTGCTCACCGACCAGCGCGATCGTGTCGACGCTGATGCACTCGCCGCGGAGGTTGTGACGATCGGCCTCGCTGACGGCGCCAAGGGCGACCTGCGCGACCTGCGCTCCACCACCGATGACGATGACGCGCTTGCCGAAGACCTGGCCGAGCGTCTCCTTGACCTCGACCACGACCACGCCTGGCACGCGCCGGACGGCCGCAGCAACGGTCGTACCGCTGACGTCGCGGAACTCGAGATCGATCACCCGCTCGACGCCGGGTTCGCCCTTGGTGGCGGGGAAGGCGGTTAGCGATGTGAGATCGCCGCCGGCGTCACGGACCGCGCTGAGCACGGCGATGAGGTCGCACGTGCCGGTCGCGCGGACGCTCAGCTTGGCCTGCACATGGTCGGACTCGGGGATGAGGAGGTCGGGCAGGACTGGCTGTGCGGGCTGGTCGGCTGGGGCGGGACCTCGGTCCATCGGTTGAGTATGCCTCCTCCGCACCCAAGCTCGCCTGACCCTATCATCGAGCGACGATGAGCCAGAGCGTCCCGGCCCGCATCCCCGTCGCCATCATCGGCGCGACCGGCTTCGTTGGCGGCGAGCTGATCCGGCTCCTTGCGCGCCACCCCAATGTGGAGATCATTGCCCTCCAGGCTCGCAGCCGCGACCACGAGCCGATCACCGTGACGCATCCGCACCTGGCGGGAGTCCCACATGAGATCGACGTGGCCATCCCGCGGGGGCTCGGGGCGCTCTTCCTGGCCTTGCCGCACGGCGCCGCCGCGGCGCAGGTGCCGGCGCTGGTCGCCGAGGGGATCGCGGTCATCGACCTGGGACCGGACTTCCGACTCTCGGACCCGACCGACTATCCGCGCTGGTACGGCTTCGAACACCCTGCGCCCGAGCTCCTGGCGCGGGCGATCTACGGCTTGCCCGAGCTCCATCGGGCCGAACTGGCCGGACTGGCCACCAAGCGCAGCGAGACGAAGGCCTCGGCCGCCATCGTCGGCTCACCCGGCTGCTATCCGACCGCGACGTTGCTCGCCCTGGCGCCGTTGGCGCGTGCCGGCCTCATCGCCGATCTCGTCGTCGATGCCAAGAGCGGTGTCTCCGGTGCCGGCCGAGAGTCGAAGCCGGAGCTTGCGTTCAGCGAAGTCAACGAGAGCCTGCGCGCCTACGGGATCGGCGGTCATCGCCACGTGGCCGAGATCGAACAGGAGCTGGCGCGCTTAGCGGGCGGCGACGCCGTCCGTGCACGGGGCGAACGGCCGGTCGACTTCCTGCCACACCTGGTGCCCATGACGCGCGGCATCCTGGCCGCATGCCACGTGACTCCATCCCGTCCGGTCAGCCAGGCCGAGCTCGATGTGCTCTATCGGGACGCCTATGCCGGCGAACCGTTCGTCCGTGTCGTCGACGCGCCCCCGGCGACCAAGCACGTCACCGGCAGCAACCAGTGCCGCGTCTTCGTCCACCTCGACGAGCGAACGGGCCGGATCCTGGCCATCGGCGTCATCGACAACCTCGTCAAGGGTGCGGCTGGGCAGGCCATCCAGGCGTTCGACCTGGCGTTCGACCTGCCCGAGACGGCCGGCCTCGAACAACTCCCGCTCGCTCCCTGACGTGATCGAGCCGGCGTCGCTTCCCATGCCGCTCGGGTTCCGAGCCGGGGCGGCGACCGTGGGCATCAAGGCATCGGGGAAGCCCGACCTCATGATCATCGGCATCGGGGCAGATGCGCCCGACGCGTCCGTGGCCGCCGTGTACACCTCGAACCTGATGGTGGCCGCACCGATCGTGGTCTCGCGACGGCATCTCTCTGCCACCGATGCGGCCGGCGGGGGACGCTACGGCTGGACCCGCGCCGTCATCTGCACCTCCGGTTGTGCCAATGCGGCGACCGGCCCGGATGGTGAGGCGGACCAGGAGACGCTCGCCATCGCGCTTGCCGAAGGGCTCGGTACGGACCCATACCGGACCGTGGCGCTCTCGACTGGCGTCATCGGGACGCGTCTTCCCGCGGCGCGCATCGCGCCGGATATCCGGCGCCTGGCGAGCGACGGTCTGAGCGATGTGCCCGAGTCACTCGCCGCGGCGGGGCGTGCGATGTGTACGACCGACTCCCGGCCCAAGTCCGCTTGCGCCAGCCTGACGCTCCCCGACGGTCACGGAGCCGGCGTCGTCGTGACCGTGTCAGGCATCGCCAAGGGCGTCGGCATGATCCATCCCCGGATGGCGACGATGCTCGCGGTCGTACTGACCGATGCCGCGGTGGCACCGGCGGCCCTCTACGACATCCTCCGTGGCGTCGCGGCGCGGACGTGGAACCAACTCACCGTCGATGGCGACACCAGCACGAACGACACCGTCTTCCTGCTTGCTTCGGGCGGATCGGGAGCGACGCCCGTCGCAACCGGTTCGCCTGAGGCCCAAGCGCTGACGGCTGCTATCGAGTCGGTCGCCCGTTCGCTGGCGCGGCAGCAAGCGGCGGACGGTGAGGGCGCGACGACGCTCATCACCTGCCAGGTGATCGGCGCCATGAACGATGCCGATGCACGCGCGGTGGCGCGATCGGTCGTGGCGAGCAGTCTGGTCAAGGCGGCGGTCCATGGCCGCGATCCGAACTGGGGCCGGATCGCCGCCGCCGCCGGCAACGCCCGACTCGCGGACGCGGCGATCCTCGAAGCTGCCGGCATGTCGAGTGAGGAGGCCGCTCGCCGACAGGGAGCGGCGGCGGTCGTCGATCCGCTGCGGCTGCGCATCGCCATCGCCGGCACGGATGTGTTTGCGGGCTCTCCCCTGGCGTTCGACCGAGCGGCCGTGCGTACGGCTATGGATGCGCCCGAACTGCTCATCGCCGTCGACCTGGGATCGGGGCATGGCACGGGCGAAGCGTTCGGGTGCGACCTGACCGAGCAGTACGTCATCGAGAACGCGGAATACACCACGTGATCGACGCCGCGCGTCCGCTGGTCGTGAAATTGGGCGGCACGACCATCGCCGAAGAGCGTGGCGTCCTCGCCGAATTGGCCGCACTGTCGGAGGATCGAGCGGTCGTGGTCGTCCACGGCGGTGGTCGCCGGCTCACCGCGTGGCTGTCCAGGCTCGGCCTCGAGTCGCACTTCCGTGATGGCCGCCGGGTCACCGACGACGACACACTCGAAGTCGCGCTGGCCGTCCTGCGCGGCGTCATCAACGCGGAGCTCGTGGTCGCCCTCATCGACATGGGCGCGCGATCGGTCGGCGTGTCCGGCGTCGATGGCAGCACACTCACAGGGGCGCGCGACCCGGCGCTGGGACGTGTCGTGACCCATCCGCGTGCCGACGCGCGCTTCCTCCGGACCCTGGTCGCGAGCGGCTACCTGCCGGTCGTCGCGCCGCTGGCGCTGGATGAGACCGGTTCGATCTGCAACGTCAACGCGGACGACGCTGCAGCCGCGGTGGCATCCACGCTCGGCGCCGCCTTCATCCTCCTGACGGACACCGATGGTGTCTATGACGCCGATCGGGTACGTATGCCTGAGCTCACCCCGGCCGAGACGGAGCGCCTCATCGACCGTGGGGTCATCGCCGGTGGGATGGTGCCGAAGGTACGGGCCGCATCGAGTTCGCTCTCTGATGCCGGCAGCGTCGCGGTCATCGCTGACGGACGCGTGGCCGGCGCACTCGCGCGAGCGCTCGCAGATCCGGAGTTCGGGACTCGCTTTCGGCCGGCCTGACAGCTCGCTATCCGGCCCGGCTACCTGCCCATCAGCCGAAGGAGGACCGCCTGCTGGACGTAGAGGCGGTTCTCGGCCTGGTCGAAGACGACGCTCTTCGGGCCATCGATCACCTCGGCATCGATCTCGTTGCCGCGGTGGGCGGGGAGGCAGTGCATCACGATCGCATCAGGCGCTCCGCGCATCAGTTCGGCGGTCACGCGGAAGCCGCTGAAGGCGGCACGCCGTTCGTCAGCCAGATGCTCCGAGCCCATGCTCGCCCAGACATCGGTGTAAACGGCATCGGCGCCGCGCACGGCGGCCACCGGATCGTTCGTGAGCTCGATCCGAGCGCCGGTGTCCAGGGCGATGCCACGGGCCTCGTCGACGACACGCGGATCCGGTTCGTAGCCCGGCGGTGACGCGATGCGCACATGGAGCCCGACGGACGCGCCGGCGAGCAAGAGCGAATGGGCGACGTTGTTGCCCTCGCCGATGAACACCAGCTGGCGGTCGGCCGGCGACCCGAGATGGGCCCGGATCGTAAGCAGATCCGCCAGCGCCTGGCATGGGTGCTCGTGCTGCGTCAGCGCATTGATGACGGGCACATCGGCGTATGTCGCGAGTTCGGTGAGCGTTTCGTGGCTGAGGATGCGGGCCACGATGGCATCGACGTAGCGGGACAGGTTCTGGGCCAGGTCCGAGATCGCCTCCCGGTGTCCGAGACCCACGTCGGTCCCCGACAACGAGACGGTCGCGCCGCCGAGGCGCGCGATGCCGACCTCGAAGCTGACGCGCGTCCGGACGCTCGGTTGGTCGAACAGGAGCGCCACAGCGCGACCCGCCAGCGGACCTCCGTGGAGCGGCCCCGTCGCCACGCCCCGCTTGATCGCCCACGCGTGATCAAGCACCTCGGCGACCCCGGCCGGGCCGACGTCGGTCACTGATAGGAAGTGCTGCGCAGGAGTCGCGGGGGCCATGATCGTTGCGGTCATGGGAGATAGCTTGCCATGTCTTGCATGACTATGCAATACTTGGGCTTGGCAGCGCATGTTAATGCAGGTCTGCGAGCCGGCGACATGCGCGACCACCCCTGATCCGGTCACGCCGTGCCCGGACCAGCCCTATGCCGACCGGAGGAGTTGACGCGTTGCGAAAGGTCGTTCTCGCCTACTCGGGCGGTCTGGACACATCGGTCGCGGTGGCGTGGCTGCGAGAGACGCTCGCTGTCGAGGTCGTGACGCTCACCGTTGATGTCGGTGGCGGTTCGCTGCGGGATGGCGTCGCTGATCGCGCGATCAGCGCGGGCGCCAGCCGCGCGTACGTGGTCGATGCGCGACGTCGATTCGTCGAAGACTTCTGCTGGCCGGCGCTCCAGGCCGACGCCGTCTATCAGGGCGCGTATCCGCTGGCGACCGCGTTGGCTCGGCCGCTCATCGCGCAGCTCCTGGTGGAGATCGCCCAACGCGAGGGCGCCGACGCCGTCGCCCATGGCTGCACCGGCAAGGGCAACGACCAGGTCCGCTTCGATGTGGCGGTCAAGGCGCTCGATCCCACGCTGGAGGTCGTCGCGCCGATGCGCGTCGGGATGGGTCTCAGCCGGGATGAGGAGATCGATTACGCGCGCGAGCGCGGTATCGATGTTCCGGTCACCCATGCCTCGCCATATTCGGTCGACGTCAACATCTGGGGGCGATCGATCGAGACCGGCGTTCTGGAAGACCCATGGGCAGCCCCACCCGCCGACGTCTACCAGTGGACCGCGCCCGGTCACGCGCCGGCGACGCCAACCGAGGTCACCATCGGCTTCGAGGGTGGCATCCCGACCTCGCTCGACGGTTCGCCGGTCGATCCGGTCGCGCTGGTGGAGCGCCTGAACAGCGTCGCGGGCCAGCATGGGGTCGGGCGCATCGACCACGTCGAAGATCGCCTGGTCGGCATCAAGAGCCGCGAGATCTACGAAGCGCCCGCGGCGGTCGTCCTGCACGCGGCTCACCGCGCGCTGGAAGGGCTGACCCTGTCGAAGGAGCAGCTGCGCTTCAACCGAGTGATCGCCGATGAACTCGCCCAGTCGACCTACGACGGGCTCTGGTTCAGCGCCCTCCATCGGGACCTTCGCGGTTATGTCGCATCCGCCCAGCGCGTGGTCGGCGGCGATGTCCGCGTCCGGCTCGACCACGGGACCGCGGCCATCGTCGGGCGGCGCAGCGATGCGTCGCTGTATGACCGGGCGCTCGCGACCTACGACCAGGGCGACCTGTTCGACCACGCCAGCGCGGTCGGGTTCATCGCCATCTTCGGCCTGCCGCTGCGCACGGAGGCCGCTCGGCAAGGGTCGGCGTGGCGCTGGACGAAGCCCCTGCTCGCGGAGTTGCCGGTCGAGGTGACGGACGGCGCCCAGGTCCCGGAACCGACGACCGCCAGCTGATCAGCCGACCGGCATCGAAGGCGCACACTCGACCCTGCGATGAAGACGTGGGGCGGTCGTTTCTCCGCTGATCCCGATCCGCTGGCCGCCGACTTCGGTGCGTCCGTCGGGGTCGATCGGACGCTGGCAATGGACGATCTGCTCGGCTCGATCGCCCACCTGCACGGGTTGGGGCGAGCCGGGATCCTGACGATCGACGAGGTCGACCGTCTCGTGGCCGGGCTGGAGGCCTTAAAGGCCGACGTCGTGGCGGGCGCGATCGCCTGGGACCCGGCCCTCGAGGACGTGCACATGAACCTCGAGGCCGCGCTGGAGGCGCGCATCGGGCCGCTGGCCGGGAAACTGCACACCGGCCGTTCACGCAACGACCAGGTGTCGACCGACCTGCGGCTGTGGCTGAAGCGAACGCTCGGCGCGCTCGATGCACGCGTGCTCGGGCTGGAGCGGGCGCTGGTAGGCGTGGCGAGGGCACATGGCGACGCAGTGATGCCCGGCCACACCCACGTGCAGCCAGCCCAGCCGGTCCTGTTCGCCCACCACCTTCTGGCCTACGTCGAGATGCTCGAGCGAGATCGCGGACGGCTGGCTGACGCGGGGCGTCGAGCCGATCTATCCCCGCTCGGTGGCGGCGCGCTTGGCGGCGCGGGATTCCCGATCGACCGCGAGGAGGTCGCCGCAGAGCTCGGGTTCGCCGGCGTGACGCACAACTCCATCGATGCCGCCGGGGACCGCGACTTCGTCGTGGAGGCGCTGTCGGCGATGGCGCTGGCGATGGTCCATCTGTCGCGCTTCGCCGAGGAGATCGTCTGGTGGTCCAACCCGCGTTTCGGGTTCCTTCGGCCCTCCGACGCTTTCTCCACCGGCTCGTCGATGCTGCCGAACAAACGCAATCCGGACCCGGCCGAGCTCGTCCGCGGGCGTGCATCGCGCGTCATCGGCCACGTCGCGGGCATACTCGCGCTGCTGAAGGGATTGCCGCTCGGCTACCAGCGCGACCTCCAGGAGGACAAGCCACCGCTCTTCGAGGCCGCGGCCATCCTCGACGCCTCACTCGAGGTGATGCGTGGTCTGATCGAGACGCTGGAGGTCGATGAGGCCCGGATGGGCGCGGCGGCGGCCGATGGCTACACCACCGCCATCGCCGTGGCAGATGCCCTGGTCGAGGCAGGCATCCCGTTCCGAGCAGCCCACCGGATCGTCGGCGCCCTGGTCCGCGGCGCGGAGTCGGCTGCGCTACCGCTTGATCGGGTTGACGATGCTGCCGTCGCCGCGGCCCTCGCAGCCGCCGACGACCCTATCGCACGCCGGCTCGTGACCGACACGCACATCGGCGACCGTGTGCGGGCTGCTGCCTCGATACACGGTGCCATCGCTCGTTGCGACGTGATCGGCGGCACCGCCCCTGGTCGGGTCAAGACCGAACTGGATGCCGCCGCTCGACGCCTCGAGCTCATATGAACGCGGCGAGGGGTCTGACCAGGCGGATCCCCAAGGCAGACCGACAACGAGCGATGCGCGAACTCGTCGCGCGAGTGCCGATCTCGAGCCAACACGAGTTCGCGGCGCTGCTCGCCGAGCGCGGCTTCGACATCACGCAGGCGACCGTCAGCCGTGATATCGCCGAGCTTGGACTTATCAAGGTCGTTCGCGCCGACCGGCACGTCTATGCGTCGCCACAGGATGTGGCGGCTCCGGCCGCGATCACCGATGACCGACTGCGCCACGTTCTCGCTGACCAGCCCGTCGCGATCCGTCGCTCGGGCCTGATCCTGCTGCTCATTTCGGGCCCGGGCAGCGCCCAGATCATCTCCGAGGCCATCGACCACTCGAGCCTCGATGACCAGGAGGGCACGCTCGCGGGCGAGAACACGGTCCTCGTGCTATTCGCCGACGAGGAGCACCTGCTCCGATGGGAGCGACGCTTCGGGGAGATCCAGGCGGTGTCGATGGATCCCCGCCTCAAGGACTGACCAGCCCTGGACGTTCAAATCCAGATGTGACCTTCCCGCCACCGAAGCGGGACCGGGCCACCACTGAATCCATGCTGGGCCGGGCCTAGCATGAGTCCAGCCCATCGAGGATTCCACCGCAACTGCGAGGCACACATGAACGGCTCACTGACCCGCTGGCTCCCGCCGCCCGATCCTTCGGGACCGACCACCTGTGCCGCCTGCGGTTGTCGACTGACGGAGACCTACGTCGGCGACCGCCGAGTCTGGCAACACTTCGCCTCGCTCGACCCCGACCACGACGCTCGCGGCTGTCGCCCGGCATGCCTCGGTGACGCGCACGGACATGATGGGCGACCGCTCGTCGCGGACGCTACAGGCGAACTCGTCGCGCAGTCGACCGTGGCGTTCCTCGTCCCGGATGGATATGACCCGTCGCTTCGCGACGCTGCCGAGGAAGGCGCCGCAGCCTAAGGACGATCGGCTCAGCGCGCGGCGCGGGCGCGCGACTCCACGATGGCGGGCAGCTCGACGACGAACTGCGTGCCCGAGGGAAGTCGCCGCTCCACCCGGAGATCTCCGCCCATCGAGCGTGCCAGATGGCGCGCGGCGAATAGACCGATGCCCGCACCGCGCGGCGAGTCGTTCAGGCGCACGAACGGCTGGAAGATCCGTTCGCGCCACTCGATGGGGATGCCCGGGCCGTCGTCGGTCACGGCAAGGAAGGCGCGATCGCCCTGGCGCCACACATACGTGTCGATCGCCCCCTGGAGCGGCGCGTACTTGGACGCGTTCTCGAGCAGATAGCCCAGCAGGCGGCGCAGCATCTCCGCTGACGCCTGCGCCACGACCGGGCGCTCGGTGAATGTCGTGGCCAGTCGGTGCCGCCGCAGGATCGGCGCCAGCTCACGGGCCGTCTCGTCGACCACATCGGTCAGATCGACCGGGCCGAGCTCGACCTCCGACGTCGGGAAGACGCGCAGGCTCTCGAGGATGGAATCGATGGCCCGATCGAGCCGGTCGACCTGGTTGAGCGCCTCCCGCTCCCAATCGGCCGCATCCGGTTGTTCGCCGGCCTGCACCCGCCCGCCGAGCAACTCCACGTACGCGCGCACCACCGCCAACGGCGTGCGCAGTGCGTGCGTGACGACCGCCACGAGCTCCGCTCGAGCCTCGTCGATGGCGCGCAGGCTCTCGATCTGCGCTTCGGCCTCCTGCTGGAGCCGTCCTTTCTCGACCAGGCCGGCCAGCAGGGCAGCAAGCGTCTCGAGGAAGCCGACATCGGCCGGCGTGAACTCGCGCCGCTTGGTCGTCTGCACGTTGAGGACGCCGACGACCTGGGCATCCCAGACGAGTGGCACGGAGAGCATCGAGGTGTAGCGCACCTCGTCCACGCCGCGGATCCAGGCGAATCGTGGGTCCTGGCGCACATCGACCGAGGCGACCGGGGCGCGGTCGCGCGCGACGTGACCGGTGATGCCCTGGCCGAGGCGCAATCGCGCCACGCCGACCGCCCCAAGATCGAGGCCGTTGGTCGCCGCCAGCGTGACGCCGGTACCGTCGCGATCCATCAGGTATAGCGAGCAGACCTGGGCGCGAGCCGCGGCACGTGCCCGGTCGATGATGGTGACCATCAATTCGTCCCATGTGCGCGCCGATGCGGCAAGGTGCGCGACGTCGGCCAGGAAGGTCAGCTCCTCCAGGCGCCGCTGCTCCTCGGATCCTGTCGCCGACCGCGTCTCCACCACGGACCCGATGGTGGCCGACGCGCCGCTGCGAGTCAAACCAGTGGCGGGCGAGCGGCTGGCGGGCGGCTTGTCAGGGCGTTGCCATGACGATCGCCGAGACGTTCGGCGTCCCGATGCCGGTGGCCATGTCGTAGTTCTTGGTGACCGGATAGAAGCCATTGTTCGTCTCGGTCTGGTGGCGGCCGGTGATGTCGTGGTAGTACGTGGTGTAGGCACCTGACGAGCGGAACAGATCGTAGAGCCCGACATTGGCCTGCCCGAAGCGCTGGCCATGCAGACCGACCGACAGGTCGACGATGGCCGACCAGAGCGGGCTCGACAGGCTGGTCCCGCCGATGCCGAACCAGCCACGCGGCGTGGTCTGGTCGACGAAGATGTTGCAGGTCGATGCGCCGGCACCGCTCGTCGTTCGATCGCCGGTGCAGACCTCGGCGTACGGGGTGAATTCGTCGGCGTTGGCCGACACATCGGGGACCTCACGGCAGCGCTGGCCGTCGGCGGCCTGACTGCAGTAGGGACCCGACCGGCTGAAGGAGGACACGACGCCCGGCCCGTGCTGGTAGGACGGCCCCGGCCAGAAGTGGCTGACACCGCCGCCACTGGCGCCGAACTGGGCGCAGCCATTCTTGTCGTTGACCTGGCACGCATCGAGCGGGTTCCAGACCGTCTCGAAACCGGTCGGGTAGCTCACGGTTTCATCCGTGCCCGGATCGAAGGTACCCATCGAGGTGCCGCCGACCGCGGTCATGTACGGCTGGGACGGTGGATCATCGACCTGGCGGCCCTTGTGGTTCGGGTCGAAGAAACAGTCGAAGGCGCCGTTGTCGCCGGATGCCCCGAACACGCTCTGTCCCTGCGCAGCCATCTGCGCGAGCGCCACGTACTCGGCTTGGGCGGAGCCCAGCGTGTCCTCGGGCTCGCACAGGCCCCAGCTGCTGCTGATGACATCGGCGAGGTTGTCATTGGCCATCTTGAAGAGCTCGTTGATGGACGTGTCGCCGTTGAAGTCGTTGGGGGCGTTGTAGACGAGGACCCGCGAGGCCGCAGGTGCCATTGCGATCTGGACCTCGATATCCGCCTCGACCTCGATGTCGCCGGAGAAGTCCGCCGAATCACAACCGTTCTGGCAGGAACCGCTGTCGAAGGGTCCGCAGCTGTCGCCCGCCGGGCAGACCGGGTGGACCGGCCCGCCATCGACGTTGACATCGACGAGCGGCACGTTCTCGGTAGGTCCGAAGAAGGTCGACTCGTAGGTGTGGATGTCAGCGTGCGTGTAGCCGGATAGCTCGAAGAGTCCGAGCGACGTGCCCTCGCCGCGGCCGTTTGTCTGCGCGTGCGCCGTACCGGCCGAGTAGATGCCCTCGATCTGGGCCGGCGTCAGGCCGCTGCCGCCCGGGCCGCCGCCGTATTTCGGTGTCGGCTTGGCGGCGGCCTTCGCGGCTGCCGCCGTGGTGATGTACTCGGGATGGAGCCGAACCGTGCTCGAGAGCCCCATCACACCGATGACGCGACCAGCCAGGCTGAGCGGGAGTCGGACAGGCGCGGCGTTGGTGTAGAAGGTGACACCGGCCGCGGTCCGGTAATCGCTGACGCTGGTGCCGAGCGCCTGGACGACCTGTGCGGTCGTGCCGGTGGCACGAACGAGGAACGGCGTGAGTGTCGTCTCGACATGCAGGCCGGCACCGGTCAGGAACTGTCGGGCGGCCGAGATGCTGGCGGCGGACGGCCCGAACCGTCGAACGAAGCCGCCCGTGCCCAGCCACTGGTGGAAGCGCGGGCTCGCGGGATCGGTGAGCCCGTCGATGAAGCGATCCATGCGACTGCCGCCGCGGGGCGCGAGGACCAACGTGATGCCCATGAGCTGGGTCGACGCGTGAGCTCCGACGAGCGTCGCGCCGGCCGTGTCTCCCTGGCTGCCGGCGAGCGTCACGCCCGAGCCCGCTGACTGGGCCATGCCCATCTGCGGCGCCACGGCTGCCAGGAGCAGCGCGGACGTCAGGGCCACGGCGCTCCGCCGGATCACACTGGTTCCAGACCGCAGGTTCATCCCTGAGCTCCTCCACTCGAAATCGAGGGCTGCGCGTCCTTGCGTTCGGCTGGACTTCGCGGCACGTTGCGCGGCAGGATACGCCGAGGTGAGGATGGCGGCGTATCCTCGGCACCTTCGTAGCGGAGGCTGTCAGCCATGACTCAGACCCTCGAAGGGTCGCGCGGTGCCGCGAACCAGGCCGGCGCTCACATCAATGCCAACGCCTACGCCGAGGCGCAGGATTTCCTGCCCATCAAGGGCATGGACCATGTCGAGTTCTGGGTCGGCAACGCGCGTCAGGCGGCCGCCTACTACCGCGCCCTCTGGGGCTTCACACCGGTGGCGTATTCGGGGCTCGAGACCGGCGTGCGCGACCGGACGAGCTACGTCATGCGCCAGAACGACATCACCATCGTGCTCACCGCGCCGCTCACCCCTGACGGCGAGATCGCGGAGCATGTCCATCGCCATGGTGACGGCGTCCATGACATCGCCTTCGCCGTGGACGACGTGGCGAGCGCGTGGCGCGAGACGACGACCCGCGGCGCCCGCTCGTACCTCGAGCCGACCGAGCTCGATGGCGGCGACGACGGCACACTCCGGCGGAGCGCTGTCCACACCTACGGCGAGGTGGTCCACTCGTTCATCGACCGCAACGAGTATGTCGGCGTCTTCGCGCCAGGATTCCGCGCCGTCAAGAAGCCGGCTGCCGCGGCCAAGGGCATGGACCTGCGCGAGATCGACCACTGCGTCGGCAACGTCGCCCTGGGCCAGATGGACGAGTTCGTCGCCTACTACCGCGACGTCTTCGGCTTTAGCCAGCTCATCCATTACGACGACAAGGTCATCCACACCGAGTACTCGGCGCTCATGTCGAAGGTCATGACCAACGGCAACGGCCGCATCAAGTTCCCCATCAACGAGCCGGCCACCGGCAAGAAGAAGAGCCAGATCCAGGAGTTCCTGGACTGGTATCTCGAAAGCGGCACGCAGCACGTCGCGCTGCGCACCGAGGACATCGTCAAGACCGTGCGCACGCTGCGGGCCAACGGCGTCGAGTTCCTGGGCATGCCGCACGAGTACTACGCCACCCTCGGCGACCGTGTCGGCGACGTCGGCGTGCCCATGGAGACGCTCGAGGAGCTGGGCATCGAGGCCGATCGCGACGAGGAGGGCTATCTCCTCCAGATCTTCACGCGGCCCGTCCAAGATCGCCCGACCTTCTTCTTCGAGATCATCGAGCGGCACGGCTCACGCGGCTTCGGCGTCGGCAACTTCAAGGCCCTCTTCGAAGCCATCGAGAGAGAACAAGCGAAGCGGGGAAACCTCTAGTTCTTCTTATTGCGCTCGCCGGCTAGCCGCGCCGGACGAGCGCCCGCGTGCTTGAGCTCGCTAGCCGCGCTCGCTCAACGGCGCGCCCAAGGAGAACAACTCCCGCTCCCCGTCGATGCCCTTCAGGGCGTGGCGGCCGCGCGATTCGAAGTGCAGTGGCGAGCCGTCGAGCAGCTCGCGCGTGGTCGATGAGACCCACACCTCGCCCGCGCCAGCGGCGCTCATGATGCGCGCCGCCATGTGCACGGCCACACCCCGGATGTTGCCGGGCACCAGCTCGACCTCGCCCGTGTGGACGCCGGCACGGATCTCGACATCGAGGCGGGCGGCTGCGGCGACCATCGCCGCGGCGCACTGGACGGCCCGTTCGGCGCCATCGAACGTGACGAGGAAGCCGTCGCCGGTGGTGTTGATCTCACGCCCATAGAAGCGGTCGATCTCCCAGCGGAACGCCTCGTTATGGCGAGACAGGAGCTCTCGCCAACCACCGTCGCCAAGGCCGGTGGCGCGCGCCGTTGAGTCGACGATGTCGGTGAAGAGGATCGTCTTGAGGACCCGATCACCGGTTCCCATGGTGGGGCGTCCGTAGGCGCGCATGCCGGCGAAGTCGAGCGCGACCCAAGGCTCGTCGCCGATCACCCATGCGTCGTGCCCGGGCGGGATCTCGTAGGCGCCTTCCGGGCCGAGTTCCATCTCCGTCCCGTCCTCGAGCACGACGTGCAGCGTGCCGCTCAGGATGACACCGAGATGGTGGTACTGGCAGAGCTTGGTGCCGGCGACCGGCGCGACATCGTGGCTCCAGCGCCACCCGGGCTCGAAGACGTTCCGCCCGATCACGACGTCGTCGAGCTGGACGATGTCGACGCGTCCCTTCGGGAACGACCGAACCTCGTCGGGAGCTTCGAGGCTCTTGTGCTGGAGTCGTGCCATCGGCGGGATTCTGGCACTCGTCGGGGCGGTCTGCCGAGCGCTCGGAAACCCAGGGGGGCTGCGCGGCGTACGGAGGGTTAGCCAGCACCGAGATCGAACGACACCACGCAAGGGGAACCACCGATGTTCACCAAGTCCGCCGCCGCGCTCCTCCTCGCCGCCGGTTTGAGCCTCGCCGCGTGCTCAGGCGCGATCCAGACGCCGGCGCCACAGGCACCGGCGACCCCGACCGACGGCGGCGCGGGTCCGTCGACGACTGCGGCGACGTCCACGACCGCGGCGTCCATCGCGCCGTCCATCGCGCCAAGTCCGACCGCGGCGTCCGATCCCGTCGGTAATGGAGGCGGTCGCGGGTACGGCGGCGGCTATGGCAACCCGACGCCGGGAGGCAGCGGCACGCCCGACCCGAGCGCCGCCGCGAGCACGGTGAGCATCGCCCAGAGCGCGCTCGGCGACATCCTCGTCGACAGCCAGGGACTGACCCTCTACGCGTTCCTGGGCGACGCGGGCGGCCAACCGACCTGCACCGGGAGCTGCGCGGGCAACTGGCCAGGCGAGCTCGTCAGGGGCAGGATCACCGTCGGTGCCGGACTCTCAGCCGACCTCTTCACGAGTGTCGACCGGCCCGATGGCGGGAAGCAGCTCAAGGCCGGCACGTGGCCGCTCTACCTCCTCGCCGGCTCGACGCCTGGCGACACGACGGGTCAGGGCACGATCAACAAGTGGTACGTCGTCAGCCCGACCGGCGACATGATCAAGTAGCGCCCGCGAACTCGTCCGGCTCCAGCCACACCTCGTCGACGAAGCACCAGCCCCAATCCTCGCCCGGCTCCAGTGAGCGCATGAGCGGGTGACTCGTGGCGTGGAAGTGCTTGGTGGCGTGCTTGTTGGGCGACTGATCGCAACACCCGACGTGCCCGCACGTCAGGCACATCCGCAGGTGGATCCACCACGACCCGGTGGCGAGGCACTCCTCGCAGCCGTTCGAGGTGGGGCTCACGGGCCGGATCTGGTCGAGATGCGTGCACACGGAAGTGGTCGGAGCGTCCATCACGCGAGGGTACCGTAGACTCGCGACTCCGATGCGCATCGCTCATGTCCGGGAAGTCCACGCCGCAGCGGGAACGCCGTTCCGTCTCGCGGCCGCGCTTTCCGACGAGCGCTGGCTGGACCTCGAGCCGGCTCGTCGGCGGCTCCTTCGGGACGATCCGCGGCTCGCCCACAACGATCCGCTCTTTCGCGTTCCCATCACCACCCTCGACGCTCACCTGGCGGCAGGCGGGCGCATCGACGCACTCCGCGCCGTGGTCGATCCCTTCCTGGCGGCGGACGATGCGTCCGACCTGATGCTCGATGCGGCGGACCTGCGATTCGGGCCGCCCATCCTGCACCCGACCAGCCTGCGCGACTTCTATGCCTTCGAGCGGCACGTGGCGACGATGTGGAGCCGACGCGGCGGCGAGGTCCCCGAGGCCTGGTACCGGCTGCCCGTCTTCTACTTCAGCAATGTCTCGGAGATCCGCGGCCCGGACGACTCGGTCTGGGTCCCGCGTGGATCGTCAGAACTGGATTACGAGCTGGAGATCGCCGCGTTGATCGACACGCCCGCGCGCGATCTCACGCCGGACCGCGCCGAGGAGGCCATCGGCGGCTACACCATCCTCGATGACTGGTCGGCGCGCGACCTTCAGCGCGAGGAGACGACGGTGCGCCTCGGGCCGGCCAAGGGCAAGGACTTCGCGTCGTCGATCGGGCCGTGGATCGTGACGCCGGACGAGCTCGCCGACAGGCGCGCCGGCAAGGGGTATGACCTCGCCGCGACGGCCGAGGTCAACGGCCGCTGCCTCAGTCGCGGCTCGTGGGCGGACATCCACTTCAGCTTCGGGGAGATGCTGGCGCGCGCCTCGTCCGATGCCTGGCTGCGGCCGGGTGACCTGATCGGCTCGGGCACGGTCGGGTCGGGCTGCCTGCTCGAGATCAAGGACGAATCCGGCTTCGGACGGTGGCTGGAGGCTGGCGACGTCGTGACCCTTCGCATCGAGCGTCTTGGCGCTCTCTCCAACCCGGTGGTCCCGCGGTCATGACACGCTCGATGACCGCACAGGGCCTGGGCCTGCTGCTCGTGGTGTCCGCGGCATGCGCGGCGCCGGGCCCCGCGTCGACACCGACCAGACCGCCCACACCGACGCCCATTGCCCTGCCATTCATCGGCCAGGACTGGGTCCTCGAACTGATCGACGGCAACCCGATAACCGACGGCGCCATACCAGCCACCATCCACTTCGGTGACAACCAGCAGCTCACTGGATCAGGCGGGTGCAACCCGTACGCGGGCAGCTACGCCGCGGATGCCACGACCATCAACGTCTCGTTCAGCTATTCGACGGAGCTCGCCTGCCACGGCCTGACGATGTTCATCGAGCAGGACTACTTCCAGGCACTCAGCAACATCGCGGCCTGGTCGATGTCAACCAATGCTCTGACGCTCTCCGACGACAACGGCCTCGCCCGCCTCGTCTTCGGCGTCGGACCGGCGGCGAATCCAGCACCGTCGTCGTCGCCCGCGCCGTCCTAGACTGCCGGTAAGGGAGGAGCGTCGCCGATGTTCTATGTCAGCCGCGGCAACGTGCCGCACACGCGCCACACGCAGCATCGCGCGCCGGACGGATCGCTCTATGCCGAGGAGCTGTTCGGCATGGAGGGCTTCACCGGCCGGTCGTCGCTGCTGTACCACCTCCGGCCACCGACCCAGGCCGCGCGCATCGAGCCGGCCGGGACCTACCGCGTCCAGGCGGCCGACGGCGATGTCCACCGCCATCGACTGGTCAAGTCGGGCGGGGTCGAGCCGAAGGGTGACGTGGTCAGCGGCCGCATACCGCTCTTCTTCAACAGCGACGTTCTGATGGGCGTCATCCGCCCGGCCGAGGCGATCGCGCCGAACCGCTTCTACCGCAACGGCGAGGCCGATGAGCTGCTCTTCTTCCACGAGGGCAGCGGCCGCTTCGAGAGCATCTTCGGCACGCTCGCCTACGGCCCGGGCGATTACGTCGTCATCCCCATCGGCACGACCTGGCGCCTTGAGCCGGACGCCAGCGTGGAGCATCGGATCCTGTATCTCGAGTCGCCGACCGAGATCGTGCCACCCAAGCGCTACCGCAACGACTGGGGCCAGCTACTCGAACATTCGCCGTTCTCCAACCGCGACCTCCACGCGCCGACCGAGACCGCGCCGCGCGACGACGAAGGCGATTTCACGGTCCTCATCAAAGCCCGCGGCCTGTTCACCGATTACCACTTCCGCCGCCATCCGTTCGATGTCGTCGGCTGGGACGGCTACCTGTACCCGTACCGCTTCAACATCGGCGACTTCCAGCCCATCACCGGACGGGTCCACCAGCCGCCGCCGGTCCACCAGACGTTCGCCGGGCGCAATTACGTCGTCTGCTCGTTCGTCCCGCGCAAGTTCGACTACCACCCGCTCGCCATCCCGGCGCCCTATAACCACTCGAACATCAACAGCGACGAGGTCATCTACTACGTCGCCGGCAACTTCATGAGCCGGCGCGGCGTCGACATCAGCTCGTTCACTGTCCATCCGGCCGGCATCCCGCACGGGCCGCATCCGGGCACCGTCGAGGCTTCGATCGGCAAGGACGCGACCGAGGAACTGGCGGTCATGGTCGACACGTTCCATCCCCTCCACCTGACGGCCGAGGCGGTCGCGCTCGACGACCCGGCGTATCCCTTCTCCTGGCTGCCCTCGGATGACGCCGCGGCGGAAGCCCGCGCCCTCTCCGACCGCGGCCCAGAAGCCTTCCCCGACTGAAAGGGAACCACGTACGAATGGATGCTGAGACCGCGAACGCCGAAGCGAGCGTCACGTCCCTCATGGCACGCCTCGGTGACGCGGAAACGCGCGTCAACGCAGCCGCGAAGTCAGATCCGCCGACCGGCCTGACCGAACCCGATCCTGGTGCCGAGGAGCGCTGGAACGTCGGCCAGGTCTGGGCGCACATGGCCGAGTTCGTGCCCTACTGGAAGCTCCAGCTCGAGAAGGTCTTCGACCGAGCGTCCGCCCAGCCCGTGCCCTTCGGGCGGGTAAGGACCGACCCGACGCGCAACGCGGCCATCGCGGCGGGTGTCAGTGCCAAGCCGGCCGATGTCGTGGGGCAGGTCACCGACTCACTGGCCGGGGTTCGCGCACTGGCGGCGGACAAGGGACCGACCGACTGGTCCCGAGAGGGGCTGCACCCGACCCTCGGTGTCATGGATGCGCGGCGGATGCTGGAACGATTCCTGGTCACGCACCTCGAGGAACACGCGGCCCAATTGGAGCGCCTGGCCGCCGCGACGACCTGACGCGTATCAGCCCGCCGGTCGGCCCAACGCCCGATCGGCGAACTCCATCATCGCCGCCTGGTGCTCGATGGCACGCTCGATGTCACCGCCGCCGAGATGGCCCGCGTCGAACCAGATGACCTCGATGGGCTTGCCGAGCCCCTTCATCCGCGCCTCGTACAACTCGACCTGGCGCGCCGGGCAACGGGTGTCGTTGCGGCCCTGGATGATGAGCACCGGCGCGTCGACGCGATCGGCATAGGTGAGCGGCGAGGCCCTGACGTAGTCCGCCATCTTCTCGTCCGGAGCGCCACCGAAGTAGGCGCGGTCGTAGGCACGGAGCACGTCGTTCTCGTCTTCGTACTCCGACACCCAGTCGGCGACGGCCACGCCGGCCATGCCACCTGCCCAAAGGCCGGGCGCGACGCCCATCGCCTGAAGGGTGAGGTACCCCCCGTAGGACCAGCCGGTCAACAGGATCTGGTCCGCTCTGGCGATCCCCTGTTCGATGAGGTACTGGCGGCCGGCCACGATGTCACGCACCTCCAGCTCCCCGATGCGGCCCCAGATGGACTCGCGGAACGCCCGACCGAAAGTCGTCGAGCCGCGATAGTTGATGCTCAGGAAGCAGAAGCCGCGGTCCAGCCATGCCTGTGCCCGCGGCTGGAACGACTGCATCGTCACGGACGCAGGCCCGCCGTGCGTCTCGATGACGGCCGGGAACGGTCCGTGGCCAGCCGGGGTGGCCAACCAGGCCTGGATGGGCTGATCGACATCGACCACGTACGAGACGGATCGCCACGGCTGGGACGCGGGCACCGCCTCCGGCGGGAGCAGATCGCGGATCGGTCGGCCCGTCTGACGGTCGAGCAGGAGCACGGTCGCCGGATGTGACGCGTCCTGCCATTGGGCGACGATCCCGCCGGCGCCGAACCAGACGCCGGATTCCGCCCAGTAGCCGTACATACCGACGGGCGCATCCAGCTTGCGCAGGTGAGCGCTTCCGACATCGAAGCTCCACAGTTCCTGGACCGCATCATGGGTCCGCCTGAGCAGGATCTCGCCTCCGTCGGGCGACCAGTCGACGGGCACGACCTCGCCACTCATCTCGCCCAGGGGCAGGTCCCGGCGGTCGCCGCTCGTCGGGTCCCAGGTGAGCGGGCGCCGCTCGCCGGTGCGATCGCTCGCGGCAAGGACGCGCGGGTCGCCAGAAACCGTCGACGGCACGACATTGCTGATGCTCGTCTCGTCGCCGTCCCACAGTTCGGCCTGCCGCTCGCCGCTCTCGACATCGATGGCAAGCAGCGAGTAGCGGACCTTCTCGGACCGATCCGACGAAAGCACGAACAGATGCGTACCGGCATGGTCGAAGCCGGTGGTCGAGCAAAGCGAGCGACTGCGGAAGACGGCACGCGGCGAACCGGGCTGGGAACCGAGCCCGGTCACGATGTGGACGGTCGATTCGTCGGCCGCCACCGCAGTGAACGCGATGTGACGACCGTCAGCACTGACCGAGATGTCGTACGAGGTATACGGCGCGAGGTTCGGCGTGAGGTCCTGGGTCGCTCCGCCGCCGGCACTCACCCGGACCCAGTGCCCGATCTCATCGCCGTGATCGTCATCGACGAAGAAGACCGCCGTCCCGTCCGCGGAGATCGCCCCTTCGACCGTGCCTTCAGGCCGATCGGTGATCTGCGCCAGGGCGTTCGTGCCGATCTCCCATGTGTAGAGCTGGCCGACGCCCGTCCGGTTCGACATCGCCAGGGCCCGCGTCCGATCGCCCGCCGCCGGCTCCGTCCAATGGACGGCACGGGCACGGAACCGCTCCTGCCAGGCATCGTCACGGGCGGTCACCTTCGTCCCTCCCGAACCAGGTTGCGGATGATGAACAGCACGTTGGCCGGCCGCTCGGCCAGCCGGCGCATGAAGTAGGGATACCACTCTCGCCCGAAGGGCACGTAGACGCGCACCCGGTAACCGGCCGCGATGAGACCCTCCTGCAGATCCCGTCGGATGCCATAGAGCATCTGGAACTCGAAGCGCTCCGGCCCGATGCCCTCGCGCGCCGCGAAGGCCCGCGTGTGGGCGATGATCCGCTCGTCGTGCGTGGCGATGGCCGGGTACGTGCCATCCCGCAGCAGGCGCTCCGTGAGGCGCACGTAGCTATCATCGACCTCCGCCTTACTGCTGAAGGCGACGCTGGCCGGCTCGTTGTAGGCGCCCTTGCAGAGTCGGACGCGCATGCCGTCTGCGATGAGCGCTTCCACGTCGGCGGCGCTGCGGCGGAGGTACGACTGGATGACCACGCCGACGTTGCCGTGCCGCTGGAAGAGCTCCCGCGCGATGGCCAGCGTCGCTTCGGTCCGGGTATGGTCCTCCATGTCGACGCGCACGAACGCTCCGCTCGCGACCGCCCGATCGACCACCCGTCCGACCGTCCGCCGACAGGCTGCCGGATCGATATCCAGGCCCATCTGGGTCAGCTTGAGGCTGACGTTGGCGTCCAGGCCGCGCTCGACCAGCGCGCTCAAGAGCTCGATGTATCGGTCGGACGCCGCGCTGGCGTCCGCTTCGGAGGTGACCGATTCGCCGAGCACATCGACCGTGGTCGCGAAGCCTGCCTCGTGCAGGCGGGTCAGGCTCGTCAGCACGGAGGGCAGATCCTCGCCGGCGATGAAGCGCCGGACGAGGCCGCGGGTCAGCGGCAGGCGCTTGGTGAGGTGCTCCAGCGAGTCGCGCTGCGATGCCCACACGAACCCGGCACGCATGACATGGCCGGGGACCTCGCGGGCTCGCGCCATCGGGCCCGGACGAGGCGCGCGTGCCGCCAGCCGCGCGTGCAACGCATCACGAATCGCAGCCTCGGGCGGCACGCCGTCGATGGTGCCGTCGGGCTGGGCATAGCGACGGCACGCGAGGGCGATCGAGTCGTCGGATCCGGGAGCGACATCGATACCGTCCAGGCGGATGGTCGGCGAGCCGTGGAACCCGAGTCCCGCCGCGTGATCAAGGTCGTCGATGGGCACCCGTTCGATGGGCGCGGTCACGCCCTCGGTCGCGAGTACGTGGCGTAACAGCGTCTCGGCGCGATCGGCGTGTGGGCAATCGGGCGTGAAGAGCAGCTCAGCCCGCAGGGTCGGCATGTCCTGCGAGATTACCCCCTGAGCGCCGCAACGCGAGTAGCGGCACAGCCGCCACTGCCGTCACGACCGCCGCCAGCACCCAGAGCGGCCGCAGGTCGCCCGATGTCCAGCGCAGCACCGCCGTCGAGACGGACGAGCCGATGATGCCCGCGATGTACAGCGGGAAGAGCGCCAGGTTCAGGACGGGCGTCCGGACCTCGGCCGGCAGGCCCGTGGCAAGGAGCGTGAACAGCATCGAGCTGGCGGTGGCGAAGCCGATGCCGTAGAAGGCGTAGATGGCATCGAACGGCAGCAGGCTCTGGACGGCCGACGAGGCGAGCAGGGCGATGACGACGATGACCACGGCCGACGAGTAGACGCGCAGGTAACCGATCCGGTCGCCCAACCGACCGGCCAGCGGCGATCCGATGGAGGCCGCCACGCCGTATGCGGCGAGCACGAACCCGACCGCGGTGGCCGCCAACACGGGCCCGTTGAGTTGCTCCACGAACAACTCGATGAACGGGAAGATGACGCGCTGCCCAAGCAGCAGGAAGAAATACGCCGCGAACACGGCCCGGGCCAGCGGCGTGTGGATGACCGCCAGCAACGACCGGCGTACCAGCTGCATCACGGTCAGCCCGGTCCGGGGCCGGTCGGGCCGCTCGTGGTAGAGCGTCGTCAGCATCACCACCGCGAAGGCAGCCAGGGCGGCATCGAGCAGGAACAGCGACTGGACGCCGTACCGATCGGCCAATGGACCGCCGAAGGCGGGGCCGAGTGCGATGCCGAGCGGCCCGGCCGTGCCGACCAGGCTGATGGCGAAGCCGAGACGCACGCGGGGCGACCGGTCGGTGATCTCCGCCAGCATCACGCCGGTATTGCCGAGCACGAGGCCGGTCAGCGGCGCGATCAGGAAGACCTGCCAGATCTGGGTCGCCAGGCCGAGCGCACAGAACAGGATGCCCTCGATGATCGCGCTTCGGACGATGATCGTCTTGCGGTTGTAGCGATCGGCCCAGGCTCCCCAGAACGGCACGAGCGGCAAGCCGAGCAGCAGCGCCGAGGCGGAGAGGAGCCCGACCGTCGTGGCGGCGTCGCCCTCGGGGACCCCGAGGTCGCGCACGAGGATCGGTAGGAACGCGAAGTAGTGCCCGAAACCGACCGTCTCGATGAAGCTCGTGACGACGAAGATGAGCGTCAGGCGCTGCCAGGAGCCGGGCTTGGTCGTCAGGACAGGCTGTCCCTCGCGTGGCGGTCGGCGGGTACGTGGCCGGGACCGCCGTCATCGGCCGTGTCGGCCTCGAGCTGATGGCCGAGATCCTCGGTCCGCCGGAACGCCGCCCAGACCGCTTCGGACAGGACGGTCCGGAGGCGCCCCGACTCGAGCTCGTGCAGCGCGGCGGCGCTGGTGCCGCCGGGCGAGGTGACCATATTGCGCAGCTGGGCCGGGTGCATCCCGCTGGCCTTGGCGAAGATCGTGCTCCCCTCGAGCGTCTCGATGACCAGGTCATGGGCGATGTGGCGCGGGAAGCCGAGGTGCACTGCGGCGTCGATGAGCGCCTCCATAAACAGGAACACGTAGGTCGGGCCGGTGCCGCTGACGGCGGTCGCCATGGCCACGAACTTCTCGTCCTCGACCTGCAGCTCCATGCCGAGGCTGCCGAGCAGCGTGCTGGCCTGGGCCTTCTGTGTCTCCGTCACCTCAGGCGTCGCATACCAGACGGTCACGCCGCGACCCAGTTGGGCCGGCGTGTTGGGCATGCTGCGGACGATCGATCGGTGGTGGAGCACGTTGCGGAGTGCCGTCGTCGTCGCGCCGGCGATGACGCTGATCACCAGCTGCCCGTCCCGGAGCGCCGGCTCGATCTCGCGTCCGACGCGTGCCAGCATCTGGGGTTTGATGGCCAGCACGATGACGTCCGCCCGCCCGACGGCATCCACGTTCGCGGCGCTGACCTGGATGCCATGGATGCGTGCCAGTTCCTCGCGCCGCTCGAGCCTGGGATGGCTGGCGATGATCTGGTGAGGCTCGACCTGTTCGCCCTTCAACAACCCGGCGATCATGGCCTCGGCCATGACGCCCGAGCCGATGGTGGCGATGGTGCTGTCGCGCAATGACATCAGGCGCCGAGGATAACGCGGCCGGCCCGCGCCCGAGGCGGCACGGCCCGAGCCCGAGCCAGTGGCGGCCGCTGGAGCGCCGAGCGGCGGCGGCCCGTCGATCGGCTAACGCGAATCGGGGTAGCGCTATCCGGTGTTCGGCACGCTGAACCGGCCGAGATCGGGCCAGAACGGCGTCCTTGGTGCGAAGCCTCGAGACGCTCACGCTCAACCGAGCGGCCGCTCGCCCTTCTGATCCTCTGGGTCGGCGCCGATATCTGGCCCCCAGGTCGAACGAGTCGCAGCCGCCGGCCGGCTCGGGGCGCCGCCGCCGGCGCGAACCTCAGCCGAGGAGGCGCTCGGCGAGGGCTTCGATCGTGGCCAGGTCCTCGGTCTTGCCGTCGGGACTGAGCGGGATGAGCGCCACATGGTCGGCGCCGGCGGCGAACATCGCATCGATGCGACGCGTGATGGCGGGCACCGGACCCCACGCGACCATGGCATCGACCAGCCGATCGGACCCGCTCCCCTCCCAGTCGTCCGCAACGAAGCCCTGGGCGCCGAAGCTGGCGCGGTAGTTCGGGCCTCGAAAGTACGGCACGAGATAGGCACGGGCCGCGGCTCGGGCTGCGGCCGCGGAGGGCTCGAGCACGACCGGGACGGTCACGGCAAGGAGCGGCCGGGCTCCCCGGTCCGCACCGACGGCCGCTGCGCCGCCGGCCGCAGCGCGGTCAGCGACGCCGCGAATCCACGCCAGCCGCTCGGCGGTGACCAGGTATGGGAAGGGGCCATCGGTCTCGGTCGCGGCCAACGCGGTCATGTTCTCGCGCAGCGCCGCCAGCACGATCGGTGGGCCCGGCAGCACGCCGTCGGCGACGGTCGGTCCGCGCCACGGCGCCGCGTGATACGCGGCCAGATACTCGCGCATCGTCGTGACCGGCTTCCCGTAGTCGTGGCCGCGCACCTTCGTGACGAGGTGTGGATGCGAGACCCCGAGTCCGAGGATGAAACGCCCGCCACTCGCTTCGGCGATGGTCAATGCTGCGGTCCGCGTGGTGACCGCATCGCGCGCGTAGATCGACGCGATGCTCGTTCCAAGGATCAGCGAATCGGTCGCCGTCGCCAGCATCGCCATCAGCGCGAACGGCTCGCGGCCCACCGTCTCGGGTGCCCAGAACACACCGAAACCCAACGCCTCCACGCGCCGGACGTAGGCCATTGCCTCCCGGACAGGGAGCGAATCGAGATGTCCCCAGACCCCGAACCGACCGACGGCCTCCGAGAGCTTCGTCACCCCGCGAGTGTAGGCGGCCCGGTCAGGTGTGGGCCGTCCCCATCACGAAGAATCGAGCCGTCTCGGCCAGGTCGACCGTCGTGAAGCCGGCGCGACGCAGCGACGCCGCGAGCTCGTTGCCCGAATAGAAGACCTTCGGCACCCGGAACTCACGGCCGTCGGCGAGGCGGCGGACCGAGACATCGTCAGCGACCGGTGGGTGGTCGACCGCGCTCGATTCGGGGTCGGGGCGCGAATCGATGAAGGCGAAGACACCGCCCTCCACGAGCCATCGACGGACGATGTCGAAGAAGGCGTCAATACGGTCGCGCGTCACATGGCTGAGCCAGAAGCCGCAGAAGACAGCATCGACCTGGCGATCGGGCGCTTCCCACGCGTCACGCACGTGCAGGTGGGCCCGCAGGTCGTGGGCAACCAGCCGCTGTCGGGCGAATTCGAGCGGCTCCGAGTTCGCGTCGTAGAGCGACAACTCCCCTTTCTGGGCAAGGAGCGGCGACCACCAACCGGTGCCCGCTGCCAGCTCCACGATCTGGCCGCTGAGCGGCTGGCGGTCCAACCATTCGGTGACCTCGTCCAGTTCGTTGTGCCAGGCGAGGTCGCGCACAGGGCCGCGCGAGTAGCGGCCGCGACGCAGGTACCAGTCGTCGTACTCGGGCGCGCGAGCCGCGTAATACGCCTTCATCTCGGCATCGAGCGTCGCTGGCGGCGTCCCAGGCGCGCTCATCCTTGCCGCCTTCGCCCGTTCCTCGATGGCGGCCCGCAGCCGAAAGCGCAGGAACCCGTTGTCGCCGGCACGCCCGATGCACTCGGGACACAACCCTGCCCAGCCCTCCAGGTCGTCCGGTGACCGAGTCTGATGGGCGCGCCCGCACCAGAGACATTCGAAGGACGAGCGGAACGGCACGTTCAGCGCGGGTAGGCCGGCCCGACGGGGATCCACGCGTCGGGCGGCGCGACATCCACGAAGCCTTCGGGGTCGAAGAGCTCGGCCAGCAGCGCGATGCCGTCGATGACGCGCGGCCCGGGCCGGCTGAAGTAGCCGGACCCGTCGAGCGCGAAGACCTCGCCGCGGCTGACCGCGCGCAGCTCATCGAACCAGGTCGGGCGCAGCATGGCGTCGAACTCGGCCGCGGTCCGCTTGGCATCGAAGCCGCATGGCATCAGCATCAGCTGCTCCGGATCGACATCGCGCACGGCGTCCCACGTCGTCTCGATGGAGCGCTCGCCCTCGCGACCGAGCAGCTCCCAGCCGCCTGCACGGCGGACCTGCTCGGGGACCCAGTGGCCGGCCGCGAACGGCGGGTCGAGCCACTCGAGGCAGACGACGCGCCGCGGTCGGACGCCGGCCAGCCGTCGGTCCAGGACACGATTCTCGATGGCGCCCAGCCGCTCGCGCAGGATCTCGACCAGGCCGATGGCCTCGTCCTCGGCCTCCGCCATCGCACCGATGGTCGAGATCGTGTTGAGGATGCCCTCGATCGAGGACGGTTCGAGGCTGACCACGGCGATGTCGCCGTCGATGGCACGAACCGCGTCGGTCACTTCCCGATAGCTCACGGCGCAGACGTCGCACAGCTCCTGGGTCAGGATAAGGTCCGGTCGCGCCTCGGCCAGCGCCGCCGTGTCGAGCCGGTAGATGGAACTGCCGCCATGCAGCGCGCCGGCCACTCGCTCGTGGATGGCCCGACTGGAGTCGCTCGGGCCGCCGCCGACGTCAGCCGTCATCAGCGGGACCGCGGCCGCCTCGGGCGGAAAGTCGCACTCGTGGGTCCGACCGACCAGCTCGTCTCCAAGCCCGAGGGCGAACACGATCTCGGTCGCCGATGGCAAGAGCGAGACGATGCGCACCGGAGAAGTCTAGGGCGCCGTCGGCTGAACACCCCTCGACATGGACCGCGAAGCGACGTTGGCGGCACGGCCCTGGTCGTGGGCGTACAGTGGCGCCGTGAATCTCGGGCCGTGGCGAGATCGGTTGCGCGTCCTCATGTTGACGCTGGCGGCGTTCGTCCTGTCCCACGACCTGATCTACCTGATCACGTACCGCGCGTCGTACGACCAGGTGATGTCCCAGACCGGCCATGGTGCGCAGTGGAACGCCACGGTCCTCGTGGTCGCGGCGCTCGCCATCGGGCTCGTGATCACGGCCGTGGTCCGCCTCCGGCAACTCTCGCGTCTCGGTGACGCGCTCGGCCAGGGCTCGGTCAGCCTCCGGCCCGAGACAGGCGAGTGGAAGCACCTCGTGCACCAGGCGCTGCGGTCCTGGCTGATCATCCTGCCCGCTGCGCTGATCCTCTTCGTCATCTCGGAGAACACGGAGCACCTCTCGGCAGGGCTGCCGCTGCCGGGGCTCAGTGTCCTCGGTTCGATGGGCTACGTGGCGACGTTCATGGTCTTCGCGCTCGTGTCGCTCGTCGGCGCGTTCCTTGACGCGCTGTACCGATGGCGCCGGGAACTGCTCGCCGCGCGCATCGCGGCCGCCCGGGCGCGCCTGGCACGCCCCACGGTCGGTTCCGCACGTCGCCCTCTGCCGTGGGTGGAGCCGCGCCACAGCTCGATCGTGCTGCATCACATCGCTGGACGCGCCCCGCCGGCCTACGCCCGTTCATAGGGGTCCACGCGAAGCCGGGCCGAACCACAGAGCGCGACTTCAGCCTGATCGCCGCCACCGAACGGCGCCGTGGACCTCGTACCGACGCATCACGTCCACGGGAGGCGCAGAAATGTCGTTCCGTCATCTTCGTCGTCGCGCGCGCCTGGCATTCGTCGGCGCCGCCCTCTTTGCCATCGTCTTCGCCAACGCCGCGCAGGCACATGTCGTCTTCACTGTCGGGACCGACACGGTCGCTCTCGGCTGGGTCCACGAACCGGTCTACGTCGGGGAGCAGAACGCCGTCCAGGCCGTCATCAAAGACGCCAGCGGCAAGCCGGTCACGGACCTCAACGCCGGCGATCTCAAGGTCGTCGTCAGCATCGGTGGCACGGCCACGCCGACACCGCTTGACCTCGCCCCCGGCTACGACGAGGACACGGGCCTCGGCACGCCGGGCGACTACGAAGCGCCCATCATCCCGACCATTCCCGGTGACTACACCTTCCACCTCACCGGCTCGATCGACGGCACGCCGGTCGACGAGACGGCCACTTCGGGCGATTCGACGTTCGACTCGGCAGTCGACGCCACAAGCATCCAGTTCCCGAACCAGCTCCCGACGGTCAGCGAGATCGTCACGCGCCTGCAAGGGGACGAGGCGGCCGCACAGTCGGCCGCGAGCGATGCCAAGAACTCGGCCTCCACGGCGCTTCTTGTGGGCGGCGTCGTTGGTGGCCTGGGAATCATCTTCGGACTGATCGGCATCTTCATGGCTCGCCAGGCTCGGCGGCCTTCAGGGGGTTAGTCAGACAACCGTGTCACGAACCGTTCTCGGAGTCGGCGGCGCGATCGGCTTTGCGCTGCTCGCGACGCTGGCCCTGTTCGGTCCCGCTGCGGGACACTCACTGCCGCAGTCGTCGGTCCCCGGCCGCAATTCGAGCGTCCCGACCGCGCCGAGCCAGGTGAGCATCACGTTCGGCGAGGCGCCTGACCCGAAGCTGTCGTCGATCACCGTGCTCGATTCGACCGGCGCCAAGGTCACCACCGGGCCGACCGTCGTCGCGGCAGGCGACTCGAAGACACTGAGCGTGCCCGTCGGAGCGCTGCCGAACGGTGTCTACACCGTCAAGTGGCGCACCGTCTCGGCCGTCGACGGGCATACGGCGACAGGCAACTTCGCGTTCGGGGTCGGCGTCACCCTGCCGGCGCTCCCCGGCGGCGCGGCCCCACCGCCGGAAAGCAGTTCCTCGTCGGCATCGCTCGGCGCCATCATCGGGCGCTGGCTGCTCTTCATCGGCATCGTCGGGCTCGTCGGCACCGGCTTCTTCGGCGCGGTCGTGGCACATCCCACGCGGACGCTGTCACGTCGCGCGATGCCCGTCGCGTGGCTCGTCGCGGCCGTTGGCACGGGCGTCGTGGTCATCTTCCAGGTCGCTGACGCGCAGGTCGACCCGTCGCAGATCCTGGACACGTCGTTCGGACCGATCATCATCGAGCGGATCATCCCGCTGGCCATCGCAGCCGGGCTGATCGCCGTGCTCTGGTTCTGGCGGCGCGAGAGCCGCGTCACCGAAGGGCTCGTCTCCCTGGCCGGCATCGGCGCCATGCTTGCCGACGTCGGCGCGAGCCACGCGGCCGCCTCGCTGAGCTTTGCGTATGACGTGACGGTCCAGGCCGGCCACATCATCGCGGTCGGCTTCTGGATC
>PNAP01000057.1 GCA_003169735.1 Chloroflexota bacterium | reverse complement strand
ATCGCCGCCGATGCCTTCACGCGCACCGTCGCCGGTGGCTGGGGCACGGCCGACACGGGTGGCGCCTACACGGTCAGCGCGGCCAACGCCTTCGCCGTCACCGGCAGCGCCGGCACGATGCGCGCCCAGCCCGGCCAGACGCGCGTGGCGACGCTCGCGGTCAGTGCCCGCGACGTGGACGAGACGTTCAGCGTCACGACCGACCAGGCTGCAACTGGCACTGGCCTCTACGCTTACGCTGTGGCGCGTCGGATCGACGCCTCGACCGAGTACCGGGCCTTCATCCGGTTCGCCGCCAACGGCTCCATCCACGTCGCGGCGGCTGCCGTCACCGGTGGCACGGAACACGTCATCGGATCGCCCGGTCAGATCGCGCCAGCGGGGACGTACGCGGCGGGAGCGCGCTACCACGTTCGCCTCCAGGTCACCGGGGCCTCTCCGACGACGATCAGGATGCGGGCCTGGCTGGACGGAACGACAGAACCGACCAGCTGGGTCTACTCGGTCACCGACTCCACGGCAGCGCTGCAGGTTGCCGGCGCGATCAGCCTCCGCGCCTACGTCTCGAGCACCGCCACGAGCGGCGCCGTGACGTTCTCCTTCGATGACCTGCAGGTCGTGGCGACCGACTGACGGCGCCCGTCGCGCCCGCCCCGGTACCCGTCCCGACCTGGTACCGGCTGGGGAGCCGGAACGACCGCTGACGGCTACACGCGGCGCCCCGTGACCGCACCCAACCACCACGAGAAGCCCGCGACGCTGGGCCGAAGGTACGGGGGGACCTGCACCACTCGGGCGATGGGCGCGCCAACGGCGATTCGGTTTGATGGTGTCATCGATCCGGCCATTCGTGCCGACATCCGGGCCGCATTTGCCCACGCACCACCGATGGAGTGAGAGAACTACGATGGATGAGAATCGCAGTCGCCGACTGCATTTGCGCGTCCTCGCGATCGGCGTCGCCGGTCTGGCCGCGGTCAGCATCGCCGGCGGCGCGATGTCCATGGCGCTGTTCACCGACCAGCAGACCGTCAACGAATCGTTCACCAGCGGCACGATCAAGTTGAACGCGGCCGATATCGCTGGGCTCAACCTGACGGTCGGCAACTTCATGCCGGGCAGTGCCGTCACCGACGACGTCGTCGTCCAGAACGATGGCACGGCGCAGCTGCGCTACGCGGTCAGCGCGACCAACGCCGATACGTCGTCTCCCAACGGTGGACCCCTGAGCGATGTGCTGGTCCTGACCGTCAAGACCGTCGACGTGACCACGCCCCTGACGCCGTGCAACGACTTCGATGGCACGCAGCTGTTCACCGGCGCGATGGGCGCCACGACCGCCGTCTTCGGCACCGCGGCGCCGGGTGGCGGCAACGGCGAGCGCACGTTGGACGCTGCTACCAACGAGACCCTCTGCTTCCGGGTCGCCCTGCCGCTCGCGACCGGCAACGCCTACCAGGGCGCCGTCGACACCACGACCTTCACCTTCGACGCCGAGCAGACCGCCAACAACTAGCCCGATGCATGGCGCCTGACGACCCGGCCGGCAGCGGTCGGGTCGTCGGCGCGTCGGCGGACCGTTGGAGAAAGGAGCCGAGCCGATGTCGGTCCGTTGGATCCGGCTCGTCCGTCGCTCGATGACCGTCCTGTGGGTCGGCCTGCTGGTGTCCCTGCTGCTCCTCGTTGTGGCCACTCACCTCACCCCGATGACCGGCCACACGCTCTTCATCGTCCGGGGTGCATCGATGAGCCCCGCCATCCCACTCGGTTCCGTTGCCGTGGATGAGCGTGTCGATCCGGCCTCGATCCACATCGGCGATGTAGTGACGCTCGATGCGGGCGACGGCCACGTCATCACCCACCGCGTCACCGCGGTCTTCGGATCCGGAGACGACCTACGCTTCCAGGTCCGTGGCGACGCCAACGCCACGCCTGACCCGGTACTCGATCCAGCGAGCACAGTCGCCGGCAGGGTGACACTCGTCGTGCCCTACATCGGGTACCTGCTGGCGATGCTCACGCTGCCCATCGGCTGGATCACCGTCCTGTCGTGGATCGGCACGCTCTTGCTCGCCACGTGGCTGCTCGAGGAGATCGAGGACGAGATACTCATCGGCCGCCGTGCTCTCGACCCCGTGGGCGGACGACAGGGCGTCACGGCGTGAGGACCCTGCCCAGGCCACCGCGCCGGATCGCCATCGTCGCCGGCCTGGCCGCGCTCGCCATGGCTGCCGGCGCCGGGGCCCAGCTGACGCTCGCCCTGTTCAGCGACACGGGTTCGCCGGCCACCACCGTCACGACACAGAGCATCTTCTCGGGCGAGCGCGTCTCGAGCGCCTTCTCGGTCACCGACGACTCCGGGGGCGTAACGGTGGATCGCTCCGATCCTGCCGCTTTCGGCGGCGACGGCCGCACCATCACGACCTCGGCCTGGGCCAGCTCGTTCGCCGGAAGCCGCTACGTCGACGTCGATCTCAACGCGCCGTTACCGGGCGGACTGGCCATGGCTTCGGCTTCGTTCCGCCTGGGTTGGGCGAGCGCGACCGCCGGATCGACCGCCTGTTACTACTTCGAGGTCCGGCGCGCGTCGAGCGGTGCCGTCGTGGCCACGTATGGCAGCGCGGGCAGCCCCATCGCCTGCGTCACGGGCACCTCGATGGCGACGTCGACGACCTCCATCGGTGGTGTCGCCACGACCGACATCGCCGATGATCTGCGCATCCGCATCTTCGGCCGCGATTCGGCCGGCGGCTCGACGGTCATCGACGAGGCCACCGTCGGTGGCGATACCGCGACGTTGACCTTCACGCTCTACCCGGTCCGGATCACCGATGCCGCCGATTCCACGGCATCGACCATCACCTGGGGCTTCGACGGGCCCTGAGTGGCGTCCAGCCGGCGCGGAACCGATGTCGTGCCGACGGCGGTGGTGCCACGCGTCACCTTGTCTCGCCATCAGTTCCAGGACTGGTCTTGACGTTGGTACCGCGCAGCCCCACCATCGGCCCAGTCCGAGGGAGTCCGAGCATCCTTGCCCCGTCCGGATGGCACATCCGCGCCTGACTTGATCGCTGCGAGGGATCCCCTCGAATGGCATCGTTCTTGAACGCCCCCATCCGCGCCGCACTGTCCGCGCTGCTTCTCGGCGCCGTCGGATCGGTCGCGCCCGTGGGCAGCGTTGCCGCTACGTCGCCGTCGGTCATCGCCAATTGGCCGGCACACGCCACGCCCGGCGAGCCGTTCGTGATCAGGGTCACCCTGCCCGCCACGGTCGCGGCGGTCGACGGTCGCGTCCTGTTCGACGACTCGGCTGTCGAGCTGCTCGGCGTCGCGCCGTTGGGCACAGGGACGGCGCTGATGCCGGTGACGATCCCGGGCGGTGCTGCGTTCGGTGCCTACGGGCTGCACCCCGTCGCCCGCGCCACGGTCCTCCGGCTCGTGGTCATCCCCGACGTCGGCGGCCGGATCCAGGTGCGCGTCCTGATCGATGCGATCGCCGACCCACTCGGCCACCGTCTGGCGCTCAGCGGCGGCCAGTTCCTGGCGACGGTCGGCGCGGTCGGCGGCTCGAACCTCATCACTGCGCCGGCGGCCAACACCCGTCCGATGCCGAGCGCGGCCGCCGGCCCGCTCCGCGCACTCGACGCAGGCGATCGCATCGACAAGCGCGACCTCGACACCGTCCGGGCCGACTGGGAGCGGGATCGAGCGCTCGGCACGACCTGTGCGGTCGGGCTTGGCGCCGACGCCAACGGCGATGGCTGCGTCGACATCGTCGACGTCCAGGCCGTTCTCGCCGCCCAGGGGCAACCGGCCGCCGGCGGCACCTCGGTGAGTGCCACCCAGACGGTGGCCGCCGTTCCGCAGACCTACACCGTCACGAGCACGCTCGACACGCCGGACGCAAGCCCCGGCGACGGCATCTGCGCCGACTCCGGCGGCCACTGCACGCTTCGCGCAGCGATGACCGAGGCGGATTACCACCCGGGCTTCGACACGGTCGCGTTCGACCTGCCGGGCACGGCCCCGGTGACCATCCAGCTCGGCAGCGCGCTTCCCATCATCACGTCGCTCAGCGGCGGCGTGCTGATCGACGGCTACACGCAGCCGGGCAGCTCCGTCAACACCCTGACCATCGGCTCGAACGCCATCCCCGGCGTGGAGGTGCGCGGCGACGGTCCCGCAGCGAGGGAGACG
This sequence comes from Chloroflexota bacterium, assembly GCA_003169735.1. Lineage (GTDB taxonomy): Bacteria > Chloroflexota > Limnocylindria > Limnocylindrales > CSP1-4 > Palsa-1032. The sequence continues at coordinate 11,661 of PNAP01000057.1, read as the reverse complement.
GCCTTTCGGATGACGAGCCCCGGCAACACCATCCGCGGCCTCGACATCGACAACGTCTGGCGCGGCGTGACCATGGATGGCGCGGACGCCCACGACGATAGCGTCATCGGCGATTGGCTCGGCTTCGCCTCGGACGGCTCGCTGAGCAAGCTCGGCGAGTACGGCGTCCTGTTCAATACCGGCGCCAACCACGACACGGTCGGCACGCCGGCTGCCGCCGACCGCGTGGTCGATGGCAACTGGTCGTCAGCGGTCGACAGTTACGGGCCGGGCGTGGCCTTCAACACCATCCAGAACGACATCTTCTGCATCGCCCCCGACGGGAAAGCGGCGACCTGCGGAGCGGCCCTTTCGCATCACTTCGGGACCAAGAATGAGCTCGTCGGAGGCGCCGGGGCGAACGAGGGCAACGTCGTCGGGCCGACCACGCTGGCCGCCCTCAAGTACTCGCACGGCTGGAACCCGGCCAAGAAGCCGCGCCAGGACAACTCGGTCGAGTGGCAGATCGACGACAACCAGGCCATCGACAACTGGCTCGGCTTCCGCGAGGACGGCAGCTACGACCCGGCCTTCCGGTCCGGCCTCGACTTCTCGACCACCGATAACGACGAGGCCATCAACATCTACGACGGCGTCTACGACAACGTCATGGAAGGTAACTACATCGCGTCCGTCTACGACGGCATCCAGATCATGGCGCCGGACGCCCAGGGCAACATCATCCGCGGCAACTTCATCGGCCAGTCGCCGCTCGGACAAGCGGCGCCGATGTCTGGCTGGGGCGTCAAGTTGCGCTGGTCCACCCGCTTCGACACCGTCGTCGGCAACACCATCCGCAATGCCAAGGCCGGCGGCGTCGGGCTGCTGACGACCAACAACGGCGGCGGCGCCATCTCGCCTGCGTACAACATCACCATCAGCCAGAACATCGTGTCCGACACGAAGGGGCCGGCGATCTACCTCCAGCCGTCCCAGACCAACCCCGCCGAGGGCTCGAACGATCTGCTCGCGCCTCCGGTCATCGCCGCCTCGACACCAACTGCTGTCACCGGAACCGGCATCAAGAACGCCACCGTCGAGGTCTATCGAGCGTCGCGTCCCGCCGGTCGGTCGGGCCTGCCGTCGGCCTACCTTGGCGATACGACGGTGGCCGCCGACGGGACCTGGAGCTTCCCCGCGTCCGGCCTCGTCGTCGGCGACATCGTGACCGCGCTCCAGACACGTGCCGACGGCTCGACATCCGGGCTCTCCACCAACGTGGCGGTCTCGGCGGGTGGCACCACGCCCCTGCCCGGCGACCCCATCGCGACTGACGCCTTCGACAGGACGGTGAGCGGCGGCTGGGGCACGGCCGATCTCGGCGGCGCGTACAGCTACACGGGCAGCCTGGCCGACTTCTCGGTGGCGGACGGTCTCGGCAGCATCTCCGCCGCAGCCGGCCAGACGCGCGAGGCGCAGCTCGCCGTGAACGCCGCCGACGTGAGCCTCAGCGGGACCATCTCCTTCGACCACATGCCGACGGGCGGCAACGCCTTCGCCTACGTCATCGCCCGCGCGAATGGCACGAGCGCGTATCGCGCCACCGTCCGCGTCGATGCCACGGGCGCGGTCTTCGTCCAGCTCCGTAAGTCGGTCGCCGGCGTCGAGTCGGCGGTCGCCGCCGAGGTGGCCGTGCCGGGGCTGGTGGCGACCGGCGCGACGCCCATGGCGTTCCGCTTCGAGGTCGTCGCGACCCACCTCCGGTTCCGAGTCTGGGCCGCCGCCGACCCCGAGCCAACGACCTGGCAGGCGAGTGCCGATGACGCGACGGCCGGCCTGGCCGGCCCCGGCGGGGTCGGGCTGCGCGTCTACACCGGTTCCGCGGTGACCAACGGGCCGGTCACCGTCTCGCTGGCCGACCTCGACGTTCGGGTCAGCGACGTCATCGCCGCGGACGATTTCGGGCGGACCGTCACCCACGGCTGGGGCACGGCGGACCTCGGTGGCGCCTGGGCGACCACCGGCGCGGCCGGCAACTTCTCGGTCTCGGCCGGGTCGGCGCGGATCTCGACGGCCGCCGGCCGGTCACGCGAGGCGCGCCTGCCGGTCACCTTCGCGGACGTGAGCGTCTCGGGCCAGGTCGCGTTCGATCGTCTGCCGACCAAGGGCAAGGCATTCGCTGACGTGGTGGCGAGGGCGCACGGCACGACGTCTTATCGCGCCGCCATTCGCCTGGCACCCGGCGGTGCCGTCGCGGTCCAGCTCCAACGAGTCGTCAATGGTGCGGTATCGAACATCACGGCGAGCGTCGCCGTGGCCGGCCTGAGCGCGGCGGGAGCGGCTGGCATCGGGTTCCGCTTCGAGCTTGTCGGCACGCACCTCCAGTTCCGGGTCTGGAGCGGCGCGGCGTCCGAGCCGAGCACGTGGCAACTCTCCGCCGATGATTCGACGGCCGCACTCGCCGGTGCCGGGTCGGCCGGCCTGTGGACCGATGTCAGCTCGAACGTTGCCAACGGACCGGTCAGGATCTCGCTCTCAGCGTTCGAGGTCCGTCGCCGCTAGATCTCCGGCTACTGGACCAGGTGGACCGGATTGCCGCGGATGGCGACCTGCCAGGTCGTGGTGTCGTTGCCGCCGCTGACGTTGTACTCGATCTTCCACCAGCCGGCCTGTGACTCGCCGGCCGGCGTGAGGCCGACCGAGCCATAGGTACTCGGCAGCGTCACGTCGATGGTGATGACCGAGTCGTTGAACAGGCTTCCACCCGAGGTCGCGGTCGTGATCGTGCTGACCGACGAACCACCCGAGGACAGGCCGTTGTCGGCGGTCCAGGTGAAGTTGGCGTAGTTGTAGGCGTTGCCGTCCGGTGACTTGATGCGCAACGAGGCGTTCCCACTCACGTCGCCCGGGTCGAAGAGCGAGATCTCCATGGTCTTGCCGGCCGCGGTCTTGTCGATCTGGGCGAGGTAGAACAGCTGCGTCCCGGACACGAGGTTGTTGTAGGCGACCATGCGCGCCTCGCCGTAGATCTGCGGCGTCGCGCCGCTCGAGGTCACCCAACCCGACCACATGTTTTCGGCATTGGTCGAGGTGTTGCCGGCGACGCTCGTGGTCACGTTCATCCGGTAGCGACCCGCGGCCAGGTTCGATGCCAGCGTCCACCACGCGTTGTGATACGTGTCGTTGGCGCAATTGGTCAGACCCGAGTTAGCGGGCGTGCCCATCGTGCCGCTGTAGTCGGCCTGGATCTCATTCGCGAACGTGTTGCCCGATGTCGTGATGAGGGTGTCGTCGTTGGTGGAGTAGGGGGTCCCGTTCTCATTCCACAGGCTGTAGACGGTGGTCACGGCATTCGGGGATCCCGAGATCCAGTGGTCGCCGGCGCCCATCAGGCCGCTGGCGCCGTTCGGTCCGGTCTCGCAGAATTCGGGATCGAAGATCTCGACCTTGCCGTTGGCTCCGCTCGTCTGGACGACATAGTCGTAGCCCGTACCGTCGTATTCGGCGTTCGCGGTGCCGTGCAGGTTGTCGTTGGCGGGGCTGAACTCATCGCCGTTCTCTCGACTGCCGCCCTCGGTGATGATGGCGCCCCAGAAACCCTGGCTGGCGAGGGTCGTCCCATCGGGGGCCTGGATGGTCTGTGTGGCGGTGTTCGTGGTGACATTGACGGTGTGGTAGTCGACCCTCACCTGGATGCCGTCCAGGTTGGCCGTCCCGCAACTGGCGCCCAGCTGATAGGTGACCCGAGCGCGGAAGTTGGCATCAGAGAAGTCGCCGATGACCCAGGAATGGGCGCCCCATGCCGTGGTGACGGTCGTGCTGCCGAGCGCGGCAAGAACGGTATTGGTCGTGCTGAGGTTCGCGCTCGAGACTTGGGTCGACCAGTTGGTGCCGTTGTTCCAGCTGAGATCGACGCCGAACTTGCAGCTGGCGGCCGCCGTCGAGACCTTGCCGCCGACCTGCACGCTCAGGCCGTCGATGATGGCGCCGGCGGGGATCTCGGCGGCCAGCCCGAACAGGCTGAGCTGCAGCTGGGCGCTCGCCGTCGACGTCGTGGCGTACGTGGCGTTATTCCACGTGTAGGCGCTGGTGGCGGTCGACCAGTTCGTGCTCGAGGGCTCGCTGGTGGCGTTGTCGTAGCCGGTGTCCGCATCCACGTTGTTGGATGTGATGGTCGTCTTCAGGAAGTCGCCCACGCCGAAGTAGTTCTGCGGGCTGCCCATCGGCACGGGCAGGACGTACTCCGCCTTCGAGCGGACCGTGACGTTGGCGCTGTTCCACTGGCCCGGTTGCGCGGCGTTGAAGACGCGCGCGAACGTCCAGTTCACGGGCCCGGTGATCGTGACATCGAGTCGCCGGCGGTTGGACGAGTCCTGGATCGGCGAGACGGTCACTCCACTCACGCCCGTCGTGTAGCCATTCTTGGTGGCCTCGGCGAGCGCCGTGCTGTATGCCGTCGCCGTGTCTCCCGGCAGGTAGATCGCGCCGGCCAGTGCGGCGGCATCGGCGGCGCGCTGCATGCGCTGCTGCGAGACCCAGAACCAGGAGATATCGGTCACGATGGCGACCGCTCCGATGATGACCACCAGGCTCAGCACGAACAGCGGCAGTGCCTGTCCGCGCTGGCGCCGCGCGGCGGCTGGCTGCGGCAGTTGGCCCTGACGTCGGATGGCAGCGAAGAACATGCCGGAACCTCTACTTGGTCGGGTTGAGGGACATCACCGTCTGGTCGGTCATGGCGATCGTGGCGCTCTGCTGATTGCTCGGGAACATGAACTTCACGATGCCGCCCAGCGCCGTCTGGAGGTGGTACGTGTAGACGACCTGCACGCCCACCGAATCGGGGTTGCTGGCGTTATTGCGCGAACAGACCGGCCACCCGACCGATGTCTGGCTGAAGTCGAGATAGTCGGGCGACCCGCTCGTGCCCATGTTCGGCCCGGCACCCGGGGCGTACGACCAGACATCGACCGAAGAGCCCGACTGGTCGCCGGTGCTGGTCGCCTTGTAGATGCGGATCTGCGAGACGTTGGCCATGACCACGTCCGAACCCGGCGACTTGAGGATGCTCTGGACTGCGGCGACGGTCTGGGCGTCGATGCTGAGCGGGTCGTTGCCGCTGGCGCAGTTGATCGCGCCCCCGTTGGCAAGCGCCGACGCGACACGAGCGCCCTCGCGACTCGCCAGGCCGATGGTCAGCTTGTGATTGAAGGCCAGACCGAACTCGAGCGCGATGAGGAGGAACATCAGGAAGAGCGGCACGATCAGGGTGAACTCGACCAGGCCCTGGCCGCGCTCTCGCTCTCGATCGGACAGCCGTAGCTGAGATCGGCGAACGAGGCTCATGTGCTTGGCTCGAGGCGGAAGATGTTGCGTTTCGAGAAGTTATAGCCGGCCGACTGGGCCGGGCTGTGCAGGAACGCCGTCATGAGCGAGCCAAGTGGCGTGTGCCACGAGTACTGGTATTTGACCTGAACGGCGATCGTGTCGACGCCCGGATGGGTCGGCGTCAGGTTCGAACAACCGGCGATGGCGCTGCAGCGCTGGCTCGGCAGGTAGGTAGACTGGACCTGCGTGTACGGGACGGTGAAGGCCGCGCCGACCAGCGGCGTGCAGCTGATGCTGCCGCCCCGCGTGAAGCGGTCCGCGCCGAGGATCGTCGTGCCCGACGCGCTGGTCCACTGGACCTGGACCTCGGTGATGGCGTTCCTGTCCGCCGGCGGCCCAACGTCGCCTTCGATCTCGTGCAGGACCAGGCAGTCGGCGTCGGATTCGTTGCCCGCCTCGGAGGCGACCAGGGCGCCGTCCTGACTCGCTGTGTTGATCGAAAGGGTGGCGTTGAAGGCCAGCGCGAACTCGATGAGGCCCATCAGCAGGATGAAGAAGATGGGCATGATGAGCGCGAACTCGACGAGCGATTGACCCCGCGACCGACCCCGTCGCACGCGCACGAGCGCCGAGCGCGCGGAACCGTGGAGGCGGGGGAGTCCCATGTCGCAATGAGACGACATCCGTGCTCACGAGTCAGTAGGCCGTTCGGCGTCGCGTCGGCAGGTACCTTCGGGCCTCGTTACGCGCGCACCACCCGTCCGCCGACCGCTCGGCCGGACCAAAGTCCCGCACCGCGGCGACGTTCGTGCCAGTACCCGGTGATCGAGCGCCCTGCCATACCTGTGGTCCCCACCGCAGGGAGGCCGCCGCTTGCCGAAGTTCCCAAGACCACGGAGATCGAAACACACTGGAGCGCCCAAGCGCTCGAGTGGGCTCGCGCTCGTCCGCCTTCGGCTGCGCCTCGCCCTGCTGACCATGGCCATCGTCCCGGTGGCCATCTCGCTGGCCTTTGTCTTCGCGGTCATCGGCAGCGCCGGCCTCGACGTCCGCGTCCGCGTCCAGGCGCAGAGCGGGACGCTCGCAGAGGCCGTCCGTGCCGGGCTCCAACACTCCGAGGGGATGCTCCTGGTCCTGGCAGCTGACCCGGCGGTCAGCGCCGCCGCGACCACCGCGCCGACCGAAACGGAACTCGCTGCCGCTCGAGCGCGCTTCGGCATTTCGATGGCGGTCGCGGATGATGAGGTACGCGGGGTGGCCGTCCTCGATCGCAACGCGGTAACCATCGTTGGTGTCGGCCCGGCGGGAGGGGCCGCCGTCGATCCTGCCGCGGAGCCGGCGCTCGGGGCTGAGGTCACCGACGCCCTGGCTCTCCAGCAGGGGACGTCTGAGTTCTCCGCTCCGTGGCTCGGGCCTGATGGCGACCGCTGGCTGACCATCCTCGAGCCGCTCAGCGGCACGGCCGGTGCGCCTTCGCCCGGCGTCGCCGCCGTCTTCATCTCATTGACCAGGGTGCTCGTCGACGAAGGGGCCACCTTCGGCATGGACCAGGCCCGGCTCGTGTTGGCCGATTCGACGAGCGGCACGGTCCTCGCCGATGGCGCGACGCACCCGAACGCCGACGTCTCACCGGCCGATCTCTCGGCAGGCGTCTCGGCACGCGTCCTCGGCAGTGATGGAGCGACACCCTCGGGCTGGGCCATCGGGATGACCCCCATCGCCATCGGGCAGGGCCGCTCGATCTCGGCCGTCGTCGTCGATACCGGCAGCACGGGCGCGTTCCCGGTGCCGCTCGTATCGCTGCTCGTCGGCCTGGCCCTGCTCGTCGTGGCGCTCGCCCTGTGGATGTCACGCCAGGTCCTGCGGCCCGCGGAGGAGCTCGAGTCATCCCGCTCGCGGCTGCGCGAGATGTACGAGGCCGCCCGTGAGGATTCGTTGCGCGACGCACTCACCGGCCTCGGCAATCACCGGGCATTCCAGGAGGAACTCGACCGCCAGGTCGAGTGGTACCGCCGCTATCGCGTGCCGCTTTCCCTCCTCGTCATCGACCTCGATGATCTCAAGCTGGCCAACGATTCGGCCGGGCATGCGGCAGGCGATGACCTGCTGCGCCATATGGGCCGCTTGATCGGCGACGTCCTGCGTTACTCCGACCGGGCGTTCCGCATCGGTGGCGATGAGTTCGCCATCCTGATGCCACACACCGACGGCCAGGGCGCGATGGGCGTCGCGCGGCGCCTCCTGGAGCGCGCACTCCATCCGGCCGGCGGCGAGCCGCCCGTCCCGTTCTCGGGCGGCGTGTCGAGCTGCCCCGAACTGGCCACCTCGCGGACACAGTTGTACGCGCAGGCCGACGCGGCGCTTTATTGGTGCAAGCGCCACGGCCGCTGCTCGGTCGACGTGTTCGACCCGCAGCGCGATCGCCAGACCGACCAGGCGGCGACCGCCGAGACGGCCGGCGCCATCGCCCGGGTCGCCGCCGAGCGTCAGCTGCGCGCCGTCTTCCAGCCCATCATCGACCTGCGTTCCGGGCGCGTGCTCGGCTTCGAGGGCCTCATCCGACCCACGGAAGCTGCGCCGTTCGCTGACGCCGGCTCCCTGTTCACGGCCGCCGAGGCGAGCGGGCGCACGGTCGAGCTCGACGCAGCCTGCTTCGACGTGGTGGCCACCGCGGCTCGTGCCATCGCCGTCGACCAGGTGCTGAGCATGAACCTCTCGCCGCGCACCATCGAGACGCACGACTTCAGCGCACCATCGATCCTCGCCTTGCTCGCCTATCACGGCATCGATCCGCGGCGCGTGATCATCGAGCTGACCGAGCGCGAGCCGGTGCAGGACATGACCCGGCTGCGCGACAACCTCATCCAGCTCCAGCAGGCGGGCATCCGCATCGCGGCTGATGACGTCGGTGCCGGCAACGCCGGTCTCCGCCTCCTCTCGCAGGTCCGTTTCGACATCGTCAAGATCGACCTGTCGCTCGTCCAGGAGGGCGTGCAGCGGGCTTCGTCACGCGCCATCCTGCGGTCGTTGCGCGATCTCGCCGGCCGCTGGGGCGCATTCGTGGTGGCTGAGGGTATCGAGACGAGCGAACAACTCCGCGTCGTCCGCGAGTTGGGCGTCAGCGCCGGTCAGGGCTACCTGCTCGGGCGACCAGGACCCACCGTCGAGCTGCGCGGTATCGACCTGGCGGGTCTCGAAGCAGGGCAACTGATGATGCAGAACGCGCCGGCCGCCACCGACGCGCACAACGTCGCCGGTGGGCCGCCCGAGGCGGACGAGCCCGAGAGCGAACCCGGGCGGCCGGCCATCGCCTATCAACCTGGCGTCGAACGACAGCGTTCCCAGCCGGCGTACCCGGCGTTGCCGGCGTTGCCGGCGGCGGCCCGAGCCGAGGCACCTCTACCGCACTAGACCGCACACGACCTCACCAGAGCACCCGTCACTGGGACCAACGGCACCGGCGCTTACCCCAGTCGGGGCAGAGCGCGCGACGCCCTGATGCGCTGGAATCGGACCATGTCGTCCGACTCATCTGGGCTGTGATGCGCCGCTCCAGGTCGGCCCCGCGCGCGTTCGTCACCCACACCGGATCCCGGGCCCTGGCCGTCGCCCTGTTGGTGATGCTCGGTGTCCACGTGCCGGTATCAGCGATCGTCCCGCCGCCGTCCATCGATGCGCGGCCGAGTCACCAGCTGGCGGCCGAGTCGACGCCTCAGCCACTCGCTGACCCGTCGGCCGAGCCGACCGTTCTTCCGTCGCCGATGCCGTCGCCAACGCCGATGCCTTCGCCGACACCCACGGCGCCGCCGGCCCCGACCGATCCGCCGCGGGCGACCGCGGCGCCGAGCGACCCGCCGACGCTGACGCCGACGCCGACGCCGACAGCAGCGCCCTCGCCGACATCGGATGCGCTCGACCCGACCGATCCGCCGGAGTGGCCACCACCATCGCCCGAGCCGACCGCGTCCGTATCTCCCTCGGACGGTCCGGCGCCGAGCACATCACCCGCGCCGACCGAAGCTGACCCGCCGACGCCGTCGCCGGACGCGAGCGATGGTCCCTCGCCGACACCGATACCGACGCCGACGCCGTCGCCGACGCCNNCGTTGGGGTGTCCTACATCGTGACGTTCCGCGCCTCGGCGGTGCCCGATGATCGAGCCCGAGCGCTCGACGCGGTCGGGGCTCAGCTCGCGTCGGAGATCCCCCAGCTCGACATGGCGGTGGTGATGTTCCCGACGGCTGAAGCCTCGGATGACGCGCTGCGGCTGGCACTGGACCCGGCCGTGGCCCGCGTCGAGCTGGACACGGAACGAGCCGCCGAAGCAGCGCCCGATCCCACCGACCCGCGGTATGCCGAGCAATGGTCGCTGCCGCGGATCGGCTGGGACGCGGTCCGCGGGCAGGTTGCGCCGACAGGCCAGACCATCGTGGCCATCCTCGACACCGGCGTCGATGCGACGCACCCCGATCTTGCCGGTGTCGTATTGCCCGGCGCGTCGTTCGTGGACGGCAGCGCGGCGAACGAGGACGCCAATGGGCACGGGACGTGGATGGCCGGAATCGTCGCCGCCGATACGGACAACGCCATCGGCATCGCCGGCATCGCCGATACGGGCACGAGGATCCTGCCGGTCACCGTCCTCGATGCGCGCGGGGAGGGCAGTGACAGCGACATCGTGGCCGGGCTCGTCTACGCCGCGGATGCTGGCGCCGACGTCGCGCTCCTGGCGTTCAGCAGCCCGAGCTACTCGCCCGCCCTGCAGGCGGCCATCGACTATGCCTGGGCCCGCGACGTGGTCGTCGTGGCCGCCACCGGCAACGATTCATCCGACGCGCCGACCTACCCGGCCGGCGATCGCGGCGTCATCGGCGTCGCGAGCACGGATCGCTCCGACACGCTCGCGTTCGAGAGCAACCACGGCGCGGATACGTTCATGGCGGCACCGGGCGTTGACATCCTGACGACGAGCACCGGTGGTGGCTACCAGGTGGTCAGTGGCACGTCGGCGGCAGCCGCCGAAGTGGCAGGCGCGGCGGCGTTCCTGCGGGCGGCCGACCCGAGCGCCACGAACGGGATCATCGTCGATCGGCTCGGGCGTACCGCTGCCGCCGCCGGCACCTGCGACCAGACCGGGAACGGCCGGCTCGACCTTGGGCGCGCTGCCTTGGACCGCGGCGAGTCGGCGATCGAACCAGCCGGTGTGGCGGGGTCGGCCGCGGGCGGCCCGTTCGTCGGCCCGTACATCGCGGCCGTCGGCCGGACGTGGACGGGTGGCAGCGGCGTCGACAACAACTGGAGCACGCCAGCGAACTGGGGCGGAACAGCGCCGGTGGCCGGCGACGATCTGATCTTCCCGAGCGGCGCGGCGAGGCTGAGCAACACCAACAACTTCACGGCCGGGACGAGCTTCAATTCGATCACCATCTCCGGCAGCGGCTACACGCTCGGCGGCACCGCCCTCGGTCTCGCCACCGGGGGCCTGGCCGAGAGCGGGACCGGGGCCACGAACACCATCAACCTCGCCCTGGCCTTCGCTGCGACGAACACGGTCACGGTCACCGATGCCGGCGCGACGCTGACTCTTGGCGGGGTGATCAGCGGCGCCGGCGGCTTGACCAAGAGCGGCTCAGGCACGCTCATCCTGAGCGCCGCCAACACCTATTTGGGAACGACCACGGTGAGCGCCGGGGCCATCGATGCCCGCAACGGCACCGCTCTCGGCACGGTCGCCGGGGCGACCACGGTGGCGGCTGGCGCCGAGCTCGACATCGACGGTTCGGGCCTCGCCTTCACCGAGCTGATCACCCTCAACGGCGCGGGCACGGCCACCACCGGGGCGCTGCGCAACCTGGCCAACGCCAACACCTGGTCGGGGGCCATCACCCTCGGCTCAGCCAGCACCATCGGCTCGAGCGCGGGCACGCTCACCCTCTCGGGCGCCATCGCCACGGCCGGCTTCACGCTCACCATCGACGGTGCCGGCAACACCATCAAGAGCGGTGCCGCCATCGCCGGCACGGGCGGTCTCAGCCAGACCGCGTCGGGCACCCTCACGCTCAGCTTCGTCCAGACCTACACCGGCGCCACGACGGTCAGTGCGGGCACGCTCAAGCTCGGCATCGCCAACGCCATCAACGCCGGAAGTGCGCTGACCGTGGCCGCCGGCGCGACGTTCGACCTGAATGGCTTCGCCGAGACGCTCGGCTCGCTGGCCGGCGCCGGTACGGTCACCGACGGCGCCGCCACCGCGGCCGTGCTGACCGGTGGTGGCAACAACACCAGCACCGTCTTCTCCGGGCTCCTCGCCTCGGGCACTGGCACGCTCGGCCTGACCAAGGCGGGCACGGGCAC
>PNAP01000055.1 GCA_003169735.1 Chloroflexota bacterium | reverse complement strand
GACCCCGGCCGATGGCCGGGGTCCCGAGCGACGGAGTGAGTTGCGGCCGGTCCATCGGTGTCGCCGATGTCCCGACTCAGGTGTCACCCATGTCGCGACTCATGACACGCTGGTGGCGGCCGTCATGAGCGCGACCCGCCCGACGCGAGCCGCGCGCACGTGCTGGGTCGGCGGGGGTTCGTCGGTCTCGGTCAGTGGCTCGATGTCGATGTCGGGCGGCCAGATCGGTTGCTGCTCGTTCGGATCCATGCGTTCTCCCGTTCATGCGGATGGGCGTAGTGGTGTCGCAAAGGTGTAGCCCGCCTCGCTGAGACCAATCTGAGAGCGGCCCCGCGACCTATCATCGGCGCCACTCATGAGCGACCACGTCCTCTTGGGGCGCTGGTGCTGATCTTCCCGAACGGTCGCCGAGCGTCCATCGCGCAGCGCGTCGCGCAGCTGCTCACAGACCGCCGCCCGAGCGTGAAGGCGACGGCCGCCGAGGCGCCCGCCCTCGATCAGTCGAGCGAGACGACGAGTTTGCCGCGGACGTGACGGCTGGCCATCAGCTCGAGCGCCTCGCCGGCACGATCGAGCGGGAAGACCTGCGTCGTGGCGACGCGCAGCCGACCCGAGTCGACGAGTCGGGCGAGCGCCGGGAGGCGGGTCACGGGCACGCGGTTGGCCCGCGTGGCCTGGAGGCCACGAGCCTCGAGTGCCTCTTCCTCGAGACCGCCCCCGCTCGATGCGACGCGTCCCTCGCGATGGACGAGATCTGCCAAGCGCGTGACCGTGCCGGCATCGCCGACGAAGTCGATGACAGCGTCGATGCCATCCGGATGACTCGCGCGGATGAGATCGACCACATCGCCGGCGGTGTAGTCGACGCTCTCGGCCGCCCCCAACTCGCGCGCGTAGTCGGCGTTCACCGCGCGCGTGACCGCGATGACGCGAGCACCAGCTGCCGCCAGCAGCTGGACGGCGTACGTTCCCACGCCGCCGGTCGCGCCGAGAACGACGATCACCTGGCCCGACTCGGGCTTGATCGCCTCGAACGCACTGATGGCCGTGAGACCGGTCGTCGGCAGGCCGGCCGCGTGGACCAGGTCGATAGTGGTCGGCCTCGCCGAGATGCTCGCCGCCAGCACCGCCACCGACTCGGCCATCGAACCGGCGCCCTGATACGGCCGCTCCACGACCCCGAAGATCTCGTCCCCGACCGCGAAACCGTCGACGTCGGCGCCGAGTGCGGCCACCACCCCCGAGAAATCGATCCCCGGGATGAGCGGGAAGCGGTGCTCCATGAAGTCCTTGGCCATACCGCTGACCACGAACGCATCGAAACCGTTCACGCCGGCCGCGGTGACGCGGATGAGGACCTCGCCGGGGGCGGGCACGGGAGTCGGCAGTTCATGGATGGAGCTTGGCTGGCCGAAGGAGTCGATGGCATAAGCGCGCATGGAGCGGGTCTCCTGGGGGGCGCCGGCGAGAAGCCGTCTGGTACGATGAACGGGGACACCGTAACACAGTGGACTATGTATGACTACATCATCGGGTTCTGACCAAGGGAGTCCGGCGATCGATGCCACGCCGGGCGCGATCCCGTGCACCGGCCTGCCCGAGGAGGTCGCCGAGAGCGTCGGTTCGTTCGTCGAGACGTTCCGGCGCTGGTCGCAGACCCACGCCCTCGGTCATGGCCCGAGCTATCCGCGGCTGCGGCTGCTGTACGAGCTGCACTGCGAGGGTGCCCAGAAGATGGCCGATCTGGCGGACGGGCTGGACGTGACGCCGCGCAACGTCACCGCGCTGGTGGATGGCCTCGAGGGCGAAGGCCTCGTCCGGCGCCGCGCTCATCCCACCGATCGGCGAGTGACGATGGTCGAGTTGACCGAACAGGGCGCCAGTGCGGGCGAGCTGTTCCAGACCTATCGCGCCGGTGTCTCGCAGCTGTTCGCGGCGCTGAGCGACGCTGATCAGGCAACGCTGCTGCGAATCACCCGCTCCCTCGAGGAGCGGATGCGAACCGGGGAGTGACGGGGAGAGCCTCTGATCAGGGGGTGATGGCACTCCCCGAGTTCCGGGCACTGCTCGGCGCACGCCTGACGAGTTCTCTGGCGTCGAGCGCGATGGCGACCATCGTCGCGTATCAGGTCTACCTGCTCACGTTCGACCCGCTTGCACTCGGCTGGCTTGGCCTGGTCGAGGCTGCTCCTGCGATCTCCCTGGCGCTCTTTGGTGGTCACCTCGCGGACCGCCGCGATCGGCGGGCCATCGTGCTCATCTCGAGCGCCGTGATGGCCGCCAGCGCCCTGCTGCTGGCCATCGACTCGATCGACGCGCCCCGTTTCGGCGCGCTGGGGATCTTCGCCATCATCTTCGTCACCGGCGTCGCCGGTGGGTTCCAGCGCCCGGCCACGTCGGCGTTCGAAGCGCAGGTCATCCCGATCGAGCAGATCACCCGGGGCACGTCGTGGGCAAGTAGCACGTCGCAGCTCGGGGCCATCGCCGGTCCGGCGATGGGCGGCATCCTCTACGGCGTCATCGGCGCCGTGCCGACGTACCTGGCACTGGCCGGACTGTTCGCCATCTCGACCGGTTGCATGGCCCTCATCAGCCGCAAGGCGATGCCCAGGCCGGAACCCGGAGAGGACCTCCGCTCGAGCCTGTTCAGCGGCGTGCGCTTCGTCGCTCGGACCAAGATCCTGCTTGGCTCCATGGCGCTCGACCTGTTCGCAGTGCTGTTCGGTGGCGCCATGGCGATGCTGCCCATCTTCGTGACCGCCAACGGCTGGGGCTCCATCGGGCTGGGATTGCTGCGAACGGCACCGTCCATCGGCGCGTTGCTCGTGATGCTCATCGCGACGCGGCGACCGCCGACCCGACGGGCCGGCCCGATCTTCCTGGCGTGCGTGGCGGGCTTCGGGCTGAGCATCATCGTCTTCGCGTGGTCGGGTGACTTCGTGTTGTCGATGGCGGCGCTCTTCATCAGCGGCGTGACCGATGGCGTGAGCATGATCGTGCGCAGCGTCATCGTTCGCGTCTCATCACCCGAAGCGATGCGCGCTCGGATCGCCAGCGTCAACTGGGTCTTCATCGGCGCGTCGAACGAGATCGGTGCCTTCGAGAGCGGCGTGGCCGCGCGGCTGCTGGGTGTGGTGCCGAGTGTCGCCATCGGCGGCTTCGTCACGCTGCTCGTGGTGGCGACGGTCGCCTTCTTCGTGCCCGAGCTGCGTCGCCTTGACCTGACTCAGCCGCCGGCGCCGCCAGCTCCCGCCTGATCGACGTCGTCGGTTGCCTTGGCGGCCGAAACGGACGACACGCTCACGGGCTCGAGATCGATGGTCCGGACGCGCCGCGATTGGCCGGCAGCGGTGCGGACGACGGCAGCGGGGATCGCGCCACCGACGAGGCTCTCGATGGTGACCACGTCGCCCGAGTAGAGCCCGCTCCCCATGATGGTGACTCTCTGTCCGACCGAGAGCCCGGCGCGTCCTCCGCCTGCGTGCAGGTCGATGGCCACCAGGTTCGGTCGAGCGAATGCCGGCTCCGTGCCGGCCCCGGTCCGCGCGGCGGACTTGGTGGCCGTCTTGGCCACTGGGTAGGTCACCTTGCGTTTTCGCACTGTCGGTCGTCATTCCTCGCTGCAGCGTTGGTCTCCGCCGGAGCGGCGGAGGGCAGAGCATGACACACGCGCCGGCGCGACCCTTCGATGCGGCCCGCGACGGCGCCGTGGCGGAACGCGCCGCCGGTGACGCAGGCGATCATGGAACCAGCGGCATCCGGCCAGCGTCCGAGTGGGTTACCGTCGCGCTTCGTGAGCCGTGAGGAGTCGGTTTGCTGAGATCGATGGGTCTGTGGCGCGCCGTGATCCGGCGCTCCTGGGCGGATCGGCCGTTCATGGTCGCCGTCTGGCTGCTGCTTGCGAGCGCCACGACCCTCATCGCCGCTGGGTCGCTTTACACGGATACGGTCGAGATCGGCGGGCTGCGCCAGGCGGTCCAGGCTGCGGCGCCCGCCGACCAGGCCGTCTCGGTCCGCCTGTCAGCCAAACCGGCCGAGGTACTGCCGTTCGATGCGCTGATCAAGCCCGACCTTGCGGCGGTCTTCGGGGCGGTCGGCGGTGAGGTCGACCTGACCGTTCGGTCGAGCTCGCTGACGCCGGTCGGGCCGGCGTCAGCGGATGCCGCGAAGCACCTGACGATGCTCTCCGGTGACGAGGGTGTCGAGCAGCATGCCACGCTCGTCAGCGGGCGATGGGCCGCGGCAGGCCAGACGCCGATCGAAGCGACGCTCTCCGATGCCGCGGCCAAGGAGCTCGGCCTGGGCGTCGGCGATCGCGTCGACCTGGCCGATGCCGCCGATCCGTTGGCCGATCCGACCGTCGCGGTGGCGAGCGTGGTCGTGACGGGCATCTGGCATCTCGATCGAGCCGACCCGTACTGGCTGGGCGATCCCCTCGAACTCGACGGCATCGTGACCAACCCGACGACGACCGTCCGCGGCCCATTCGTGGTCGCGCCCTCCGACGTCCTCGGTTCGGCCGCATTCAAGGACGTCGATGTGCTCTGGCGGGCCATCCCCGATGTCGATCAGCTGCGGGTCGACCGTCTGCCGCCGCTGCGAAACGCCATCGCCGCCCTGCCTGGTGCCGTGAAGCGCATTCTGCCTCCGGACCGGTTCGTGACCGTCTCGACCGGACTCGGGTCGGTCCTCGCCGATCTCGATCGGTCCATCCTCGTCAGCCGCAGCGGCGTCATCATCCTGACCCTCCAATTCGGCGTCCTGGCGGGTTACGCCGTGCTCCTCGTTGGCGGCATGCTCGCCGAGCGGCGGCGACCCGAGATCGGGCTGCTCCGGGCGCGCGGCGCCTCATCGTGGCACATCGCGGCGCTGGCGGTCGGCGAGGCGCTGCTGCTGGCCGTGCCGGCCGCCGCGGCCGCTCCGTTCCTGGCCCTTGGGGTGGTGCGCCTGCTCGGTGGCATCGGGCCGCTCGCCGACACGGGGCTCGTCTCGACCGTCGCGATCGGCGACTCGACCGTCATCGCGGCGGTGCTGGCCGGCGCAGCGTGCGCCGTGGCGCTCTCGCTGCCGGCGCTGGGATCGAGCGCCGATCTGGCGCGCATCCGGGCCGCGCTCGGGCGTCCCTTCTCGCAGACGTTCGCGCAGCGGCTCGGCATCGACGTCGTGCTGCTCATCCTGGCCGGCATCGGCCTGTGGCAGCTGCGACTTTACGGCGCGCCGTTGACCCGCGATGCGCAGGGCACGCTCGGTCTGGACCCGTTGCTCGTGGCGGCGCCGGCGTTCGGACTGGCGGCCGGCGCGGTGCTGGCGACGCGGTTCGTGCCACGCCTGGCGGAGATCGGCGAGCGGACACTCCACCGGCGTCGCGGCGTCGTGGCGCCACTCGGGGCTCGACAGCTCGCGCGGCGGCCGCTGCGCTATACGCGGACCGCGCTGCTGCTGATGTTGGCAGCGGCGCTCGGTACCTTTGCGGCCGTCTATGCCGCCACCTGGTCGCGCTCGCAGGCCGATCAAGCGGCTTACCAGGCCGGCGCCGACGTCCGCGTCGTCGCGACCGACTATCCGACCCTGCCGACGTGGGCGATCGGCCCGACGCTGCGCGCCATCGACGGTGTCCAGGCGGCCGTGCCCGTGTCCACGCAGTCGTTCGAGGTGCCCCACGTCCTCACCGACGGCCAGTTGGTCGCGTTCGATCCGACCGAAGCGGCGCCGGTCATGGACCTCCCCGTCGACGCCTCCCCGACGGGCCTCTCGAGCGGGCTCGACGCGCTCGTGGCCGGGCGGCCACCGGTCGTGGCCACTCCGATCGAGGGGGCCGCGAAGCGGTTGAGCGTGCGCATCGACGCCGCGATCCAGGGCCAGCAGGAATTCATCGGTGGCGCGACCGCGCCCGACTTCCCGGGCATCCGGCTCGCGATCGTCGTCCAGGATGCCGATGGTCGCCTGCATCGGTTCGCCGGCGACGCGACCGCGGCCATCACCGCGTCAGGGCAGCGCATCGAGGTGCCGCTCACGATGACCACCGATGGCGTCGAACTCACCGCCGCCCCACCGCTCTGGGTGGTCGGCCTCGAGATCACCGTCGTGCCGGACAAGGATTCGGGCGATTGGGGCACCATCGACATCCAGGGCATCGACAGCAGCCTTTCCACCTCCGGCGACGACTGGACGCCGACCTCCTTCGATGCGTCGGCAGACGGGCTGGCGTGGTCCAAGGTCCTTGGCGACAACTTCCAGATCGGGGTGTCTGGCATCCAGTTGACCGTCGGGTCCGACACTGCGCCTGTCCTGGGCGTCGGCCTCAGTGACACGCCGACCGGCATCTTCCTGCTGACCACGGCCCATGCCGATGCCCCGCTCCGGGTCGTGGCGAGCGACGCCTTCATGGCTGAGACCAAGGCCCAGATCGGCGACATCGTGTCGGCGACCTCGCGCTTCGCCGATCTGCATGTCAAGGTCGTCGCAACGACGCCGACGTTCCCGACCCTCGGTCCGGCCACTCCGTTCCTCATCGCCGATGGACCGACCCTTGCCATGGACCGCTACGAGGCGCGTGACGAGTTGGACGCCGCGGACCAGTGGCTGCTCAGGGTGGACGATGCCCGGTCGCAGTCCGTTGGCGATGCGGTCCTGCAGGCGCCGATCTCCGCCAAACAGGCCATCGTCCGCACGACGCTGACACACTCGCTCGAAGGCGATCCGGTGGCGCTCGGCGTCGTGGGCGGCCTCGGTCTCGGGGCGCTGGCGGCGATCGCCTTCGCGATCGTGGGCTTCCTCGTCGGGGCCGTGGTCGCGACGCGCGAACGCCTCGGTGAATTCGCCCTGCTGCGCGGTCTCGGTCTCTCGCGACGCCAGCTGGTCGCCGGGCTGACCATCGAGAACGTCTTCCTCCTCGCGACGGGCATGGCCGCGGGCTCCGGGCTCGGATTGCTCCTCGCCGGGCTCGTGCTGCCGTTCGCGACGCTCGATGCCACGGGTGCCCCGGTCGTGCCCGCGCCGATCGTCGTCGTGCCGTGGGACGCGATCGGGCTCACCTACGTCTTCGCGGCGGGGCTGGCTGTCGTGGTCGTCTTCCTCGCCGGCCGACAGGTCGATGCGCGCAGCATCACCGCCGTCCTGCGGGCGAGGGACGAATAGGCATGGCATGGCTCCGGGTGTGGCTGCGCCGGGTGCGCGACGACAAGATCGCCGCACTGGGCCTCGTCGTGCTGGTCGTCGTGACCGCGTTCCTGGCTGCCCTCGCGCCGCGCGTCCTCGAACGGGTCTCGGATGACGCTATCCAGACCGAGGTCGAAGCGACGCCGTCGAACGACCGCGACATCCAGCTGACGCAGGTCCAACACTTCGGCTCGCGGCCGCTCGATACGCTGGGCGACGTCACCGCGATGGCGAACCACCTGGCGGTCGACTTCCCGACGACGGTGAATGCCATCCTGACCGGGGTCACCGACATCGCCGAGACACCGACGTGGCAGGTCGTGTCGGGCACCGGATCGGTCGGCCTGATGTCGCTGCGCGTCCAGCCCGGCTTCGAGGACCACATCCGACTGGTCGAGGGCCGACTGCCGCGGGGCCAGATCACGTCCATCCCCGACCAGCGGCCCGAAGCGGTCGCCGGCGGGCAGCTGCCCGTCTTCGAAGCTGTGATGTCGTCGAGCGCGGCCGCCCAGATGCAGGCCACGGTCGGCAGCACCGTCGTCCTTCGACCGAGCCCGTTCGATCCGCTCGCCAAGACCTACAGCCTCGGCCTCGGCGTGACCATCGTCGGACTCTACGAAGTCGACGGCGCGGCCGACTCGTCGTGGATCGACAGCCAGGACGTCGAGACCTACTCACTCTTGGCGCAGGGCAGCAACACGGTCTACGTCCAGACGACGGTCCTGCTCTCGTCCGATTCCTACGGCTACGTGATCTCGAACATCCAGCAGCAGCGCGTGCCGCTGCGCTACACCTGGCGCTACACGGTGGACCCCTCGGCCATCGGAGCGGCCACCATCGATGGCCTGATCACCGGCCTGGTCAGGATGCAGAGCGTCTTCCCGGCCGTGGCGGCGGCGAGCGACCAGAGCGGCGTGCCGGCCCTGCGAAGTGCTCTGCTGCGGGTGCTCCAGGCCCACCAGGCGCGCTGGACATCGGCCAGTGCCGTGATCGATGCGGCCGGCATCGGCACCATCGGCCTCGCCATCGCGACGCTTGGGCTGGCGGCCATCGTCTCATCGAAGCGGCGCCGGCTGGTCGTGCAGATGTCGCGTGGCCGCGGCGCCTCGCGTTCCCAGGTGCTGCTGGCCGCGCTCGTCGAGAGTGGCCTGCTGATCGTGCCGGCGACCGTCATCGGGGCGCTCGCGGCGGTCGCGCTCACGCCGTCCGGCGCGCCGCTGCCAGCGGCTCTCGCCGGCGTCGCGGTCGCGGTGGTGACGACGCTGCTGCTCATCGCTGCCATCGGCCCGGCCGCGTTCGGGCAGCCACGCGAGCCGGGCCGAGAGATCCGTTTCGTGCGCGGCACGACCACGCGTCGGCTCATCCTGGAGGGAGTGGTGGTGATCGCGGCCGTCGCCGGCGCGGTCATCCTTCGCGATCGCGGCATCGTCGGCACCAGCAGCGCCTCGGACGTCGTCGGCGCCGATCCCCTCGTCGCCACCGTCCCCGCGCTGGTCGGCCTGGCGGCCGGGCTGATCGCCATCCGGGTCGTGCCGCTCGTGCTCGGCGCGTTGGCCCGCCTGGCGGCGCGGCGACGCGATCTCGTGCCGGCGCTCGCCGTCCGCCGGCAGAGCCGGGAGGGGAGCATCGCGCCGGTCCTGCTCATCCTGATGGCGACGGCGACCATCGGCGCGTTCGCCCTGGCGACGCTGTCGCAGATCGACCGGACCGCGGAAGCGGTCTCCTGGCAGCAGGTCGGGGCGCCGTTCCGGATGACCGACTCGACCGGACCATTGGCTGCGGACTTCGATCCGGCGGCGATCCCAGGGGTCGACGCCGGCGCCCTTGCGCTCGAGGAGCCGGCCACGCTCAGCACGGGCGGCCAGCGTCAGCTCCTCGCGGTCGACCTCGGCGCGTACGAAGCCGTGACGGGCGATACGCCGGCTGACCCGCACGTGGCGCCGGCGATGCTCAACGCCGCGATCGAGCCGCTGCCGGCCATCGTCTCGTCGACGCGAGGCGGCCCGGGCGACGACATCCAGAGCGGCGACGTCTTCACGATGAGCGTCGGCGGCTATGCCTGGACGCTGCGCGCGGTCGACATCCGGCCGACGTTCGCGGGCATCTCGGAGTCGGCACCGTTCGTCATCGTGGATCGCCAGCAGCTCGAGGCCGCTCACCCGAACGCGCTGCCGCGGCAGAACGTGGCGTTCGTGCGTGCCGCGCCGGATGCCGCCGCGTCGCTGCGTGCCAGCCTTGCCGCGGTCGCGCCGACCGTCGTCGTCGAGAGCCGCCTGGAGCAGGAGAGCGTCGTCGTCGACGCGCCCATCGTCGGAGCGGTCACCGCCGGCGTGGCGGCGGCCGCCATCGCCGCCCTCATCTATGCCGCGCTCGCGGTCGCGGCGGCCGTCGCCCTCGCCGGCGCGGAACGGCGCAGCGAGATCGCCCACCTGCGCATCCTCGGCTTGAGCGGACGCCAGGCGGTCGGCCTCGTGGCCGTGGAATACGGGCCAATGGTGATCCTCGCATTCGTCGTCGGCGCAGCCCTGGGTTTCGGCACCTTCGATTTCGTGCGCCCGGGCCTTGGTCTCGGTTCCGTCATCGGTGCTTCGACCGAGGTGCCGGTGGCTGTCGAGGTCGTGCCTCTCGTCCTTCTATTCGCCGCGATGTCCGCGATCGTCATCGTCGGCCTGACCCTCGGAGCGATCGCACAGCGGGGCGCGGTGGCGGCGACGGCCGTTCGCGGCGGCATTGAATGAGGAGTCGACGGTGAGCGCAGAGACGATGGAGATCACCGGCGCAGCCCAGCGCGCGGCGAAGGCCGCGTACGGCGAAGGGGCGCTCATCGTCTGCGACAACCTGGTGCGCATCTTCAAGATCGCCGACCTCGAAGCGGTCGCGCTGCAGGGGCTGGACCTGCTCGTCGCCGCCGGCGAGATGATCGCCGTGGTCGGCGCATCGGGCAGCGGCAAGTCGACGCTGCTCAACATCCTCGGCGGCCTCGACTATCCGACCGCCGGCCGCGCCATCGTCGCCGACCTGGACCTGACCCGGCTCGATCGACGAGAGCGGACGCGCTACCGGCGGCGCGTGGTGGGCATGATCTGGCAGCAGACGGCGCGCAACCTGCTGCCGTACCTCAGCGCGGCCGAGAACGTCGAGCTGCCGATGATCCTTGACGGGCGCAGGGGCCGGAAGAAGCGCGCGCTCGAGCTACTCGATCTCGTCGGCCTGTCGGGCCGCGCGAAGCATCGTCCGGACCGGCTCTCGGGCGGCGAGCAGCAGCGTGTCGCCATCGCCGTGGCGCTCGCCAATGAGCCAGCCGTGGTCCTCGCCGACGAACCGACCGGCGAGCTCGACAGCGCGACCTCGGCCGAGGTCTTCGAGGTCCTGCGCCACATCAACACCGAACTGGGCACGACCATCGTGGTCGTGACGCACGATCCGCTCGTGACGAACCGTGTGGCGCGCACGGTCGCCATCCGCGACGGTCGGACGAGCAGCGTGATCGTGCGGCGCACCGAGCGTTCCTATGACGGCAACCACCGTGTCATCTCGGAGGAATTCGCCGTGCTCGACCGCGCCGGGCGACTCCAGCTGCCAAGGGCGCACATCGAAGCGCTCGAGCTGGCCGACCGGGTCAGGCTACGGCTCGAGTCCGACCATGTCGGCGTCTTCCCCGATTCGAGCGGCGCTGAGCCACCCGGGCCGGCGCCGTCGAGGACCGGTATGGCCGGCGAAGGGACGCCGCGATGAGCCTGCCCGATCCAGGGCGTCCGCTCGACCCGTCGTTCACCCCCGGCCCGCCGCAACTCGGCATCACTGACACGGAGGCCGCGGTTCAGCCGGCGGCCGTGGCTTCGCGTCCATCGACGGCGAGTGGTGAGCCCCCGATCGTCGAGGCCGTCGGCCTGGGACGCGACTATCCATCGGGGGATTCGGTCGTCCATGCGTTGCGTGGCGTGGATCTGGCCGTCGCCCGCGGCGAGTTGGTGTGCGTGCGCGGCCGCTCGGGGAGCGGCAAGACCACGCTCCTGAACCTGCTCGGCGGCCTCGATCGTCCGACCGCCGGCCAGGTCCGTGTGGAAGGCGTGGAGATCACCACGATGCGCGAGTCGCAGCTGGTCGACCTGCGGCGTCGTACGGTCTCGTTCGTCTTCCAGGGCTTCGGCCTCGTTCCGATCCTGTCTGCTGCCGAGAACGTGGAGATCCCGCTCCGCTTGCTCGAGGTCGACGGCCGGACCCGCGATCAACGCGTGCGCGACCTACTCGAGCTGGTCGGCCTCGGCCGGCGGGCAAAACACCGGCCGCACGAGCTATCGGGTGGGGAGCAACAGCGCGTGGCGATCGCCCGGGCGCTGGCCAATAAGCCCAGGCTGCTCCTTGCCGACGAGCCGACCGGCCAGCTCGACTCGGAGACCGGGCACACGATCATGACGCTGCTGCGTTCGGTGGTGCGCGCCGAAGGCGTGACGGCCATCGTGGCGACGCACGATCCGATGATGCTCGACGTCGCCGACCGCGTCGTGACGCTCCGAGATGGTTCGCTCGAGGAGCAGGCCCGCGCTAGCTGACCTGCACCTGGATCTTGTCGTGGCCGCGGGCCCCGTCCGGCGGCGGATCCGAGGTCTCGGCGGTCTGCACGGTGCCGGTACCGTCGGTGGCGCGGACCTCGACGACGTGGCTGCCGGCCGTGGCCTGCCAGTCCACCCGCCACTGCACCCACGTCGCCTTGTTGAGTGCGCTCGAGAGTTCGGCCGGCAGCCACGGTCCGCCGTCGACGCTGATCTCGACGGCCGAGATGCCGCGATCCGGTGCCCAGGCCACGCCGGCCACAGGGACCGTTCCGGCCGCCACGCTCGCACCATTGCTCGGCACATCGATGCGTGACTGGGTGAGGATCGGGCCTTCCTTCGCCCAACCGAGCTGCACCCAGTAGGCATCGAAGCCTTCGAGCGTGGTCAGCTCGATCTCGGCCAGCCACTTGGTCGCGCTCACGTAGCCGTACAGGCCCGGGATGATCAGCCGGGCCGGGAAGCCGTGCTCACTGGGCAGCGGCACGCCGTTCATGCCGAGCGCGATCATCGGGTCGCGTGTCGGGTCCATCGCCCAGGCGGTCGGGAAGCCGACCGTGAAATCGTCGACCGAATGGCCGACGATCTGGGTGGCGCCGGACTGGACGCCGGCCATCGCCAGCACGTCGCGCAGGTGCACGCCCGTCCACTTGGCGTTGCCGACGAGGTCTCCACCGACCTGATTCGAGACACACGCGATGGTCACGTACTGCTCGAAGATGGGCATCGCCTGGAGCTGGGCGTAGGTGAGCGTAACCTCCGTATCGACCATGCCGCTCACCTTCATGCTCCACGTCGTTTCGTCGACGCGGGGCACGAGCAGCGACGTGTCGATGCGATAGAACTGATCGTTGGGCATGATCAGCGGAGTGATGCCGGGCAGGTCGAACGAGTCGGCGGGGACGATCGACGGCGCCACGGCCGACGGCGGCGCAGATGGCAATACGACGGCCACGGCGCCCGGCGATACGCCGCCGCCGTTGTTGAGCCGATAGCGGCCGAGAACCCCCAGGACGAGCGAGCCGAGGGCGGTCGACCCGGCGAGGATCAGGAAGCGGCGCCGATCCCAGCGCGACCACCCGAGGAGCGGCGCTTCCGTGGCCGCCTGACTGCCGGCGAGGACCACGCGGCGCCTCGCCGCCGGCGACGTCGTGGTCAGCGGCGGGGCGGCCGGCCGCGGCCCCCAGGCCGGGCCGGTCGCGAGCAGCAGCGCCCGCAGCACGACCAACGAGACGGCCACCGCGATGACGGCGTTCAGCACCGCCAGCACCTGGCTGGAGAGCGGTTCCCGGATCCCCGCGAACGCCGCCACGGCGCCCGCGATGCCGAAGCCGACCACTCCGGTCCGCCATTGCCTGCGCGACGCGATACCGAGCCCGGCGGCGATGGCGATGGCCACGCCGACGATGACGAGGTTGAGGGCGAGCTTGTCGTTGGTGCCGAACGTGTCGGCCATGAACTGCTTGGCGCCGGGCGGTTGAAGGTCGATGATCAGGTCGCCGATGGCGAGGACGAGCGACGGTGTGCCCGAGATGAGCGAAGCGATGATCTCGCCGACGGCGATCGCGGCGGCACCTGCGATCGCACCGGCCGCCGCCGCGGCCAGGGTCGTGGCTCGACCCGCCGAGGTGGCCGCGCCGGTCGGGACGGGGGCGTCAGCGGGAGTCATCGAACGGGTCGTCATGCGCGCATCTAAGCGCCTTCGTGTGACATGCGCACGACAGACCGGACGCCGCGCGGTTCGCGGGTCCGGTCACCCAGCCGGTCACACGTTCGTCACGGCCCGCCCCGAGACTGCCGCGCTAGCATGGCCATGCAGATGCCGCCACCTCCGCCCGCCTCGGACCGGCCGATCCTGGTCGTCGACGATGACGCCAAGATCCGGACGCTCGTGCGTGCCTACCTTGAGCGCGAGGGCCACCGCGTGGTCGTGGCCGCCGACGGTCGAGAGGCGCTGCGACGGTTCGAGGAGACCGCGCCGTCGCTCGTCGTGCTGGACCTGATGCTGCCGCTGCTCGACGGCCTCGACGTGTGCCGCGTCCTGCGCCGCGACTCGGACGTGCCCATCCTGATGCTCTCCGCCCGCAGCGCGGTGGCCGAGCGGATACGCGGCCTGGAGGAGGGTGCGGACGACTACCTGCCGAAACCGTTCAGCCCGGCCGAGCTCGTCCTTCGGGTCAAGGCGCTGTTGCGCCGGTCCGCGCTCGCCGAACGCGGCACGCCTGGAGTCGACGAGCGAGCGGTATCGGTCCTCACGCACGGCGACCTGACCGTCGATCCGGCGCGCCACGAGGTCCGACGAGGCGACGAGATCCTGCCGGTGACCCACGTCGAGTTCCGTCTCCTGGAGCGCCTGCTCCGCGCGGATGGTCGCGTCCTCTCCCGCGACCAGCTGCTCGATGCGGTCTACGGCGCGGACGCGGACGAGGTGCTCGACCGGACCATCGACGTCCACATCGGACGGTTGCGCGACAAGCTGGGCGACGACGCCGATCAGCCGCGCTACGTTGCCACGGTGCGCGGTGTCGGCTACCGCGCGGCGCCGGCCGTGACCGCGGCGGCCGCCGCGACGGGCTCGGTCGCGCCGGGTGCCGGCTCTCGGGTCGACTGACCCGCGCCATGAGCGAGAAGCCCCGCCGCCGCTGGTTCCCGGGCCTGGCGCTGCGCATCGCGCTCGTAGCGCTCGTCTCGAGTGCGGTGGCGCTCGTCATCCTCGCCACGAGCGTCTGGGTCCTCGGCGGCGATGCTTTCGCCCGCCTGATGATCGAGCACGGCGCACCGACCGACAACGCCCGGGGCATGTTCAATCAGTCGGTCACCGCCGTCGTCATCATCACCCTCGTCATCGCCGTCATCGCAAGCGCCGTGCTGGCGATGGTGCTTGCACGCCGGCTCGCTCGGCCCATCGCCGACGTCGGTGCCGCGGCGCGGCGCATCGCCGACGGCGACTACGCCATCCGCGTGCCGCGCGAGGGCCCCGAGGAACTCCTCAGCCTCGCTGATTCGTTCAACCAGATGGCCGAGAGCCTGGCCGAGCAGGAGCGCATGCGCCGCGACTTCATCGCCAACGCGGCCCATGAGTTGCGCACGCCGCTGACCAACCTCGAGGGCTATCTCGAAGCGATGCGCGACGGCATCATCGCCGCCGACCGGAGTGCCTACGACTCGCTGCTCGAAGAAGCCGAGCGGTTGGTGCGCCTGGCCCGCTCGCTCGACCAGTTGGCGGAAGGCGACCGATCGACCAAGCCGAGCCAGCCGGTCGATATCGATCTTGCCGCTCAGCTCGCTACAGCGGTGGAACTTGCGCGGCCGGCTTTCGAGGCGCGCCATCTCACCGTCGAGCGACACTGGCCGACGCCGCTGCCGGCCCGCGCCGATCCCGATCCGCTCGCCCAGGTGCTGGCCAACCTGCTCCAGAACGCGGCTCGCTACACCGCCGACGGCGGCCGCGTCGCCGTCACCGCCGAGGCGCAGCCGACGAGCATCCTGATCACCGTCACCAACACCGGCGACGGCATCCCGGCAGAGGACCTGCCGCGTGTCTTCGAGCGTTTCTACCGGGTCGAGAAGTCGCGTGACCGGGCGCTCGGCGGGGCAGGTATCGGCCTTGCCGTCGTCAAGCAGCTCGTCGAAGCGTGGGGTGGACGGGTCGGGGCCGAGTCGGGTGGCGGGGAAACACGCTTCTGGTTCAGCCTGCCCCACTGAGGACGTGCGTCAGCCGAAGTCGCACTCCGTGACGACCTTGGCGAGCGAGTCGCTGAGAGCGATGAGTTCGTCGTCGGACAGCTTGTCCACGAATGAACGGGCGATCCCCGCCGCGTGGACCGGCGTGGCACGACGCAGCGCCACCACCCCGACCTCTGTGAGTGCCACCGTCACGAGGCGGCGATCCTGTTCGGCGCTGCGCCGCGCCACGAGCCCGACGCGTTCCAGTTGCTCTACGCGCCGAGTAGCGCCACTCCGACTCACCAGGGTCCGCCGCGCGAGGTCGCCCATCCGCATGGATCCGCGCGCCATCGCGAGCTGGATGAGCACGTCGTAGTCGGACAGCGACAGCTGCGCGTCGCGCTGGAGTTCCCGATCGAGCGTCCGCAGCAGACTCGCGTGCGCTCGGAGGAACGTCAACCACGCCTGGCCGCCAGGCGCATCGAGGCGCGCACGGTCGACCCCGGCTTCGTCCATCAGGTCGTTGAGGAGCGGTTCGGTCGTCATCGTGGAGACCATCGTAGGCCGGTCGATCGGTCTCCGTCGGGTGTCAGGTGTCGGTATGGAACGCCTCCAGCCGGGCCGCCTCATCCCGGACGTCGCGCTCGTCGCCGCTCGAGAGTGCCTCGAACAGGTCCCACATGAGCGTGTCCTTCTTCATGTTCCAGTTGCCGACCACGCGGCCGTCGACAAGGATCGCGCCCGCCGAGAACGGGTTCTTGCTGCTGAAGAAGTGCGGCCGGTGCACCTCGTCGATGATCCGCGCGCGGCGGGCGTGGACGAGCAGGTTCGCATCCCAGTGGGGCACGAATCGGACCGGCGCCGGCGTGTCCGGGTCGGGCAGGGGAGCGTCCGGAAGGTCGAGAAGTTCCTTGCCGTCTTCGTCGCGGTAGGTCCGAAGATCCAGGCGCTCGCCGGCGGCCCTGAGCGGGACGACGGGGACGCCGGCCCATGTCGAGATATCGCGGTACGGGGCCGGGCCGTAGCCGCGGAGATACGCGCGGACGAGATGCTCGAGTCCCTCTTCCTCGGTCGCATCCTGCGGCCCGTCCCACTGCTCGGCGAGGGCGAGGTTATCGGCGCGGCGGCGCTCCCATGTACCTGACGGCGGGACGCGGACGATGTCGACCCAGAGCGCGAGGTTGCCGATGAAACCGCCGCCGAGCGCACCGAGTTGGGCGACACTCCGCGGGCCGTCCGCAAGGGCGGCGGTCAGGCCGGCCGCGCGCCTCTCCTGTTCGGCGGCCCGGGTCTGCCACTCGGCCGCCGCGGACCCGCCGCCGCGCCGAAGCCGCAGCCACCATTCCTGCCGCGCCCGCCGCACGCCCGCGGCGTAGAGCCAGTACTCGCGCGCCGAGATCAGGTGGATGGTGCTGCGCTGCAGCGTGCCCTGGACAACGATTCGCTGCTCCAGCGCCCGCGTCAGGTCCTCCCGTCGGAACCCCGCCACCCGCGACCACAACCCGACATACCCCGACGGTGCGTACTGCGTCTGGATCGACCCCACCAGCTCCACCGCCCGCTCGACCGAGACCTCCGCCCGTTCGAGCAAGAGTTGCCGCGCCAGCAACGCCCGATTCAGGTGGAGTGGGGTGAGGATCCGCTCAGCCATCCGGGTGCGGAATGGCCACGACCGTCAATCCGTCGATACCGGCGAAGTCGTCCGGATCGCACGTGAAGAGCGGAAGGCCATTCGAGATCGCGACGGCTGCGATCATCGCGTCATACGCTCTGGCGCCGCTTTTTCTTCCGAATCGGCGCAATGACGCGGCGACGCGTGCATAGGCCCGTGCAGCCTCGGCGTCGAATGGCAGGGGGTCGAACTCGGCCTCGGCGTGTTGGAGATGGGACTGGCGAGTCGCGCGTTCGGTCTCGTCCTTCGCGATAAGGGGGCCGACACCAAGTTCCGCCAAGGTGACCGCCGAGATGAACGAGCGGGCGGGAAGTGTCGCGGGGCTCAGCCTCGACCAGAGGATCAGTGTGTTCGTGTCCAACAGGCCCGCTTCGGGCTGGCTCACAGCTGTGGGTCGATCAGTTCGTCGAGATCCTCGCGAAGCGATCGCGGGTCCATCGGCGGAAGCCGTCGAGCTCGCTCCAACGCGTCGGACGTGATCGTCCCCGCCCTACGCACGGGCCGAAGTTCGGCAACGGGCTTGCCATCCCTGGTGATCGTGATGTGTTCTCCCGCCGCGACGCGATCCACGACATCTCCTCCATGGTTCCGCAACTCCCGGATGCTGACGTCGCCCATAACCAGGAGTGTATCACGCGTGATACCAGCGTGGCTCCGCTCTGCTCGTCAATACCCCGCCCCAGTATCGGAAAGGGCTTGTCAAGGGCTTGTCAAGGGGGTAAGATGCGGGCCTGAAGCCTTGTCAAGGACTTGACAAGGCCCTACGTGTGTCCGGGTGGTCGCAGGCGACGATCACTTTGGCAGCCGTCATGCGTAGACCGGACTGGCGGCCGGGGATCGAACCCCCCACCGCCCAATCTACCTAGGAGACTAACTCACGTCCGTCGGAGCAGCCGCCGAGATCAAGCAGAAGCTCGACATCGTCGACTTCATCGGTGAGACCGTACCCCTCAAGAAGGCGGGCACGACCTTCAAGGGCCTGTGCCCCTTCCACGGCGAGAAGACCCCCAGTTTCGTCGTCACGCCCACAAGGGAGTCGTGGCACTGCTTCGGGTGCGGCAAGGGAGGCGACATCTTCAACTTCATCATGGAGCGGGAGAGCATCGACTTTCCCGAAGCCCTCCGCCGCCTCGCGCCTCGCGCCGGCGTCGAGCTCAGCGAACGCACCTCCAGAGAGGATGCCCAGCGCAAGCGGCTGCGCGATGCGCTCGAGGCGGCGATCGCTTTCTACCACCAGGTCCTGACCGGGCATCCGTCCGGTCAGCCGGCGCTCGACTACCTGCGCAAGCGCGGCTTCAAGGACTCGACCATCGAGACCTTCCAGCTCGGCTTCGCGCCCGATTCGTGGGATGCCCTTTCCCGCCAGCTCTCCAAGAAGCGCCAGGTCAACGAGCAGGATCTCGAGGCGGCCGGGCTCGTCAGCCGCCGGCCCAACCGTTCCGGCGTCTACGACCGGTTCCGGAATCGGATCATCTTCCCGATCCGTGACGCGAATGGCGGCGCGACCGGTCTCGGCGGCCGCATCATCGGCGCGCCCGCCGAGGGCCAGACCGCTGCGCGCGACCAGGGCCCCAAGTACCTCAACAGCCCGGCCACGCTGCTGTTCGACAAGAGCCGCACGCTCTATCTCATCGACCGGGCCAAGGGCGCCATCCGCAAGCAGGGCCGAGCGGTCCTCGTCGAGGGCAACACCGACGCGCTGATGGCCCACCAGGAAGGCTTTGACAACGTCGTCGGCAGCCTCGGAACGGCGCTCACGGCCGGTCAAGTCGAACTCGTGACGCGCTACGCGCCGCGCATCGCCCTCGCTTATGACGTCGACTCGGCGGGGCAGGATGCGGCGACCTTCGGCGCGACCGAACTCACCGCGCTCGTCGGCGAGATCGAGCGAAGTCCGCACCGCGGCCGTCTCACCGACGTGGATGTCGTTCGTCTTCCGGAGGGACGGGACCCGGACGAGGTCATCCGCGACGACCCCGACACGTGGCGCACGGCAACGGAGGCACCGCAGCCGATCATGGAGTTCCTCATCGACCGGTACGCGAAGCGGCACGACCCGCGGACGCTCTCGGGGCGCGAGAAGCTGGTCAACGCGGTGATGCCGACGCTGCGCACCATCGGCGACCCGGTCCGTCGCGACGGTTACCTGCAGATGCTCGCGCGCCGCTCCGGCGTGGACGAACGCGTCCTCCTCGAGACGCTCCACCGTCCCGAGCCGACCGACCGGCCGCGTTCGACCCGCGGCACCACCGACGGTGCCCACGCCGGCTCGAAGATCAACCTCGAGGCCATCCTGTCGAGCCCGGGGGCGCTGGACCCGAAGGCGGTCGAGCGCGCGCTGGAGCCTGGCGAATCGAGCCTCCTCCATCTCCTGCTCGTCCATCCCGACCTCATCCCGGTCGCGGCGGCGCGGCTGCGGACCGAGGATCTGGTGACCACGCCTGCCCGAGAACTGTGGAGCGCGCTGGTCCGCTCGGGCCCGACCTTCGTCCGGAACGAGTTCCTCGAAGCGCTCGACCCGACCATCGAGGCCGTCGCCCGCACCCTCTTCGCGCGCACGGATCCGCTGTCGTATGACCCCATCGCCCTCGCCCAGACGCTCGACCAGAGCCTGCTGACGCTGGAACGGAATCGGATCAACGAGGCCATCGAGTTCAAGCGTGCCGAGCTTGCCGAGGCGGAGGCGGCCGACGACGAGCCCTCGGTCGGCCAGCTCCAACGCGATGTCCTGATGCTCCAGCGCCGCCGGCTCGAACTCGACCGCGAGCGCGCCAACGCCACCGTCCTCTCCAAACGACGAACGCCATCCCAGCCACGCACACCAACCCCCGCAGGAGGTCCGTCATGAGCGCAGATCCCACCGACAAGTTGCTGGTCGCCAGCGTCCTCGAACGCAAGCGGCGGCGCGACCCCGAAGACGAAATGGTCAACCCCAAGGGCTCGGACGACGACGAGCTGACGCCCGACGCCGGTCTGAGCGCGGCGGCCGAGCTTGGCGTGGATGTCGCCGTCGACGAGGCCGACAAGCAGCCGTGGCAGGAACCACCGGCAAAGCTCGACCCCGAGGAGGCCGACGAGCCGACCCAGGAGGAGCTCGACGCCATCGCGGCCGACATGATCGGCATCGATGACCCGGTCCGGATGTACCTCAAGGAGATCGGCAAGGTGCCGCTCCTGAACGCCGAGGAAGAGGTCGTGCTGGCCAAGGCCATCGAGCTCGGCGAGCAGATCGTCGAGGAACCGCAGCGATCCATCCTGTCGCTGTGGGAGTGGACCCGCAATGACACCGAGCGCAAGACGCGCGACAAGCACCCGCATCACCGCCTGCCCTACAAGGACGAGACCGATCGCATCGTTCGCGCCTCGTTCGCCGCCGCCGAACAGGACGGCCTGCTCCAGGCGACGCCCGACTTCCACCTGGTCAAGTACCAGCGTGAGACGCCCGGCGATGCGACCAAGGCACTCATCAAGGTCGCCAAAGTCAACGTCGGCGAGTACAACGCCACGCCCGACGCGGCCCACTTCACCGAGATCGTGAACTTCGCGTTCAACTCCGTCCACAACGGCGACCTCGAGTCGCGCGACAACCCCGGCCTGCGCGCCCTCTATGACTGGACGCGCGAGGTCGGCCTGGAGGCGATGCGCCGCTGGATCCTGGCCGGCCACGAAGCAGAGCTGCTGCTCGAGATGGGCTGGGACCCGGAGATGCGCCAGGCATCGATCAAGCCACGCGACCGTCGCGGCGTGCTGGTGCGCATC
The DNA here is from genome assembly GCA_003169735.1 of Chloroflexota bacterium. Taxonomy (GTDB): domain Bacteria; phylum Chloroflexota; class Limnocylindria; order Limnocylindrales; family CSP1-4; genus Palsa-1032. Next base: position 3,013 of record PNAP01000055.1, on the reverse strand, counting down.
GGACGCGAGGGCCGCGAGCAGCTGACCTCGGCCAACCTGCGCCTCGTCGTTTCGATCGCAAAGAAGTACATCGGCCGGGGGATGTCGTTCCTCGACCTCATCCAGGAAGGGAACATCGGGCTCATCCGCGCGGTCGAGAAGTTCGACTACGAGAAGGGCTACAAGTTCTCGACGTACGCNNATCCCGGTCCACATGGTCGAGACCATCAACCGCCTGATCCGCGTCTCACGCGGGCTGCTCCAGGAGCTTGGCCGCGAACCGACGGTCGAGGAGATCGCCGAGGCGATGTCCAAGGGCCAGGAGGTCCAGGTCACGCCCGACAAGGTGCGCGAGATCATCAAGGTCTCGCAGGAGCCGGTGTCGCTCGAGACCCCGATCGGCGAGGAAGAGGACTCGCACCTCGGTGACTTCATCGAGGATCGCGCGGCGCTGGCGCCGGCGGAGGCCGCGTCCCACCAGCTGCTCAAGGAGCAGGTCGAGGCGGTGCTCGATTCGCTCAGCGGGCGCGAGCGGCGCGTGCTCCAGTTGCGCTTCGGCCTGGAGGACGGGCGGGCCCGCACCCTCGAGGAAGTCGGCAAGGAGTTCAACGTCACCCGCGAGCGCATCCGCCAGATCGAGGCCAAGGCACTCCGCAAGCTCCGCCACCCGTCCCGCAGCCGCAAGCTCAAGGACTACCTCGAGTAGAGATGTTCACCGCCACCAAGGACCTGATGCTCCCGGCGACCGTGACGGGTTCATGGCCGCGACCGCGGTGGTACGACGGCGGCCTGTGGGGTCGGCCGCTGGACACGGCGCTGCTGGACGTCCGGTTCCGCGAGCAGTTCCTTGACGCCCACGCCACCGTGATCGCCGACCAGGAACGTGCCGGGCTCGACATCCTCACGAATGGCGACTACCACCTCGACGAGGACTTCGCCGGCCGCTCGTGGCACCACTACCCTTTGCAGCGCTGGAAGGGCCTCGAGCAAGAGGAACTCCAGTACGACGACTCTCGCGACGGGCTGCTCGCCTTCCGGCCCGGGACGCTGATGAACGAGATCGAGACCACCTGGCGGTGGCCGCGTGTGGTCGGCAAGGTCGAGCACGACCCGAAGAACCCGCTCGAGTACGCCAAGCTCTGGCGGATCGCCCAGGCTCGCTCGGGCTCCGGCAAGCCCGTCAAGTTCGGGACGTGTTCCTCGCAGGTGCTCGCGATCTTCCTCGACAGCCATACGACCGAGTACGACCGGGACGACAAGAAGCAATTGATCTGGGACATGGCGGGCGCGATGAACCTGGAGCTTCGCCAGCTTGCGGCCGCCGGCGCCAAGGTCATCCAGATCGAGGAGCCCACCATCCACTTCACCGCCGCGTTCCATCCCGAGGAAAAGGAGCTGCTCGACTTCATGGTCGACGCGTTCAACCACGAGGTCGAAGGGCTCGATGACGTCGAGCTGTGGATCCACACGTGCTGGGGCAACCCGAACATGCAGAAGGTCTACTCGGGCGAGTCGTACGCCAACTCGATCGATATCTACCTCAACCGCCTGAAGGGCGACGTCTGGACGGTCGAGGCGACCGAGAACGACTTCGCGGAGATGGACCTCTTCAAGCCCTATGCCAACGCGTTGCCAAAGAAGGTGGCCGTCGGGGTGGTCAGCCACCGCAGCCTTCAAGCGGACACGCCCGCGGTCGTCGCCGCGCGCATTCGCCGGGCGCTCGAGGTCATCCCGGCCGACAAGCTGGTCCTGTCGAGCGATTGCGGCTTCGGTCGCCAGGGGTTCAACCGGCTGGTGGCCTTCTACAAGGCGGCGGGCATCGCCCAGGGGCGCAACATCTGTCTCAAGGAGCTGGGGCTGGATGAGCGCTACGTGGCGGCAGCCGATCCCTCCCTGCAGATCGACGTGCGTCCGGACCACGAGCCCCTGACGCACCTGCCGTCACCGTGGAAGTAACGCGTCGCCCACCTGAGCTGTCTCCAGGCCCGGTCGTGTCAGCCGCCTGGCTGATCGATCACCTCGCCGACGCCGACATCCGCGTCATCCACGTCTCGCCGGACCGGCGCGTCTACAACAAGCGCCACGTGCCGGGCGCGACGTACAGCGACCTCCACAAGGAGTTGGCGCTGCGCGGGCGCGCCGCCGACACCGGCGATGCGGACCGGGAATGGTTGCTCCCCGATGCGGACCACGTCGCGAACCTGCTCCGGCGCTGGCGCGTGGGGGATGGCGACCACGTCGTGCTCTACGACGACGTCGGGCTCAACCGCCACGCCATCCGCGGCTATTGGGTGTTGCGCCTCTTCCGCTTCCCGAAGGATCACCTCCACATCGTCGACGGGGGAATCGACGCGTGGGTCAGGGCCGGCGGGACGGCCACGGCTGCGCTGCCCGAACCCGATCTGGCCGATGCTCTCCGCCTGCCCGTAACGCTCGGCGAACGGGACGACTCGCTGCTCGCCACCTACGACGAGGTCCTCGGTTGGAGCCGGGAGGCGTCACGACCGGACGGCCCGACACGGATCCTCGACGTACGGACCGTCGGTGAGTACGTGGGCACGGACGTTCGAGCCGCACGCGGCGGGCACATCCCGGGCGCGCGGCATCGGTACTTCGAGGACTTCCTGACGCCGGACGGCATGCTGCGCCCGACCGACCAGGCACTCGCCATCCTGCGCGGATCGGGCGTCGAGCCGAGCGAGGTCAGGGCGACCTACTGCCAAGGTGCGGTCCGCGCGGCGCTGGCCTGGTTCGTGCTCCACGAGATGGCCGGACTCGACGGGGTCCGCAACTATGGCGGCTCGTGGGAAGAATGGGGCAATCGACCGGACAGCCCGATCGAGTAGTCGGGCGATCCGCGTCCCGGCCGATGCTATCCTTCGAGCGGCGCCGCGATGGCGCCCGGTCGGCGCCCTTGGCGGCCCCGATCCTCTCGTTCCGGCGTAGCTCAGTGGTAGAGCGGGCGGCTGTTAACCGCTTGGTCGTAGGTTCGAGTCCTACCGCCGGAGCCACTGTCATGAGTCGCGACATGGGT
>PNAP01000032.1:42080-53250 GCA_003169735.1 Chloroflexota bacterium | reverse complement strand
TACGTCGCCCTCGTCGATGACCGGGTGGTCGGGCACGTCCGGCTGACGCGAGGCTGGATCGACGCGGCGGCGCGACTGGTCGAGGTGCTCGTCCTCAGCCCGCTGTCGGTCGCGCCGGATTGGCAGCGCCGGGGGATCGGTCGGGCGCTCGTCGCCCACGCCGTAGCCGAGGCGAAACGCGCCAGCGTCCCGGCGGTCTTCCTGGAAGGCGACCCCGCCTACTACGCGCGGCTCGACTGGCGACCCGCCTCCGAGCTGGGCGTGACGCCGCCGTCCGCCCGGATCCCTGAGCCTGCCTGCCAAGCCGTCGCGCTCCCCGGGTGGGAGCCCTGGATGCGCGGGGCGCTCGTCTACGCGGACACGTTCTGGGCGCTCGACTGCGTCGGCCTCCGGGGCGACAGGCTCGCTCGCGCCCGCGCGAGTCTGGGGGATGTTTCTGGCCCTTAGGGAGCGTCCTTCTCTACGTGGCCGGGACCGACCGGTCGTCGGCCCGGAGTAACGCCAGGACCGGCGCGACGGCCTCGAGCGCCGCGACGGTCGAAGGGGCAGGGAAGAGCGCGATCTGTGTGTAGCCACCGTCGCGAAAGGCGCGAAACTGGTCGGCCATCTGCTCCGATGAGCCGCCGATCCACACGCCGTTCGGGTCGAGCGCCGCCTCGAGCGGATGCAGGTCGACGCTGGCCAACCGGCCGAGCGTGGCCGGGTCGCGGTCGACCTCCGCGCAGGCCGCCTCGATGGCTGTGATCCGCGGTCCGAACTCGACCATGTCGCTCCGGTCCACGGCGAAGCAGCTCCAGATGTCTGCGTGCCTCGCGGCGAGGCGCATGCTTTTCGGGCCCTGGGCCGCGACCATCAGCGGGATCCGGTTCGGTCGCGGTCCCTGCGGCAGCTGCGGGAGGTCGTGCGCGGCGTGGAAGGTCCCCTGGAAGTCGGCCCGGCCTTCACGCAGCAGGGGCACGATGATCTGGACCGCCTCCTCGAAACGCGAGAACGTCCGGTCCTCTGGCAGCCCGAACGAGTGAGCCTGCCCAGGTGCCGTGTGGCCTGCCCCGAGCCCGAAGACGTACCGCCCGGCGCTGATCTCGTCGAGCGTGTCCGCGGTCTTGGCGATGATCCCCGGGTTGCGGTGGAGCGCCGACAGGACCCACGACCCGACCTTGATCCGCGACGTCACCGCGGCCACGGCTCCCGTCATCGAGATGCCGTCCCAGAACCCCAGTGGCGTTCCCGCGCTCGGCCGCCATAGCAGCTCGTCCTCCAGCCATACCGTGTCGAACCCGAGCGCCTCGGCGCGCAGCGCCATGTCGCGCACGTCCGCCCACCGCGGCAGCGTCCGCTCCGGTCCCCAATGCCGGGTGACGAGCACGACCCCGACCTCGAACGTACCCAACGCGCACCTCCGATGCGGAGTCTATGCGGCGACGGAGGCGCGGTGACGTACGTCGGCACGTTCGTCACGGGGATGATCAGGCGATGGTGACGGTGTCTCGGGGCGACCCGTCTCACCCCGACCATTTCACCGTCGATTTCGCCGACTTGTGTGCGCCTGTTGGAACGAGGACGCCTACCGGTTGCGGATCCAGCGTTCGAGTTCGCCGCGCTGCACGATGCCGAGGATCAGGATCGCCCGATCCTCGTCGATGGCGTCATACATCACGCGGTAGTCTCCGACGCGAAGTCGATGGAATGAGTCGCTCCCGCCCTGGATGGTCTTGACGGCCTTGCCCATCCGACTGGTCGTACCGGCGTCATGCGCCAGCTTCTGGAGAGCGTCGCGGATCCTGGCGCTGACCTCCGGCGGGAGGTTCCTGATCGTTCGGACGGCCGCCGGGGCGAGCTCGACTCGGTAGGCGGTCAGCCGAGTTCCTCGAGGGACGTCGTGCGACCGCCGGCATAGGCGGCGCGTCCCTCGCGACGCATCTTCACGTACTCGCCGGCGTTCGCCAGGACGAGATCCTCGGCTTCATCGACCGGCATCAAGACCGCCGCCGGGCGGCCACGCTTGGTGATGACGAAGGCCGCGCCATGCTCGACCTGGTCGATGACCGATGAGGCCGTCGTCTTCAGTTCCTTGATGCCGATCTCTGCCATAGCCTCTGCCTGTTCAAGTGACTACTCAGGTGGTCACTGTACAGCATTGAGCGCTCATGACAGCTCACCGCCATCGTGGCGTCATGACGTAACGCGCGCAGCTGGAGCCCGGCGTCGTCGTATCCGCGGGCCCGAATAGACCAGCGCCGACGCCGCCAACAGGGTAGGCTCCGGCCTCAAGCATCCGCATCGGGAGTCCCGGCGATGACGGACCAGCCGATCTTCGCGAGGATCAACGCCCTCGCCTCCGCCGACCAGGAGCGGCTGGACGCGATCAAGGTCGAGCTGGATCAGTGTTACGACCTCTTGCACCAGCGGGAGGCTCATCGCTCGGCCGGCTTGGACCCAGACTCGGCCGCCGTCCGCCCCGTCGACGTAGTCGAGCACTACCAGCAGTAGCGCCGCGGGCGTCGCGCATCTCCGCTGCACGTGGGACGCATACCTTGGCGGCGATCGCGTCGGAGGGTGGCCACTGAATGACGGTCGGTGCGACCAGTGCAGGTTTTCGCGCGTCCGGCACGTGGCAGCCGTTGGTGAATCCTGTCTTCCGCGCGCTCTGGATCGCGGTGCTCTTCAGCAACATCGGGAATTGGATGGAGACGGTGGGTGCCCAGTGGCTGCTGGTCTCACAGCCGGGCAACTCGATCCTGGTAGCCCTTGTCCAGACGGCCGATACGCTGCCCGTGGTGCTGCTTGCCCTGCCGGCCGGAGTCCTCGCCGACGTCTTCGACCGACGGCTGCTCTTGTTGGCAACCCAGCTGTTCCTCGCTGTCGTGAGTGTCACGCTCGCCGCTTTGGCGGCCATCGGCCAGTTGACGCCGGGCGTGCTGCTCGCACTGACCTTCCTGGGCGGCGCAGGCAGCGGCCTCACCGCCCCTGCCTGGCAGGCGATGATCCCCGATCTCGTCGCTCGAACGGAGATCCGGGCCGCTTCCGTCCTCGGCTCGGTGAGCGTGAACGTGGGGCGCGCGGTCGGCCCGGCTCTGGCCGGCCTCCTCATCGCCGCACTCGGGGTGGCGCCGGTCTTCGCGCTGAACGCCGCATCGTTCGTCGCCTTCGCGGGCGTGCTGCTGTGGACGCATGTCAGCCGCCAGAACGGTTCATCCAGGCGCGAGCGATTCCTGCCCGCCCTGCGCGCCGGGGGCGGCTATGTGCGCTGGTCACCCTACGTGCGCCGGGTGCTGATCCGGGCTGCGCTGTTCCTCCTGCCGGCGACCGCCATCTGGGCGCTGTTGCCACTGGTGGCGACGGAGACGTTGAACCTCGATGCGACCGGCTACGGCATCCTGCTCGCAGCGCTCGGGCTGGGCGCGATCGGCGGCGTGTTCGTGCTGGGCAGGCTCCATGCCCACTTCTCCGAGGATGGCCTGCTCGCGGTGGCAAGCCTCGCGTATGCCGCCACCATGGCCGTCCTCGTTCTTGTCCCGCTCGTTGCGGTCGCCTTCGCGGTGCTTCTCGTGGCAGGGATGGCGTGGATGACCGTCCTCTCCACGGTGAACGCGACGCTCCAGACCTTCCTGCCGGGCTGGGTACGCGGCCGCGGTCTCGCGTTCTATGTGATGGTGCTGTTCGGGTCGCAGGCGCTCGGGGCCGCGATCTGGGGTGTCGTCGCCGGGCAGGTCGGCCTGACCGCCACATTCGTCGCGGCCGCCGTCGCGATGGTCGGAACCACGATCGCTGGCCGCCGATGGCGGCTGCCGGATGTCTCAGAGCTCGATCGCAGTCCTGCGGTCTATTGGCCCGAGGCCACGCTCGCGTTCGAACCGGACGCAGAGGCGGGCCCAGTCCTGGTCACCGCGGCGTACACCGTGCCCATGGCGAACTCCGCTGCCTTCGTGGCGGCCATGTCGGACCTTGAGCGGTCCCGGCGTCGCACCGGGGCGTCGGATTGGCAGCTCTACCGGGACGGCGCCGACCCCCAGCGGTTCCTGGAGGTGTTCGAGGTTCCGTCCTGGGACACGCATCTGCGCCAGCATGGTGGCCGCCTGACCGGCGCGGACGCCGCGATCGAGACACGGGTCGAAGCGCTCGCGAGCACCCCATCGAGCGTCCACCACTACTTTCCGGCGGACGACGTCCCCGTCGAAGGGACAGACCAAGACGAAGCCATCCCCGACCGCGGATGAAGATGAGCCCGCATCAGTCAACGGTCTAGGCGTTGCTCGACGGCGCCCACAGGTTGACGTCACCCTCGACCGCGAAACGATCGATCTCAGCGAGCTCGGCCGGCTCGAACGCGAGGTGATCGAGCGCCGCGAGATTGTCGTCGAGTTGCGCCACGGAGCTCGCCCCGACCAGCGCGGAAGCCACTCTCGGATCGCGCAGGGTCCAGGCGAGAGCCATCTGGGCGAGGGTCTGACCCCGTCGCCTGGCGATCTCGTTCAGGCCGCGGACGTTGGCGAGGTTGGCGTCGCTCAGGAGATCCTTCTTGAACGAGCCGCCGGCCGCCGCGCGCGAACCCGCTGGCACGCCAGTAAGGTAGCGATCGGTGAGCAGGCCCTGCGCCAGGGGCGAAAAGGCGATCGCGCCGATCCGTTCCTCGGCCAGGACGTCGAGCAACTCAGCCTCGATCCAGCGGTTCAACATCGAGTAGGACGGCTGATGGATGAGCAGCGGCGTCCCGAGCCCTCGCAGGATGGCGGCGGCCTCGCGCGTCCGCTTCGCCGAATAGGAGGAGATGCCCACGTAGAGTGCCTTGCCCTGCCGGACGGCGGTGTCGAGGGCACCCATCGTCTCTTCCAGGCGAGTGTCGGGGTCGAAGCGGTGCGAGTAGAAGATGTCGACATAGTCGAGACCCATCCGGCCGAGGCTCTGGTCGAGGCTCGCGAGCAGGTACTTGCGCGATCCCCGGTCGCCGTACGGTCCTGGCCACATGTCGTAGCCGGCCTTGGTCGAGATGACCAGCTCGTCGCGATGGTTTCGCAGGTCGGACCGGAGGATCTGCCCGAAGTTCGTCTCTGCCGACCCATACGGCGGGCCGTAGTTGTTGGCCAGGTCGAAATGGGTGACACCGCGGTCGAACGCCCGCCGCACGATGGCCCGCTGCGTGGCGAGTGCTCGGTCGTCGCCGAAGTTCTGCCAGAGGCCGAGGGAGATCGCGGGCAGGTGGAGGCCACTCGAGCCGACCCGCCGATAGTCCATGGCGTCGTAGCGATCCGGGGCCGCGATGTGCGGCGATGTCATGCTGCTGGTCTCTTCTGCCATCTCTAGCTTCCTCCCTGTCTGGACCCGTCGATCGTCGGCTCGACCTCACGGTAGGGCCGCTCGACAGCGGTGATGTCGAGGTCGCCGTAGCGCCTCGTCGCCGCAGCGACGAGTCGACGCGCCCGCGCCGTCAGCGGCGTCCGGACCTCGGCTCGCTCGAACAGTGGCAGTGCGAGGTCGAGGTCCTTGTGCAGATCGCGCAGTGCGAAGAGGACCGGCTCATGGCGGTCTTCGACGATGCCGTCGTGACGGGCTGCGAGCATCGGCGCCATCCGTTGCAGCATCCAGAAGACGTCATCGGGATCGAGACCTGATCGCTCGCCCGCGACCTGTAGCTCGGTCGCCGCCAGGATCACATCGGCGAGCATGCTGTTAGCCACGAGCTTGAGGCGCGCGCCGTTCCCAAGTGGCCCGACGTGGCGCACCGTTCCCATTCCGCCAAGGATCCGAGCGCCTCGCTCGACGTCGTCGTCGTCGCCACCGACCAGGATCGTCGCCTTGCCGGCCCGCATGAAGGGTGGAGCACCCACGATCGGAGCGTCGATGAGGCGACCACCGGACGCGACCACGACCTTTGCAAGCTCGTGAACGAGATCAGGACCTGCGGTACTCATCTCGATGAAGAGCTTGCCCCTCCCGGCGCTCAGGGCCCCGTCAGGTCCGAGATAGGCGGCCCGGACAGCCTCCGGGCCGGTCAAACTGCTGATCACGACATCGGCGTCGATCGCCGCGGATCTCGGCGAATCGGCGACCCGGCCGATACCCAGCGCTTCGGCGCGGGCCCGCGTCCGATTCCAGAGGATCAACTCGAAGCCGTCATCTTCGAGCCGGCCGGCGATCGCCGAGCCCATCTTGCCGGTGCCGAGGATCGCGATCATCTCAATGGTCCCTTCCTTCACATCTTCTCCGGAACCTGGGCCCCGACCGGAACCCATCATGCCGCGGCCCGACGTGGCCCGCCTCCATCAGCGAATCAGATCGGGTGGAGTGCCGGCACCGAGTCGCCAGGTGAGCTGACGCATCTGCTCGGCAGCAGGTACCCCGCGACGGCCGAATCGCCAGAGAGCGTCCAGCACGTCCTCGGGATACGGCGCAGTGGGCTCTTTGAAGTGGATCGCCCGACACGTAAGGATCGTTGCCGCCCAGGCCATCGCACTTGGTCGGTCGCCGGGCTCGGCCTCCAGGAGTTCCAGCACCACCGGAATGGCGTCGGTGTCTCCCCATTCGGCGAGCGCCGAGGCGGCAGCACAACGAACGTCCGCCTCATCGTCGACGAGCAGCTGGTGCAGTCGGCAGTGGGCGTCGACCGAGGTCTGCGTGTCATGTTCGATCCGTGCCGAGATCACGAGTTGGAGCGCTGCCGTTGCGCGGGCGACCGTATCCCCATCGCGGGAGTTCGCGATGGCCGTCGCGACATCGATCGGCTTTGGATCCTTGATGTGCCAGCCTCCTTCGGCCCCGATCCGCCACGGCTCCGACCAGGGGGTGTCATAGCCCGGGATGCCGTGCCGCCGGCGCGCCGCGATCACGCGGTCCAGGAGGTCCGGGTCCGTGCCATCGAATAGGCCGGCCGCGTGCGTACGGAGCAAGTCGGCCGCCTGAGCGAGCTGGACTGACAGCGGGCGCCCACCCCGGCCTTCGGTCGTGCTGGCCCACGGGATCGCATCGGGGATATGGAACCGAACCAGTTCCGCGAGCCGCACCTGTGTCCCAGGAAGCTGGTCGATCAGCCGGTCAGCCAGCCGCTTCGCGAGGTCGACCGAGGGGACTTCGTCCTGCCAGTAATAGCTCACGGCCACGAAGAGGCGCCCACTTCTGAAGACGACGCTTGGCGCCTCGCGCTCGGCGAGCTCGAAACCGAGTTTCAGCAGCCACGCGAACGGCTCGACGAGCGTTCGTCTGGCCTCCGCGCGCTGCTTTGGCCTTGCGCCGAGCTTCTTGCCCATCGATCCGGAACTCTACGGCCCGCAGCGGGTCAACACGAGGAGCGAGCGCGCGAGCGGAAGTCCAAAGACATCAAACAGTGACGCACGCGACCGCGACCGGAGCCACGCTCGTGGTAACATCCGTGCCATGAAGACTACCATTGATAGGGCTGGCCGGTTGGTGATTCCGCGCGCTCTGCGCGATCGGATCGGTCTGGCGGGCGGCGGCGACGTGGAGATCGTGCTTGATGGCGCGGCGATCCGCATCGAACCGGTCGCCGGCGCGGAGCTCAAGGTGTATGGCGGCTTCTTGGTCATTCCGACGACCGGGACGCCCATCGACGACACGCTGGTGCGCGAGCTGATCGATGCCGACCGACACGGACACTGATCAGCGCCCGGTCGTGCTGCTCGATACCAGCGCGGCGATCGCGCTCGTCGTCGAAGACCACGAGGCCCATGTCGCGACGCTCGATGCGGTCCGAGGCCGCCGGCTTGGTCTCGCCGGACATGCATGGTTCGAGGCATACTCGGTCCTGACGAGGCTGCCGGCTGGCCTGCGTCGTTCGCCGGCCGATGCCCTCCGCGTGCTGTCTCACAACTTCCCGGCAGCCGGGTTTCTTGGCGCGGCGGAGGCGGCTGACCTCGGCCCGGAACTGGCCAGACTGGGGATCTCCGGCGGTGCCGTCTATGACGCGCTCGTCGGCGCCGCCGCCAGACAGCACCGCCTCCCGCTCATCTCGGCGGACGCTCGTGCGCGAGCCGTCTACGAAGCGCTCGGAGTGGATCTCGAACTCATCCCATAGCTTGGGCGACGGCCGATCCGGTAGGCGACGGCCGATCCGGCCGACGGAACGGACCGGTGACGTCCGTCTCATCCGGTCCCTGGTCGCGCCTCGACGAAGCCCGCCGCGCTGAAGTCGCCGTCGAACGCAAGCGCCTCCCGGAGGCGCTCTCGGCGCATGACGGCGAAGCTCGTCGCATCGACGAACGAGTACACCCGCTCATCGTGGCGTCGAAGCCAGGCCCGAGCCTCGCGCTCGATCGCATCCTCGACGTACACGACCGTAAGCCAATCAGTGGACTCGACCGCGTCGAGGAAGGCCACCGCCGATGTGTGCCCATCGCGACGGCGAAGGAACGTCCAGGTCTCGCCGACGACGTGGTTCGTCGTCAGGATCGGCTGGCCCGGTGTCCACAGGCCGACGGCGATGGCGTGGTTGGCGTCTCGCCGGAGCCGGAGCGCGACCCAGTAGGAGGTATCGACGAACCTCACGAGCCGTAGACGACCTCGTCGACGGGTGCCGGGGTGACGTCGCTGCCGCCGATCCAGTCGCGGAACGGATCGACCGTGGGTTCGGGGTCGCCGAACGACTGGCGGACGGCCTCGCGGATGAGGGCTGCCTTCGAGGTATGCGTACGACGCGCTCGGACGGCCAGCGCGTCGTCCAGATCCTCATCGATGTAGATTTGCAAGCGCTTCATTGGTGGAGTATACATCGAGTACCACCATATACGTCACATTGAGGTCGGTGGGTTCGCCGCCGGTCCGGCCCGAGGTAGATGGCCACGGGCGATGGAGCTACTTCTTGATGTAGATCATCACCGGCGGGATCATCCCGGCTCGCTCCGCTGCGGTCGCCAGGTCCGGCGGGAACGAACGCTGTGCTCCCTGGAAGGCCTCCATATCGGGCACGTCCCAAGTGCTCGCGACGTGGCTGCTTCCGTCCATCGCAACGTAACTGGCCCCGTCCGACGCGACCGCCGACAACGCGGCGGTCATGTCCGCCTTGAACTTCAGCCACGCCTCGACATCTTTGACTGCGGCGGTGACGATGATCTTCGGCATGTCGAGTCTCCTTCGGCGACGTTTCGGGACGACCGCAAGTATGCGCTGGCGGGGCGCGGACGACCCCTGCGCATGATCACGACGCCAGAGCCTTGACGCAGACCTGACCCTCATCAGATGGGTTGTAGAGGAGCTCCCCGCGAGACGACAGATCCGCCAGGTACATGTCGCCGGGCGCCATGGTCGACGCTGCGCCTCCGTCGAGCGGCACGCGCGTCAGCTGCCAGCCGGTCTCCGCATAGCGGGGATAACCGATGGCATCACGCGCTGGGGTGATGAAGGGGCTGCGGTAGAACTCGGGCAGGTGTACCGACCACTCCGCCGCGCCGTTGCTGACGGTGTAGATGTCCGAATCGGCGAACGGAGACGGATCCCGAAGCGACCAGCCGTCGCTCGACAGCATCGCCTGCCCAGACCCTGTCCAGTCCCAGGGCAGTCCAGACGTGCCGCCGGCCGGGTGCCTGAAGGGGAACCGGCGCAGGACGCTGCCACCGACGTTGGCGACGATGCCATCGGGCGTCCAGCGCAGGGCGTTTGGCGCCCCGACGCCTGACGGCAGGGTGGCCATCGGCACCGGCGGAGATGTCGGTCCGGCGTCCAGGATGAGGTGATCGCCCGGTTTTCCGCCCGGATCATCGACCACCCAGAACACTTCGCCGGCCGGGCCGACCGCAACGCTGAACGGGTCTGCGAGCGACCCTTGCCAGACCTGGAAACTGCGCATCGTCGCCCGTTCGACCACCCGTACTGTGTCGTTTCGTTCCATAAGCGAGGTCGTCGATGCCACCCCGAACCAATCGCCATCGGACGACCACGCGACGGCCAGCACGACCTCGCCCGGCATCTGCAGGCACGTCACGCCGTTCGACGTCGTGACGGTCAAGGTCCACGCTCCCTGAGCCTGCCAAGCCATCGCGACCACGAGGACCGCGAGGAGGGGCGCCTCGAGGAGACGCTTGCGCACAAGCCACGGCATGACCCGCACGCGCATCGCTGCGAGCCAGAGCAAGCTGGCGAACACCGTCACCGGCCAGGCCCTCGTCGACATCAACAATGCAAAGGGCAGGAACACGCCCAGCGAACTCACGATTGCGATCAACGCCGCCCCCAGGGTGGCCGCGAGGACACCGATGCCCAGCGCCAGGACGAGGGCAGCGATGAGTGGCAGGCGCACGATCCAACGGACGAATACGAAGCCCAACGGGCCGGCGATGACCACGCCGGGCGTGCCGATCCAGCCGAAGTCTCCGACGGGAACGAGTCCGACCATGAGCAGGCTCGCCGCCGCCGCCCACAGGCCTCCCTCGAGTCGCGAGGGTTCGTGCGGCAACGGATGCTTGACCGCGCGGTGCACGAGCGCGAGCCAATCCCTCGTCACATCGGCGGACCCCTCCCGATGCTGCACCGTTCGATCAGCTCGCCAGCATCGACACGCCGCGAACGCCGCCGAGGAAGGCGTAGGGGATCTCGACCATGGCGCGACTGCGTTCAGGCCCTCCGAGGTTCGCCACACTCGGCTCAGACAAACGACGCGAGCCTGGGTGAACGGTCGGCGACGGTGCGGTCGAAGACCTGAATATGCTAACCACGAGTAGCAGGATACATCGGCGATTCACTTGGGAGCGGACGCTCTCCGCGCCACACGAGCCGCTTCGGGGTGTTCCGACGAGCCAGTAGCACACTAGTGCTACCCGGTCGCCCATGCCTCGCGCGATCACCCTGAGACAAGTCGGTGGGTCCGTCGGTACGACACTGCCCAAGGAAATGGTCGACCGAATCGATCTGGCTGCCGGCGATCGCTCGGACCGGGTCCGTCGAGCGGATCGCTACCAGACGCAGTCGTGCGATGTCATCGGAACGCCACAGTCGCCGGCCATGATGTGCGCATGAAAGACACGCACCACGTTCCCGCCACGCAGAAGACAGACGCCGAGTGGCGCGCCGGATTGACCCCGGAGCAGTACCACGTCCTGCGCCAGAAGGGCACGGAACGCGCCTTCAGTGGCGCGCTCTGGGACGAACACCGAGCCGGCACGTATCGCTGCGCCGGGTGCGGCACGGAGCTCTTCCGCTCGGCCACCAAGTTCGAATCCGGTACCGG
>PNAP01000032.1:0-42054 GCA_003169735.1 Chloroflexota bacterium | reverse complement strand
TGCGGCGGCCATCTCGGCCACGTGTTCGAAGACGGCCCGGATCCTACCGGGCTCCGCTACTGCATCAACTCCGCCGCCCTGACCCTCGACCCGAAGGAGGGTTGACGAGGCCCACGAGCACCATCTGGATGTCAGCCGGCTCGCGACCGCGATCTCGGCTACGAGGGCGGTCGCGATGCCGAGCCGTCGGTGCAAGCTCATCGACTGCAAGCTCGCGGATCTCGAATATCGGTCAGCCCTCCGAGATCGCGAACCCGACGCCCCTTCCATGACGCTGGGTCAGGGCCAGCCAGACCTTGACCATCTCCTCGAGCGGCTTCGCGTTCGCGAGCGGTCCGGCGTCCTCCGGCCGGAACCCGAGTTCCGCCGCAAGGTCCATCGCGACCCGCTTGGCGTCCGCGTCGTCACCGGCGACGAACATGGCAGCCGGTTCCTGCCGCAGATGAGCTGTCGTGAGATTCTCGAAGCCGATCGTATTGAACGCCTTGACGATGCGCGCACCTGGGAGCAGGTCGGCGAGGTCCTGGCTCGTGCTTCGGCCCGGATCCCCGCCGAGGCGGTTCATCGCATCGATGACGACCCGTCCCGCGAGCGACGGCAGCTCGGCGACCGTGCCCGGGACGGCGTCCCAGCGGAGTGTGAACGCCACGACATCCGCGCCCTCGACCGCCTCCCGCGGGTGGGCAGCCGTGGAGCCGGGCGCCGCACCGAGCGCAGCGAGGCACTTGTCGCTGTTCGGGTCCCTGACGCCGAACACCACGGTATGGCCGACGCGGGTCAGGGCTGCGCCGAGGCCACCGCCGACGTTGCCCGCCCCCATGATCGCGATCCGCATCTCAGCGTGCTCCTATCTCGTGTCCTCGTGATGCGTCAGGCCACGCATGTCGCCGGCTCTCGTGTGCCGTTAGGATGGCGCGGTGGAGATCGGATACCGGCCGACGGCCGAGGCTGATTTCGGGGCGGAGCATCGCATCTTCTGCCGCGCCGAGAGCGCCGTCTTGCAGGCCCGTGGATTTCCATGGTCGGATCCCCCGTTGGAGGCCATGACGCCGTGGTTTCGACACCTGCTCGCCCACGATGGCGACCGCTGCTGGGTGGCCGAAGTCGGCGGTGAGGTCGCGGGCTTCACTGCCGCGTTCCAGCGCGGTGGCACGTGGTTCTTCTCGATGCTCTTCATCGACCCCGAGGCTCAAGGCCACGGCATCGGGCGCGCCCTCTACGCGCGGGCGGTTCGCGGCGCGCCCGAGCGACGCCTCACGATCACCGACTCGATCCAGCCCATCTCGAACGCCGTCTACGGCCGAGAAGGCCTGTTGCCGATCACGCCGCTCCTCCCGATGAGTGGAGTCGGCGGAGGGTCCCGACCGACCGACCTCGAGGCCGGCGTTCCGAGCGCCGCCGACGTCGCCGAGATCGACCTTCTGGCGTACGGCTTCGATCGCAGCATCGACCACGAGCTGTGGGAAGGAGGCTCACCGCGGCGTGGCTGGTACCGTCGCGGGCGCCTCGTCGCGTACACCTACCGCTCGCGCGGCGGCTACATCGGGCCGCTTGCCGCTGTTGATCCAGAAGCTGCGGCCATGGCGCTGAGCGCCGAACTGGCCGAGGAAGGTCCGATCTCGATCGAGATCCCGGCGACCGCGCGACCGCTGCTTGCCACCGGGCTCGCGGCTGGCCTCCGCATCGTTCCGCCGCTGGGGCTGCTCCTGGCGTCGAACGAGGTTCCGCTTCCGACCGCGCTGGCGATCCGAGACTACGGAGCCTACTGAGGGTCCGGAGTAGGCGCCGTCGCCCTGGCACTCGACGAACCACGAACCGAGTGTCGCCCGGCCTCGTAGATTGTCCTTACCAGTGGAACTGTCAGGATGGGCGGGCGCAGAGGATGGGGCTGCCGACCAAGCCGCCGCGAGATGGCAGGTCCATGGAAGACGAACGGGCAAGGATCGCCGGGATCCTGGACGACCTCGAGTATCACCGCGCCTTTGACGTCGAGGGCCGGCTGGAGGGCGCCATCCGGATCGAGCGGGACGCCCTGGAAGCTGGCGCGGCCGACCTGCACATGCGCGGCCGCCTCGTCGAAGCCGACATGCGGCTGCGCACCGGCCAGGCGACCGAAGCCGCTCTCCTCGCCCGGGACGTCAACCAGTGGGCGCTCGAGAATGGGCCGCCTTCGCTGCTCGCCCGCAGCCATGTGGTCCTGTCGTCCATCTTCGAGAGCGTGGGTGACTCGGCGTCCGGCCTCGATCATGCCTTGCGTGCTCTCGA
Organism: Chloroflexota bacterium; assembly: GCA_003169735.1. Classification (GTDB taxonomy): domain Bacteria; phylum Chloroflexota; class Limnocylindria; order Limnocylindrales; family CSP1-4; genus Palsa-1032. Next base: position 39,789 of record PNAP01000032.1, on the reverse strand, counting down.
GTTGCTGGACGACGAAACTCCCGAGCGCACGCGAGGGAGCTTTCTGATCCGCCTGGCTGACGCTTTGTCGGTGGCCGGGTCACTCGATGCGGCGCGCCAGCGATACCGTGATGCGGAGCAGGTCTTCGTGGCCATCGGTGACGTCGAGCGCCAGATCAGCGTGCTCAACAACCTCGCCTACACCGAGTCGGAGGGTGGCGAGGCGAAACGGGCATGGGACGTCGCCGAGGAGATGCGCCGCCTGGCAGAGACGAGCCAGTTCCCCTTGAGCCCGCCGCTCCTGGATACGCTTGCGCGGGCCTACGTCGGCGTCGGCGATCACGAGCGTGCTGCCATCGCGCTCGAGGCCGGGCTCCAGGCGCTCGGGACGTTGGGAAACGTCGAGGCTGACACGCCCGCCGGGCTGTTGCTGACGCTGGCCGAGGTACAGCGCGACCAGGGTCACCTCGAAGCGGCCCAGGAGACGCTCGATCGCTGCCGCGCCATCTGCGACGAGCGCGACCTCGGCGTCTTCGGCGTGGAGGTCGTGCGGGTACAGGCCGAGCTCCACGCCGCGGCCGGACGTTTCGAACAGGCCTACCAGACGCACAGGGTCTTCCACGCCGAGACCCAACGGCTGAACTCCGTGCGCCGCGAGGCGAATGCGCGGACCCGCCAGGCGCTCTTCGAGACGACCGAGGCCCGCCACGAGGCAGCCCACTTCCGGGACCAGGCCCGGACGGACGCGCTGACCGGGCTGCCGAACCGGCGCTTCCTGGATGAGGAGATCCCGCGCTGCCTCGCTGAAGTCACCGCGGGCCGGCCGCTCGTGGTCGCCATCGTCGATGCGGACCACTTCAAGCGCGTCAACGACACCCTCTCCCACGAGGTGGGGGACCGTGTCATCTGTGAACTGGCACGCGTCCTCGAGGGCGCGCTGCCGACCACTGAGGAGGACGCTTCCCTCCGACCGAGGTTCGTGGCGCGGCTCGGTGGCGAAGAGTTCCTCGTCGTTCTGCCGGGCCTCCAGTCGCCCGCCGGCACGCGCGCTCTCAAGCACGTCTGCACGGCCGTCGCCCACCATGCCTGGCAGCCGCTCGTCGGAGACATCCCGGTCACGGTGAGCATCGGAGCCACGGCCGCCCGCCCGCGCGATACGCCATCCACGCTCCTGGCACGCGCCGACCTCAGCCTCTATGCCGCCAAGGCGGCGGGCCGGAATCGCGTCATCGTCGACGAGCGTCCGGCCGGCTGATCGGGCGCGTCATCTCGCGCTGGTGCAGCTGGCACACTGTCGCCATGCGCCCGCTCGTCTGCGTTCTCGCTGGAGTCGTCCTCGCCTTGGCCAGCGCCGCGTGCCAGGCGGGGACCACCAGCGCCACCGACCTCAAGGTCGGCGATTGCTTCGATCACGTCTCGACGGTCGACGCGGACGGCAACAACATCGTCGCCGACAGTGTGGTCGACTGCGCGTCGGCTCACGACGCCGAGGTCTATCTCGTCATCGACGTCCCGGCCGCGTCGGGCGGCGCCTACCCGGGCGATGAGGCGATTGGCACGCTCCAGCAGTCGCGCTGTGACGCCGCGTTCACCGGATACGTCGGCAAGGCCCCCGATCTGTCGAGCTACACCATCGATTACGAGCGTCCGGACATCGACAGCTGGTCATCCGGCGACCACACCATCGACTGCCTGATCGAGAACCTCGCCGATCCGGTCAGCTGACCGGATCGGCCAAGAACAGCAAGAAGTAGCCGCTCGGACCTACTGGTACTGGAGCTGCACCAGCATGTGGCAACCGTTGTGTCTCTCCGGCTGAGGACTTGACAGGTAACCAGACGGTTACGTATCATCCGGAGCGTGGATGACGTGTTCAAGTCCCTGGCTGATCCGACGCGGCGGAGCCTGCTCGACGAGCTTTTCCGTGAGGACGGGCAGACGTTGGGCACGCTCGCGGGGCGGTTCTCGATGTCGCGGCACGGCGTGATGAAGCACCTCCGGCAGCTCGAAGACGCCGGCCTGGTGGTCACGCGTCGACGCGGCCGCGAGAAGCTCCACTTCCTGAACCCGGTGCCCATCCGCCTCGTCCATGATCGATGGGTGAGCAAGTACGCCGAGCCCTGGGCGGCAGCGCTCAGCGACCTCAAGGAGCGATTGGAGCGACCGATGGAAAAGGTGTTCGAGATCTACATCAAGACGACGCCGGAGCGCCTCTGGCAGGCCATCACCGATCCGGAGATCCGGAGCAGGTACAACTTCGGTGCCGCTCATCGATCGGATTGGACGCCGGGTTCGCACTACGAGATGTCGGCGCCGAAGGGAGCCGGGCCTCTCGGAGAAGGGCAGAACCTCGAGGTCGATCCGCCGCGGCGCCTCGTCCAGTCGATGGTCGCGCTTTGGGGCGACGACGTGAAAGCCGAGGGCACGTCGAGGGTCACCTGGGAGATCGAACCCGTTGGCGACTCCTGCCACCTGACGGTCACCCACGACCAGTTGCGCGACGGCGCCAACGAACAGCTCTACGGCGGCTGGCCGATGATCCTGTCGGGTCTCAAGACCTGGCTCGAAACGGGCGAGACGCTGACCACGCCAGGTTCGTTGCTCTACCTCGGCTGACCCCATCCCTGAGGTACGCTCAAGGACGTGCCTGCCAGTGATCCTGACGCTCTCATCGCGCTCATCCGGGACGCGGTCATCGGCGACGACGAAGCGGTGGTCGGCCCGTTCGGCCTTCGGCGCGTCACCTATGCGGATTACACGGCGTCCGGCCGCAGCCTGACGTTCATCGAGGACTACCTGCGCGACGCGGTCATGCCGCTGTACGCCAACACCCACACCGAATCGTCCGGCACGGGCCTCCAGACGAGCCGCTTCCGCGAGGACGCCCGGGAGATCATCCGTTCAGCGCTGGGCGCTGGTCCCGAGCACGCCGTCATCTTCTGCGGCTCGGGATCGACGGCCGCGGTCGACAAGCTCGTGGCCATCCTCAACCTCCGCCTCCCGGCCGACCTGGACGACCGCTACGACCTCAGCTCGCATATCCCGGCCGCCGAGCGGCCGGTCGTCTTCATCGGACCGTACGAGCACCACTCGAACGAGCTGCCGTGGCGGGAGTCGATCGCCGACGTGGTGACCATCCATGAGGACGCCGACGGTCACATCGACCTCGTGCAACTCGAGCAGGAGCTCGTCAGATACGCCGACCGGGGGCTCAAGATCGGCTCGTTCTCGGCAGCTTCGAACGTCACCGGCATCCTCTCGGACACCAGGTCAATCTCGGTCCTGCTGCACCGGCACGGAGCGCTGTCGTTCTGGGACTTCGCCGCTGCCGCGCCGTACGTCGACATCCAGATGGACCCGCACCGGCCGGCCGCTGACGGCGACGCGTCGGATCGGGCGCTCGACTTCAAGGATGCGATCTTCATCTCCGTGCACAAGTTCATCGGCGGCCCGGGAACGCCCGGCTTGCTGGTCGCTCGCCGCGAGCTGCTCCACAACCGCGTGCCGGCCGTGGTCGGCGGCGGCACGGTCGCCTACGTCAACCCGACCGAGCACCTCTACCTCGCCGACGCCGAGCACCGCGAAGAAGGCGGAACGCCGGCCATCCTCGAGTCCATCCGGGCCGGCCTCGTCTTCGGGCTGAAGGAAGCCGTCGGCGCGGACGCCATCCGTGAGCGCGAGGAGTCGTACATCGGCCGAGCACTCGACCGCTGGGCGAGCGTGCCGACGCTGGAGATCCTGGGCGATCACACGGCACGGCGGCTGTCGATCGTCTCCTTCGTGGTGCGGCACGGCGAACGCTACCTTCACCACGACTTCGTGGTCGCGTTGCTCAGCGATCTCTTCGGCATCCAGTCGCGCGGTGGCTGCTCGTGCGCCGGACCCTACGGGCACCGTCTGCTGGGCATCGACATCGAGCGCTCGCACGCCTTCGAACGCGAGATCGCGCGCGGGTGCGAGGGCATCAAGCCGGGCTGGGTGCGGGTCAACTTCAACTACTTCATCAGTGAAGCGGTCTTCGAGTACATCCTCGACGCGGTGTCGCTGGTGGCGACCGATGGGTGGCGCCTGCTGCCCCAATACTGCTTCGACGCCGCCACCGGACGGTGGCGCCACGCCCGGGGTCTCGGCGAAGCCCCGCTGTCTCTCCGCGATGTGCGATACACGGGGAGGGGCATGGACTATGCCGCGCACCGACATCATGAGCCGGAATCGTGCCTCGCCGACTACATCACCGAGGCACGCGCGTTGATGGCCGATCCGCCGGATCCGCTCGTTCCGCCCCAGTCCATGGCCGATCTGGCTGTGGGTGCGGACTTCGGCGCGCTGCGCTGGTTCCTGATGCCCGACGAGGCCGCCGCTGAGCTTCGCGCGAGGTCGTCGTCCGGCGTCTGGTGACGTTCGGCATGGTCACGAGATGTCGGGTCGCACTGGGAGGTGAACGCGGCCGCCTTCACGCTGCCACCAGGAGGTGCAATCCCGTGCGTACCGGCAGCCCGGCACGGCGTGTCGTCGTGTCTTCATCCGTGGCGATCGCGTTGGCGCTCGCTTCCGTCCTCGTTCCGTCGCCCGTTTCCGCGGCCAGCGTGATCCGTGTCGATACCGTTACCGACGCGATGTCGACGGACGGTCACTGCTCCCTTCGAGAAGCCGTCCAGGCGGCGAACGCGGGCAGTCCGGTGGATACCTGTGCGGCGCACCCCGGTGCCAACATCATCGACCTACCGGCCGGCCACTTCACCATCGCCATCCCGGGCCACGACGAGAACTTCGACGCGACCGGCGACTTCGACATCACCTCCGACCTGACCATCCGCGGCGCATCGGCCGCCAGGACGGTCATCGACGGCGCCGGACTCGAACGCGTCTTCGAGGTCTTCGGTGGCGCGCACGTCCGATTGGCGCGCATGACCATCACCGGCGGCGACAGCACCGACGTCGGCTTCAAGAGCAACGGCGGCGGCATCGCCAACTTCGGGTACCTCACCGTGGACCACGCGAGGGTCATCGGCAACACGGCCGGGCCCGAGGGTGCCGGCGGTGGGATCTTCAACACCGGAGCGCTGACGCTCCTTCACACGACGGTCGCCGACAACTCGGTCGTCCAGGGCGGTGGGGGCGGCATCAGCTCGAGTGGCTCAGCCTTCCTGACCGACGTCAAGGTCATCGGCAACACGGCGGCGAGCCTCAGCAACGAAGCCTCCCGCGACTCTGCCGGCCAGGCCGCCGGCATCGACTCGAGTGGCTATCTCGAGATCGATCGCAGCCTCGTTGCCGAGAACCACGGCAATGGGGAGTGGACCGACGGCGGTATCACCATGCAGCACGGCATCGTCCGCGCCACGACCATCCGCGACAACACGGCCTCGGACTGCGGTTCCGGCGGCATCGTCATGGTCCGCGCCCTGATGGTCCGGAGCACCGTCAGCGGCAACTCCGGCGGTGAATGCGACGGCACCGGCGGTGTCGTCGCCATGGACAGCAGGATCGTCAACAGCACCATCAGTGGCAACTCGTCCGGCGACGGCCACGGTGAGCCCGGCGGATCGATGCGCGTCGGCGGCATCCTCTCCGACCACAGCACGATCGTCAGCTCGACCATCACCGATAACGTCAACGCGCTCCTCACCACCGATGGCGGCCCAGGGCCGGCCGGACTGCTCGTGAGCGGCTTGCCGACGTCGTGGGTCTCCGGTGGCGCGACCATCGTGCGCGGCACGATCGTGGCCGGGAACACCGACGTGAACGGAGCCGCCTGGGATTGCGGTGGCACGGTGACATCCGGCGGCCACGACCTGTTCGGCGCGACGCGCGGCTGCACCATCAGCAGCGTTCCGACCGACCTTCTCGGGGTCGATCCGAAGCTCGGCCCGTTGGCCGACAACGGCGGCCCGACACTCACCCAGATGCCGCTGGTCGGCAGCCCGGCCATCGATGGCTGGTCCGTGGGTGGCGGCTCCGCGGCGGGTTGCCCGCGCGCTGACCAGCGTGGCGTGAGGCGCCCACAGGACGGCGACGGGAACGGCCACCCGTTCTGCGATATCGGTTCCGTCGAGGTGGCTCGCCCGCGGCGCTGAGGTCCGGCATCGGCCGGGGATGGTCGCTAGCATGCCGCTGTGCCCGTCCTCATCCTGACCGACGCCGAGATCGAGGAACTGCTCTCGGTCGCCGACTGCATCCCGCTGATGGAGACGGCGCTGCGCGAGCTCGCCGAGGGCGGTGCGCATCAACCGCTGCGCATGATCGTCCAAGCGCCGGGCGCGGCCGGCATCCTGGCGTTGATGCCAGCTTATTCGGCCCGACCGACTCCGGAGTTCGGCCTCAAGGCGGTGGGTGTCTTTCCCGGCAACGTGGCCAAGGGCAAGGACGCCCACCAGGGGACGGTCACGCTCTATGACGGCGAGACCGGCGAGCTCGAGGCGCTCATGAATGCCTCGGCGGTCACGGCCATCCGGACCGCCGCGGTGTCCGGAGTAGCCACCAAACTGCTCGCGCGCGAGGACGCGGGGACGCTCGCCATCATCGGCGCCGGCGTGCAGGCGCGCACGCACCTGCTGGCGATGGCCGCCGTGCGACCGGTGCGGGTGGCGCGCGTGACCAGCCGTGACCCCGAACGCGCGCGCCGCTTCGTCGACGAGATGCGCGACCGGGTCACGTTCCCCATCGAGGTGGCACCCAGCGTGGAAGCGGCGCTCTCGGGTGCCGACCTGATCGTGACTGTGACGAACTCGGCCGAACCGGTGCTGCGCCGCGCATGGGTCAGCGACGGTGCGCATATCAACGCTGTCGGCGCGAGCGTCCCTTCGGCGCGCGAGGTGGACTCGGCCACGGTCGCCGCCGCGCGTCTCTTCGTCGATCGCCGCGAGTCCACCATCAACGAGTCCGGCGACTACCTCGTGCCGCTCGGTGAGGGCGTCATCGCCGACGATCACATCCGCGGCGAGCTGGGGGAGCTCCTGACGGGCACCGTGCCCGGCCGCCGCTCGGAAACGGAGATCACCCTGTTCAAGTCGCTCGGCCTTGCGGTCGAGGACCTGGCCGCCGCCCGCTTCCTGGTCCAGGAGGCGCGCCGCCAAGGCGCCGGAACGCTGGTCGACTTCTGAGCGCCGATGCCAGCCTGCCCACCATCGACGACATCCGCGAGGCCCGCGGACGCATCGCCGGGCGCGCCATCCGCACGCCGCTCGTCCGTTTGAACGCCGACGTCGACGGCGCCGAGATCTACCTCAAGCTGGAGAACCTCCAGCCCATCGGCTCGTTCAAGATCCGTGGCGCAGCCAACGCCATCGCCCGGCTGACGCGGGAACAGCTGTCCCGCGGTGTGCTGACCGCCTCGGCCGGCAACATGGCGCAGGGTGCCGCGTGGTGCGCGCGCGAGCTCGGCATCCCGTGCACCGTCATCGCCCCCGAGACCGCGCCGGAGACGAAGATCCGCGCCATCGAGCGGCTCGGCGGAACGGTCTTCAAGGTGTCGTTCGAGCGCTGGTGGCAGACCTTCCAGGAGCGCTCATATCCCGGCATCGATGCGACCTTCATCCACGCCTTCGACGACCTCGACGTGATGGCCGGCAACGGCACCATCGGCCTCGAGATCCTCGAGGACCTGCCCGATGTCGACGCGGTGGTCATCCCCTTCGGCGGCGGTGGGCTGACCTGCGGTATCGCGACGGCGATCCGGGCGCTCAAGCCCTCGACGCGCATCTTCGCCGCCGAGGTCGCGACGGCGGCCCCGCTCACGGGCGCGCTCGCCGCGGGCCATCCGGTCGAGGTCGCGTACACGCCCACCTTCGTCGACGGCATCGGCAGCCGGACGGTCTTCCCCGACATGTTCGAGCGGAGCCGCGGCCTGATCGATGGCGCGCTGGTCGCCGACCTCGGTGAGGTGTCCGCCGCCCTCATGCTGATGCTCGAACGCAACCGCATCCTCGCCGAAGGTGCCGGCGCGGTGCCCGTCGCGTGCGCTCTGGCCGGAAAGGCCGGGACCGGCAAGGTCGTCTGCATCATCTCGGGCGGCAACATCGACCTCGCCAAGGTTCGGGATCTGATCGGCTGAGCGCTGACTGGACGCTCAGCCGCCCTGCTCGATGAGGGAGACGATGACGTCGACATCATCGGTGCCGACGACGCCCTGGTATTTCGCTCGCACGATCCCGTTGCCATCGACGATGAAGATCCACGGCATCGAGACCGCGTCCCAGGGTCCGCTGCCGAGGCCCATCCCGGACGCGACATCGGTGAGTGTCGGGTCGGAGAGCGTGCCGTCGAGGACGGCCGTGTCGGTAACGATCGAGTACTGGAACGGCTCCTGGTGGATGAAGGTCACGTCAGGCCACCGGTCGACGAGGTACTTGGCCATGATCAGCGCTCGGCCGCAGGCTGACGTGACGCGGAACCGGCTCGAGTCGAGCACGAGGACGAACGGATCGTGCCCGGCCAGCGCGTCGCTGGTCGAGGTCGTGTAGAGGCGCCGATCGGGAATCGGGTCCGTGGTCACCGCCAGCATCGATCCGCCGACATCGGCCAACGTAGTGGTATGGATGGCGGGCGCCGCACCGCCCAGGGCAGGTGTCGCGCCCTGGTCGAGCGCCGTGACCAGCCCGGTCGAGCCGCTCAGCGGCAGCGCACCCGTCAGCGCCGTGATGCCGAAGCGCCACGCTCCGGGCGACGGGATGTCGAGCGTCGCCACGAACGAGACATCGGCCACGCCCGGCGGCTGGACGGCGACAGCCGTCACCGCCGGCCCGACCGCCGCACCATCGGCCGATTCGAGCTGGACCGTGACCTGCGCCGAGGTGTCATCGACCCGACCGCCCGGACCGGTGATGCTCAGGATGATCGGCACAGGGTCGCCCGCCCAGACCGACGATGAGATGATCTCGGGCTCGAGAACGAGCGCGGATGCGCCGCCGCTGGCGCTCGCTGGCGGTGACGCACCAGCCGATGTCCCGGGCGCCGGCGTCGTCGATGCCACGAGGCGCATGACGGCGGCGATGGTCGGTGCATCGGTCCCGAACGGCAGGTCGGCGCGCAGCTCACCGTCCGAATCGACGAGGTAGACATCGGCCGTGTGCGACATCGAGTAGGCCGTCGGGTCGCCGGTCTCGACTCGAGCGTATTTCACGCCCCACGCGTCGGCGGTGGCGCGGATCTCGTCGGCCGTGCCGGTCAACGTCGTGAAGCCCGAGGGCAGGTATTGGTCATATTGCTGGAGCCACGTCGGCGTGTCGCGCTCGGGATCGACGGTCACGAACACCGACCGGGCGCCCGACCCGTAGTCCTGCATCGCGACGCCCAGCGTGCCCACGGTGGCCGGGCAGACGTCCGGGCAATGCGTGTAGCCGAAGAAGACGAGCACCATGCCGCCGCGCGCGGACGCCAGCGTGAACGGACTGGAGCTGGCATCGATGAGGGAGATGGGCGGCGCGTCGTGAGCCGCGATGAGGTAGGACGCCGGGTCGGCCGATGCGTCCGGCGACGAGGTCGAGCTTGGGGCGGCGGAGACGGTCGGGGCGGCCGAGGTCACATCGGCCCCACCGGCTCCGCCCGGTCCAGACGACCCTGTGACCGGCACGCGCCCGCGGAGCAGCACGCCGATCATCAGCACGAAGCAGACCCCGGCGGCCGCGACCGCGACGTGGACGGAACGGCTGCGCAGCGAGGCGGCACCCTGGGTCACGGTCAGCCCTGACGGACCTGGGCGTGGACCACGATGGTGCCGGCGTGCTCGAAGACGAGGTCGAGTTCGAGCGCATCGCCGATCGCGAGAGGCCCGGTCAGGCCCATCACCATCAGGTGCATCTTGCCCGGCTCGAAGGTGACCGTGGCTCCGGCCGCGACGTCGACATGGTCGAGCGACGCCATGCCGGCCATACCGCTCGAATCGATCGAGGTCTGGTGCATCTCGATCGATTGCGCCGCGGGGCTGGAGACGCTCAGCAGTGTGTCCGCCTGGTTCGAACCGTTGGTGATGGTCAGGTAAGCCGCGGTTGGCTCAGCGGCGCTGACGGCCGGACGCGCCCACGCGCCGCTGACCACCACTCCGCCGCTCGCGCCCGAGCTGCACGCCGTCGTCAGGAGCAGGATCGCGATGAGACCAGCGCTAGCTGACGAGAGCCTGGACGATCGCATCGACATCGGCCTTCGTCGGCACCACGATGAGGGTGTTGACCATGCCGTACATACCGGACGATCCCTCGACGTGCGGCAGGATGTGGCAGTGGAACGCCCACACGCCGGCTCGATCGACGGTGATCAGCGCGTCGTAGCGCTCGCCCGGGTTGACGCCGAGGGTGTCGCACTCGAACGCCGCCGTGCCGAGGGGCCGGCCGTCGCGCGCGACCACCTTCATGACGTTCCCGTGGACGTGCCAGGGGTGCATCATGATTCCCTCGTTCATGAACCGGATCCGGACCGTCTCGCCGACCGCGGCGAGGACCGGCACCGTTGCCGGGAAGCCGTGCCCGTTGATGGTGAACCCGCCCAGCGAGTCGTTCGAGATCCAGATGTACTCGCGGTCGTAGAGCACGGGATCAGGCATGGGGTCGACGATGAAGGCACCCAGCAGCCCCCGCCCGACCTGGTCGCTCGCGTTGTGGTGCGAGTGATACATCAGTGAGCCCGCATCGGTCGCGGTGAACTCGTAGGTGTAGGACTCGCCCGGGATGATCGGCTTCTGGGTGACGAACGGCACGCCGTCCTGGAAGAAATCGGTGAACTGGACGCCGTGGAAGTGCACGGACGTCGTTTCTTTCAGGTTGTTGGTGAAGATGGCGCGGACCTTGTCGCCCTGGTTGACGCGTATCGTCGGGCCGGGCCACTGTGCGTTATAGCCGAGCGCCGCGACCGGCGGCTGCATCTCGTCGATGTGCTGCTCGATCTCGTCGACGGTCAGGTTGAAGACCTTCGTGTCGCCATCGAGGGTGGGCTTGAGCGGTTGCAGCATGTCGTTGAGGACGAGCTGCGGGACCTGCACGAACGCCGGCTTGAGGCTCAGCTCGGGGTAGCCGTCGGCCGCGCCGAGGATGTCGGCCAGCGTCGCGAACGCGGCATCGCCATAGATGCCCTTGAGGGCCGGGGCGAGGTTGCCGAGGTAGCGGCGGACCACGTTTCGAGCGTCGATGTCGTGCTGGGTCCAGCCGGTCGGGATGGGGCCGCTCGATGCGCTCGGCGAGGGAAGCGCGCCACTCCCCGAGGGTGCCACCGTGGGCAGGGCACTGGCGATGGCCGTCGGCGAAGCACTGCCCGCCGGGGCCGCCGGGACCGGGGCCTGGGACCACGCGGAGCGCGCCGTCGGTGAGGCACACGCAGCGAGGCTGGCCGCGACGATCCCGCCGCCGGTAACCGCCGCGCCGCGAAGGAAGCGCCGTCGGGTCACCGATCGTCCGATGAGCGCGGGGATGGACAGGATGGTCTCGGGGCGTGTCGTATCCATGGCCTGATGCTGCGGACCCGACCGCGACGCGTGATGTGACGTTGGACCCGTTGTTGACGGGCCGGTTGCCGTCGAGATCGCGACCGGTCGATCCGGGCGATACTTCGCCCTCTTGACGCAGGACCTGGCCGACGCAAAACCCGTGACGCCGACCGCGGCGGCGCTGCCTGACGAACGAGCATCGCGCGTGGCGGCGCTCGCCGTTGCGGCTGTCGCGCTCGTCGTCTACATCGCGACGCTCACGCCCGGGCTGAGCTGGGCGGACTGGGCCGAGGGCGAGATGGTCCCGCACGTCCTTGGCATCATGCATCCGACCGGCTACCCGGTCTTCACGCTGCTGGGATGGGCGTGGAGCTGGCTGCCCATCGGGTCCGTGGCGTACCGAGCCAATCTTCTTTCGGCGGTCTGCGCGGCGCTCGCACTGGCCGTCGGTGTGCTCATCCTCCGGCGATTCGGCGTCCGGCCGGTGGTCGGGACGGCAGCCATGCTGGTCATCGGATTCGTGCCGACCATCTGGCTGAAGGCGACGCGCGCCGAGGTGCAGACGCTCCACCTGCTCTTCGTGGCGCTCATCCTGCACCGGCTACTGCTCTGGTCCGAGGCGCGCCGGCCGCGCGATCTGGTGGTGTTGGCCGTGCTGCTCGGGCTCGCCTTCGGCAACCACATGGCGACCCTGACCATCGCGCCGTTCGTGGTGCTGGCCGCGCTGTGGGTGGGTCGAGACGTCCTGCGCGCCCGGCCATCCGTGGGCCTCGCCGCGGCGGCCGCGTTCCTGCTCGCCCTGACCCCGTATCTCTACCTGCCCATCCGTGCCGCGACCGACGCTCCAACGTGGGCCGCGCCGATCGCCACGCTGAGCGGCTTCATCAAGTGGGTCACCGGCGGGCAGTACGCGGGCCAGCTCAACATCTTCTCGGCGGCGGCGATCTCCAAGGCGGCAGCAACGTGGGCCGATCCCCTTCAGCTCGTCCTCCACGAGGCCACGCCGCTCTTCCTTTTCGTCGCGGCCATCGGTGCGGCGACGCTCCTGCGTCGGCGCTGGGGCGTGGTCCTGCTCGGGGCGACGCTCATCGTCGTCAACGTCTACATCTACCTCGAGTTCACCATCTGGGCCGAGCGGGAGCGGTATCTCGTCACATCGTGGCTGATCCTCGGCCTGGCAGCCGGCGTCGGTGCGGAGCGGTTGGGTGGTCTCGCCGAACGCGTGGCGGCGCGCGTCGCCGGCGCGCGGGCACGAGCCGTCACGGGAGCATCGCTGGTGCTGCTGCTGGCGCTGCCGGTGACCCTGCTCGGGTGGCACTGGAGCGTGGTCGATCAGAGCCAGAACCGGTCGGCGCAGGTGATGGTCGATGCCGTTCTCGATGTCCTGCCGCCGAATGCCGTGCTCGTCACGTACTGGGACGCCCTGGAGCCGTTGCTCTATGCGCAGCAGGTGGACGGGCAGCGACCCGACGTGCTCATCACGTTCGATGACACATTGGGACTGCAGGCGGCCAAGACCCGGCCGCTCTACCTGTTGCCCATCTTCGACAGCGACGTGGCCGGCTTCCGATCGCGCTTCAAGCTGACGCCGGTCCTCACGGTCAAGGTCGCGTACGGAGCGGTCGTCGCGCCGTACACCCGCCAGCTCCTGCGCGCCGACCCGATCGAACCGGCCCCGAGCCATTGAACGCCGGGCTGCGTCGGGGCATCGCGATGACCGGCTATCGTGGGCGCCGATGACGAAGGTACAGGTCCGGCCGATGGCTGAAGGAGATGCCGCGGGCCTCGAAGCGCTGCGGCCGCGCGCCTGGCCGAACCTCGCCGAAGAGCATGACGCGGCGTGGCATCGCCGCCTCTACGCCTGGCTGGCCACGCATCCGATGGCTGAGCAGCTGCACCGCTGGGTGATCGATGCCGACGGGGAGATCGTCGGCCACCTGGCCGCGGTGCCGCAGTGGTATCGCATCGGTGGTCGCCGCGTGCTCGCCCACACCCCGGCCGACTACATGGTCCTGCCGCAGTACGGCTTCCACGCGGTGCTGTTGATGCGAACCTGTTTCAAGGTCATCGACAACTGCGTCAGCTGCGACGCACCGCCGCAGGTCATCGCCATCGAGAGCCGCTTCGGTGCCGTGGCCGCGGCCGATCTCGACTACGGCATCAAGCCGCTCGTCCTGGCCAACCGGTCGGCCGGCGGCTCGCCGCTCGCTCGGGCAGGCCTCGGCGTCGCCGGCGCGTACCTCCACACCGTTGACCGCGTCATGGGCCGGACGGCCGGCGGGAAGCTAACGGCCGCGATCCTCCCCGACTTCGATGCTTCGTTCGACGCGTTGCTGGAGGCGGTCGCCGCCGTCGAGCCGTGCGTGCTCGAGAAGGACCAGGCGTTCCTGCGGTGGCGCTACGGCGCGGGCTCGCCACAGGCGCCGGTCACCATCCTCGGCATCAAGGAGGACGAAATGGAGGGCGAACGCCTGCTCGGCTATGCCGTCCTCCGCCAGGGGCCGCAGCGCGTCGGCTACATCCTGGATCTGCTGACGCTCCCCGGCCGCGCGGACGTCTCCCGTGCCCTGCTCCGCGACTCGCTCTCCCATCTTCGTTCCGCGGGAGCCTACGTCGTGCGCTACCGGCTCATCCCGTCCCAGGCTTCCGTGACGCGACGGCTCGTCCGGAGGTTCGGGTTCGTCGACCGGCAGGGCTCGCTCGTCAACCGTGTCCTGCCGCACCTGCCGCGGTTCAAGGAGAGCCGCCCCTACACGCTGCTGGTCAAGTTCGCCGATGCCGGGGCCGACGAGACGGCTCGCGTCGGAAGCCACTGGACGTATTCGTTCGGCGACACCGAGGCCAGCTTCTGGGTCGGGTAGGGCACCGCGTTCGCCACATGAAGAACGGGCCGGGTCCTTGCGGATCCGGCCCGTTGCGTGATCGAGGGAGATGGCTCAGTTCGTGAGCGTGAAGTAGACCGTCTGGGTCTGCACCCCGCCACCGGTGTCGGTGCCGGTGAGCTTGATGGCGACCTGCCCAGCCGTGCCCGCCTTCAGGGTGATGGTCACCTTGAACTTGGTGCTCGAGTACTTGACCGGCGCGCCCTTGTACATCGTCAGGCCGGGCTGGCGGACCTGGATCACCGGCCAACCGGTGAGCGGCTCGGCGCTGGTGATGGTGAAGGTGACCTTGGTGCCGGCCGGGCCGGTCCATGTCGGCGCGGTGACCTTGAAGGCCATGACCGTGACGTCGAGCTTGTTGCTGTATGTACCCGCGTCGGTCGAGGCGGTGACCCATTGGGTGTAGACGCCATCCGGCACGTAGGCGCCGGAGTCGTCCTTGCCGTCCCAGGTGGCACTTGCCGCGCCTGCCGGATAGTCGACCGCGTCGACCAGGGTGCGCACGGTGTCGCCGTTGGCATCGACGATCTTCCAGCTCATCGTCGCCGGCTCGGTGAGCGTGACGCTGAGGGTGGTCGAACTGGCCAGTGCGTCACCGTCGCGAGCGTAGAAGAGGGCGGGTGCGGACTTCGGTGACTTCATCGCCAGCAGGACCTTGGCGGCGGTCGTCTGAGCGTCGCCGACATTGCCGGCGAGGTCCGTCGGCGTGACGGTGATGGTGTAGCGGCCTTCCGGCACGACCTTGCCATCGGCGCCCTTGCCGTCCCATGTCGTCGAGCCGTCGCCGGCCGCGGCATAGGCGGTGAAGTCTCTGACCGTATTGCCATCGCCGTCGGTGACCACGAAGTCGAGGTAAGAGGCTTCGGACACCGTGTAGTCAAGCGCGAGCGTGTCGCTGATGCCATCGCTGTTGGGCGTGAAGACCGGCGGCGAGTCCTGGCTCGAGGGGATCGTCGCGCCATCCTGCTGGCCATCGAACTGGCTGATGTCGGGCGGCGTGGTGTCGGTCGAGCCGTCGCCGTTGCCGAGCCACTGATCGGTCGTGAAGTCGAGGTCACCGGTGACGCCGCGCTGGTAGCCGCCCTTGTAGAGGGTCACCGCGGCGCCCGTCGTCGGGGAGTCGGTATCGATGTGGATGCGCGCCCCGGGCGTGCGGACGGAGTCGAAGTACTGGTCCGGCGCCGAGCCGATGTAGCCGAAGTACGACTTCCAGGACCCGTCCGTGTTGCTGCCGTAGTTCGTCATGAACCACGAGTCCATCGACTGATGTGTCTGGTACAGCGCGTTGAGGAGTTCCTCGCCGGGCTGGTACTTGAGCGTGAAGACAGTCCGCGCGCCGGCCGCCAGGAAGCCCGCCGCGAAGTTGTCGATGCGCTGGACGGCCACGTCCTGCGTCGGCATGACCATGCCCACCTCGCCGTTGCCGGACGAGTAGCAGAGCTTGTTGAGCAGCACGATGGCGTTGGGCGCGAACTTGATGCTGGCGATGATCTTGTCGGCGCCGTAGTACTTGACCGAGTAGTTGCTGTCACCGTCGTGGGCGTCCAGTCCGAGGCCGTCCTTGCTGTTTTCCTGGAACGGCGCATACGGGCTCGGCCAGCCGTTACCGTGGCCGATGTACTCGAAGAAGTCGGCACCATTGGCGGCGTCGACGACCTGCGACCAGGTCGCATGCGGCGCGACGATCCAGGTGACGTTCATGTTCAGCGCGATGGCCGCGTTGACGACCTTGCAGGCGTCGATGATCGCGTTCGCGGTGTCGGCACTGAACGGCCCGACCACGATGACCGCCTTCTTCGGCGCCGGCGGGCCCGGGTTCGCGGCCGGGAACACCGTGTTGACGGTCGGGCATGGCGGCGTGGTCGCCGCAGCTTCCGCGGTCGCCGAGTTCGGGGTGATCCGTGCATTCGTGACGGGGACGGCCGCGCGGACCGTGACAGCGAAACTGGTGGTGGCGAAGACGAACATCACCACCATGATTGCGACGATCAGTTCGAGCAGACGGACCGGCCGCGTGCGCTCGCTGGTTACTCCATGGAACATCGATCTGGTTCTCCTGATCTCGGCTGGGGCACTGACGGCTGGGGCACGTCCGTGCACGTACCGACGGACACCTCGGAGACTGGTATCCGCACGCTCCCGGGACAACTGCGAGATGGTCCGGCTGACGCCGTACCGATGGTCTGCGGCCACTGTCACAATGCCCACCACACCCCACCACACCACATGCGCGAATCGGGCATGCGCACGCTGGGACGGTCGATGGTGCCGGTCAGGGCCCGTCTGGCGATATCCCACCTCGATGTCCACGGCGGTGGTGGTTGCCGGGCTCGGCGAACGGCTACGACGATGCCCGGGACTTCTGTGACGATGCCGACCGCGGCGTGGCCGGCGGTGATGTTCCCGAACCTGGGGGACTCGGGTGACGGCTGCGGCGCGGGTGCGCCGGGTTCGACGCAGGATACCCGGCCTGGCGCCGGATGTCACCGTTCTTCTCATGTAGAGTCGGCCGGTGGATGCCCGGGGGTCGAGTCGTGAGCCTGACGCGCCCGCCGCGCTTCGCTCGGATGACGCGGCGTGGAACGCGTTCGTCAGTGGCGCCAACCACGGCACGATCCATCAGCTGACGCCGTGGGCGCAGGCCAGTGCCGGCAAGGGCTGGCGGGCGATCAGGGTCGCCACGGATTCGGACGAGGGGCCCATCGGCGCGCAGATCCTGGTCCACCGGATGCGCCCGGGGCCGTGGTCGCGCGGCTACGCGACGCGCGGTCCCGTCGCCGCCCAGCTCACGGAGGGGGCACTGCGCGTGTTCACGGCGGAGCTGCGGCGCGATGCGCGGCGGCACCGCCTGACGCACGTCTACATGGATCCCGAGCTGCCGCGCGGAGGCCTGGAGGGCCGCCTGCTCCTCGCCCAGGGTTGGCGCCGCGCGCCGCACGTCCAGCCCAACCAGTCGCGCATCGTGGACCTGGCGCGCACCGAGGACCAACTCTGGGGCGACCTCCGGACCAGCGCGCGATGGTCGGTCAACAAGGCACGCCGCAACGGCCTCGAGGTCGTCGAGACGCGGGCCGAGGGCCTGGCCGAGTTCGTCGCACTCTTCGATGAGACCGTCGAGCGGATCGGGCCGCGGCTCATCCACCACTCGAATGTGGAAGCGGTGTTCGGCGCCTTCGACGCGATCGACGCGGCGCGCATCCTGCTGGCTCGCGACCCGGATGGCCGGGCGGTGGCGACGCTGATGCTCATCGCCTGCGGCCGGCGCATGTTCGAGTTGTACGGCGCTGCCAGCGCGGCGGGCTTCAAGGCACGCGCCAACTACCTTGTCAAGTGGGAGGCGATCCGCCGCTCACGCGAGCGCGGCTTCGTCAGCTACGACATGTGGGGCACGGACCTGCCCAACCTGGCCGAATTCAAAGCGGGTTTCGGTGGCGAGGAGCGCTTCTACGACGGCGCCTTTGAGCTCGTCACTGAGCCCGTGGGACGGCTGGTCGTGGGCGGCGTGCAGCGGCTGCGAGGGCTCGTTGCGCGCGGTCAGGGGCGGCGGACCTCGAACGCGTCGAGCGAAACCGTGACCGGACCGTTGGGGACGGGCGAGCCGAGGTAGGTCCGCAGCCCGACCGACCCGATGCCGCCGAGGCCGGCCGTCGTGTCGTCGGCGGATGTCAGCCACGTCGTCGGTTCGGGCGCACCGCCGGCCCAGACGCGGAACTGAAGATGCGTGCCGATGACCTCGAAGCGGAAGGCGATCTGGGCCGACGCGGCGGCGCTGATGCCGGGCACGGCGACCTCCGCCGCCACGTTCGACTCGATGCCGCCGACGGCCTTCTTGAGCTGGATGAAGACGGCGCCCCCAGCGACGACGCGAATGGTCGCGCGGTATGAGGTCGTGCCGTTCCCGCGCGCGAGCACATAGGCATAGGCATTGCCGCTCGTTGGCAGTCGGTCGAACGAGACCTGCCCGGCCACGCTCACGTCGGCGTAGCTCACGGCGAGCCGTGCTTCGTGCGACTGGCCCGCCGCGTTGACGATCCGGCCGGCCGCGTTCGCGACCGAGAAGTCGGCCGCAGTGCCTGTCGGGGACCACGCGCCGCCATACGTGGCCGTGCCCCAGCCGCCGGCGACGGTCCGTTCGAAATCGTCGCTCGCGATGACGTCGCTGCGGTGGACCGAGAGGTTGCCCAGCAAGACGCTCACGGGACCGTTGGTGACGGGCGAACCGGTGTAGACGCGCAGCCCGATCGCGCCCGGCCCGGTGAGACCCGCCGTCGCGTCATCGGCGCTTGTCTGCCACGTTGTCGGTTCGGTGCCTGTGGCGGCCCAGACCCGGAACTGGAGATGCGTGCCCACGACCTCGAAGCGGAAGCCGAGCTTGTTCGCGGCGGCGGCGCTGAGGCCGGGGACGGCGACTTCGGGCGCCACGGCCGATTCCACTCCGCCCACCGACTTCTTGAGCTGGACGTAGACAGCGCCGCTGGTGGCGACGCGGATGGCCGCGCGATACGCGGTCGTGCCGTTCGAGCGGGCGAGGATGTAGGCGAAGGCGTTGCCGCCGGTGGGCACGCGATCGAATGAAAGCGTTCCAGCTACGTTGACGTTGTCGGTCGCCACGTTGAGCCGTGCCTCGCGTGACTGGCCAGCTGCGGCCGAGATGAGGCCGACGCCGCCGGCGACCGAGAAGTCGGCCAGCGTGCCCGTGTACGCGTACGTGCCCCCGAGATCGGCCGTGCCCCAACCTCCCGTCACGGTCCGGGCGAACGAATCACTGGCGATCGGGTCGCCCGGGCCGGGCGGCGTGATCGGCACCGTGACCGCCGCGTTCGTCGAGAGCGCCGAGGTGTTCAGGTCGGTCCGGATCTGGAGGGCCGTGACGAGGTCCCCGACGGCGAGGCCCACCGACGGGAAGCTCCACGTGCCGTTGGCCCCCGCGATCGTCGAGCCGAGGTACGCCGAAGGCAGGCCTGACTGGCCGATCGGACGTGTCGCCCGATAGACCTCGACGGTCGCTCCATTGGTGGCGGTGCCGGTGACTGCCGCGGTGGTCGCCGCGGTGATGACGGGCGAGGCGGTCAGGTTGTTCGAGCCCTTGGTCGGGTCGGCCAAGGTCGGCATCAGGTAGATGGCCGGGCCGAGCGTGTCGGAGACGATGTTCTGGCTGATGGTGATGTTGTAGGCCGGCGGCTGGGGAGAGCCGGTGTTGGTCGTGGTCAGCAGCCCGATGCCGCCGGCGGCGGCGTTGTGGACGCTGTTGCCGACGATCGTGTCGAACTTGGTGCCCCAGCGCAGCTTGATGCCCCAGCCCGAGAGGGGCGCCGGTTGACCGAGCGGCGACAGCCCGATGATGTTGCCGCGCACCATGTTGCCCTGGGCGTTGGGGGCCATGACCTGGATGCCGTCGTAGACCGTTCCGATCCAGTTGCCCTGGATCAGGTTGTCGTTCGAGCCGTCGTAGACGTTGATGGCCTCGCCGTTGTCGGTGCTCGAGAGGTTCAGGCCGGAAAGGTAGGCCGGGTCGTAGCTGCCGTCCTCGCGGAATCCGACCCAGTTGCCGATGGCGCTGTTGTGGTCGATCTGCCAGGTCGTGGCGGTGTCCGTGCCCCACGGCAGCGACGGGTCCCAGCCATGCGAGAACTCGATGCCCTGGCTGGTCGTCGGGCCGATGACATTGCGGTCGGCCGGTTCGGGGCCGCCGATGAGCGCGTTCTTGGGCCCGAAATCGTGGTCGATGCCGGTGCCGCAGGTGGCCGTTCCGCCGTTCGGCTGGATGCAGATGAGGTTGCCCTGGACGGTATTGAAGTCCGTGCCCGGGCCGTAGCTGTAGACGGCTTTGCTCCAGTTGCCGAGCACGTTGCGATCGGCCAGGGCCGGGCCGCCGATCTGGTTGTGATTGGCGCCGACGTCGAGCAGGATGCCGTTCTGGCCGCCGGCCGTCGTCTGGTCGATGTGGAAGCCGATCCAGTTGCCGACGATGGTGTTGTCGTGGGCATCGGTTCCGTCGAGCACGATGCCACGCCAGATGCTGTCGATGAGCAGGCCGCGGACGGTGTTGCCGGGGCTCGTGAACTCGAGGCCGACCTCGCCGGCCAGGCTGCCGTTGCCGCGGATCTCGACGCCGGGGATGGCGTTAGACCCATTGAGCGCGGTGTTGACCTGGCTGCCCGGCTGCGAGTAGCCGTCGATGGTGACCGTTCCGTCACGTGACGTGATGGGTGGCAGGCGGCTGGCGCTGCTGATGCGGATCGAGGCCGGCGTGGGGCCGGCGATGTCGAAATCGATGAGGTCGTCGCCCGGCAGGGCATCCGCCTCGGCCAGTGCGGCGCGCAGCGTGCAGCGGCCGAGCGCGTCCGCGCAGATGCCGTCGCCGATGAGCGCGTCGGGGTCATCGACCGCGCTGTTGACGACGAACGTGTTGGCGTAGGCCGCGGCACGGACCTTTGGGGCGCCACTCACCTTGGACCGGCCACTCACCACCGCGGCGCTGCCGCCCGGGGTTGTCGCGCCACCCGCCGAACCCTGCGCCGCCAGTACGGCCTGGACATCGACGATATCGACACAACCGTCGCCGTTCACGTCAGCCGCCGATGCGACCCCACAGACCGTACCGGAATCCCGGGCCGCTTCCCAGCCGATGCGAACCGTATCGAGATCGCGCGCGTCAGCCACGAGATCGCTGAGTGGCTCGATCGTCGGACCGGCCGGGCGCAGCGGCGCGACCGTGCCCGATGGCAGGGGAGCGCCACGACCAGGCCCGCTCGCTCCGATCTCGATGGTCGAAGTAGCGCCCGTCGCCGACGTCNNCGTCGAGGCACTCCCGCCGAGGGAGAGGCGGTGGCCACTCCGGTCCGCCGCAGCATCGATGACCACCCGCATCTGGAGTCTGCCGACCACCGCGGGAACGACGACAAGCCCGATGACGGTCCGCCGCGGATGCTTGAGGGGTCGAAGGTCGAACGCGCCGAAGGACGCACCGCCGGTCGCGCGCGCGGGCAGGAACGCCTGGCCTCGACGGGTCGGCGCAATGCCCAGCAACTCGGCAGCCGACGGATCGAAGAGAAGGCGCCCATCCACCGCCGCGACGCTCCCGGGGAGGGTCACCGTGACCACCAGTGGACGGCCCGGCATGGCGGACCCTGGCCAATCGACCGAGACCGACGTCTGGGTGCCAGCGAGCGCCGGCATCGGCGTTGCGATCGCGAGCGTCGGCGCTGCGGCCGCGACCGCGCCGAGGAAAGCGGCGACCAGAGCGAGGCGAAAGGTGTTCATCGTTCCTTGAGGGATGCGCGTCCTGTCCATCAGCCGGGGAAGGAGCGCTCGAAACCCCTCAGACCCGCAGCCGATGCTGGGGCCGACCGGTACTTCCGGTCAAGGCTTCGACCGGTACCTTTGGCGAGTGTCGGTGACGTTGCGCACCGTTGAGGTCGCGACGGACACGTTTCGCGCTGTCAGCGAGGCCGAGGCGATACCATGCGCGGAGGACCGAGGCAGACGGTCCGGGCCGAAAAACCGGGTCCGCAACCTCTGCCGCGGCAATTTGGAGGTTTTCCGTGATACGACGGTCCCTGACGTTGATGAGTGTGATCGTGGCGAGCTCGCTGGCAGTGGCGGCGTGTGGCGGCTCGACCGCCTCGCCCGCCCCCGGCACGACACCGGCTCCGGGCGCAGCGACACCGGCTCCGGGCGGCGCGACGCCCGCGCCCGTTGGTCCGGCCGGCAGCGAATGCGCCAACATCCCGACGTTCGATCCGCAGTCATTGGCGACGCCGGTGCTCCCGGTGGACGCGACGTTGATGGCCAAGTACCCGACGACGATCGCTGGGCAGCCGATCACCGACGCCGAGGCGATCCCGCTCGTGGCGTTCATGTGCGAGCTGGGTGGGCAATCGAGCCTTGCCAGCCTGACGGCCGAGAGTACGGTCCTGGGCGTCGATTTCTCGACCGCCGTCTACGGCAGCTTCTCCGCGACGATCAACTCGGACACCATCACCGTGACGGCCATCCGGTTCCCCAATCAGGACGCCAGCCAGTTCATGTCGAAGGTCGGCCAGTTCGGCGGCCTCTTCGGAGCGGCCTCCATCGGTGCCATCACGACCCAGAGCCTCGGTGGCAAGAACGTGAGTGTCTCGACGCAGTCCGGCGCCACCAGCAGCACCTACCTGTACACCACCGGCGACACGCTCTTCATCATCGACAACGCGACTTCGGATGAAGCGGCGACGGTCCTGGCGGCGCTCCCGTAACACGCGACCAGTCCTCGTCGCTTGCAGGAAGGCCGCGTGCACGTCACGCGGCCTTCTTCTTTGCCTGATCTCCTTTGCCGGATCCCTAGACAGCGACTCTCGGGAAGAGCTTGGTGGCGATGGCCAGCAGGATCGCGCACGCGAGCACCAGGACGCCCAGATCACCAAGGATGGCGACCGGATCGACCGTCGGGGAGACCATCAATTCGCGCAACGCCGAGACCATGTAGGTCAGCGGGTTGACCGCTGACAGGACCTTCAACCAGTCGGGCATCAGCGAGGTCGGATAGATCGCGCTACTCGCGAAGAAGAGCGGCATGGTCATCAACTGGCCGATGCCCATCAGGCGCTCGCGCGTCCGCACGATGCACGCGATGGTCAGCGAGAACAGTGCGAAGACCGCGGACCCGAGGACGACCGCGAAGGCCACGCCGACCAAACGCAACGGATCGAGCGAGGCATGGACCCCGAGCAGCAGCGCGATGATGTACACGATTGGCGCCTGGACGAGAGACCGCAGCCCCGCTGCGAGCGCTTTGCCGGCCACCAATGCCCAGCGCGAAGCCGGCGTCACGAGGTAACGCTGGACGACGCCCATGTCGCGCTCCCAGATGATGGTGATGCCATAGAAGATGGCCGCGAACAGGGCACTCTGTGCAAGAACGCCGGGCGCCAGAAAGTCGAGATATGGCAGGCCGCCCGTGGGGATGGCCCGCGTGGCAGCGATGACCTGGCCGAAGATGAGCAGCCACAGGATCGGCTGCGCAGCGCGGGTGATCAGCTCGATCGGATCGTGGCGCACCTTGCGCAATTCGATATCGGCCACGGCGCCGGTATCGACGATGAACGTGATCAGGGGCAGGTCAGCCCACGCGACTGGCCGTTCGACGCGTGCGAGCGACGTCACGGTAACCACCTCCCATTTCGATGCCATGTCCGGCGTACGTGGTGAAGACATCGTCGAGCGACGCGTCGGGGCCGATGGCGGCCTTCAGGTCGGAGGGCTTGCCGACGACGGCGATATGGCCGAGATCCATGATCGCGACGCGGTCACACAATTGGTCGGCTTCCTCCATGTGATGCGTCGTCAGCAGGATCGTCGTGGCGCTGTCGGTGCTGAGATCCCGGAGGAGGCTCCAGACCGCGTCGCGCGCGACCGGGTCGAGTCCTACGGTGGGCTCGTCCAGGAACAGGATGTCGGGGCGGTGCAGCATTGCCGCGGCGACCTCGAGCCGCCGGATCATCCCGCCCGAGAACTGGCGCACGAGACGGTCCGATGAGTCCACGAGACCGACCGATTCGAGCGCTTCGGTGATGCGCTTCCGGCGCTCCTCGCGCGGCAGGTGATAGAGCCGCGCCGAGATGAGCAGATTCTCATAGCCGGTGAGCGTGCCGTCGGCCGACAGGAGCTGGGGCACGTAGCCGATGGAGCGGCGCACATCCTGGGCTGAACGGACGATGTCGAAGCCGGCCACGCGCGCACTTCCCGATGTTGGTGCGAGCAGCGTGATGAGCATCCGGATGGTCGTCGTCTTGCCCGCGCCGTTCGGGCCGAGCAGGCCGAAGATCTCGCCCGAGCCGATCTCCAGGTCGATCGAATCGACCGCCGTCAGCGACCCGAAGCGACGCGTGAGCGCGCTGGTTTCGACCGCTGCCGTCACCCGAGCGCCTCGCGCAGGACGGCCATCGCCGCCTGGATCTGCGCCAGCTCCTCGTCTGAGCGCGTGGCGAGGATGGCGCCGAGGGTCGCGCGTGATCGCGCGCGGGCCGTCTCGAGCCGGTCGCGGCCGTCGGTGGTCAGGGTCAGCATCATGCGGCGGCGCTCCGTTGGAGCGGGCTCTCGATCGAGCAGGCCGCGCTTCGTCAGGCGGTCGACCAGGGCCGATGCGGTGGTCAGCCCGACACCGAGGTGCTCGGCCAGACCGGACAGGCTGGTGCCGGGGTTGCGCCGCACGTACGCGAGCGTTCGGAGCTGCGGCACGGTCAGGGTCGGCGCAGCGGCGTCGCGCATCTGGGTACGGATCCAGCGCGAGACGAGCGGTACGACATCGAGCACCTCGTCCGTGGCGTCGGCGGCGCGGGCGGCCGGGGTCGCGTCGGTGGCGGGAGTCGCGCGGGTGGCGGACGTGGCGGTCAGGTTCATCGTGCCTCTGATAGTGCGTGCCAAGAACTGTTCGTGGCACGCAGCATAGCACGAGACGGATCCTGGCATGGCTGCGCGGGCGTGGCGGCTGGGCGTATCCTTGGCCGCCACCTGAGCAAGAGAGGGATCGTCATGCCAGGGCTCGACACCGGCAACACGGCATTCATGCTGCTGTGCGCCAGCCTCGTGATGCTGATGACGCCAGGCCTCGCGTTCTTCTACGGCGGGTTGGTCGGCCGCAGGAACGTCCTCGCCATCATGATGCAGAGCTTCGTCTCGATGGGGTGGACGACCGTCATCTGGTTCACGGTCGGATATTCACTGTGTTTCTCGGGCGGTGCGGGCGGCGTCATCGGCGATCTCAACAAGGCATTCCTCAACGGCGTGACGCTGGACAGCCCCGCCGCGTTGAACACCTCGGTGCCCGAGCTCGTCTTCGTCGTCTATCAGATGATGTTCGCCATCATCACGCCGGCACTCATCACCGGTGCCTTCGCCAATCGCGTTTCCTTCAAGGCGTACTTCCTGTTCCTGACCGCGTGGCTGCTGTTCGTCTATTTCCCGTTCGTGCACATGGTCTGGGGCGGCGGATTGCTGCAGACCTGGGGCGTGCTTGATTTCGCGGGTGGCATCGTCGTCCATAACATCGCCGGCATCGCGGCACTGGCGTCCGTGCTCTATGTCGGGCGTCGGCGCATCGCCGACAACGTCCCGCACAGCGTCCCACTCGTCGCGCTCGGCACGGGCCTGCTCTGGTTCGGTTGGTACGGTTTCAACGCCGGCAGCGAATTTCGCGTCGACGCCACGACGGCGGTCGCGTTCATCAACACCGATGTCGCCGCGTCCTTCGCGGCCATCGCCTGGCTCTTCACCGCCTGGATCTTCCAGAAGCGACCGAGCTTCATCGGCCTGCTGACCGGCGCGGTCGCCGGTCTGGCCACCGTGACACCCGCCGCCGGTTATGTGTCGCCGATCGCCGCAGTCATCATCGGCATCGTGTCGGGCGTCGTGTGCTACGGCGCGGTGGCGCTCAAGAACCGCCTCAAGTGGGACGACGCGCTTGATGTCTGGGGCGTTCACGGTGTCGGCGGCTTCCTGGGCATCGTGATGCTCGGCCTGCTGGCCACGACCGCGTTCAACCCGAACGGCACCAACGGCCTGCTCGCCGGTAACCCCGACTTCTTCTTCAAGGAGGTCGCCGCGGTGGTCGCATCCTCGATTTACGCCTTCGTCTTCACCTACGGCATGCTCTGGCTGATCGACCGCGTGACCAAGGTCCGCGTCGATGAGCAGACGGAAGACACCGGCCTCGACTCGGCCCAACTCGGCGAAGAGGCCTACGTCGGCGCGTTCTGACTGCAGGTTAGGCCGGGTCCGCGGCGCGAACCCGGCCCAGTCGAAGCTCAGGCGGAGACGATCTCTACGCTCATGTTGTCGAAGTAGGCGTCGCAGTAGCCCGTGGTGTTCGTCGCGGCGAGGATGATGCGGACCTCGCGCGCATGGCGCGGCATGATCTTGGATGCGGACTTCTGCAGCATCGTCTGACCGGTCTGGGTCGCCTTGAGCTTGAGCCCGGCGCTCGAGCCGCCGACTTGTTCGTTGTTGGCATCACGGAACTGGAGCGTCACTACCGCCGTGTCCGTCTGCGAGTCGAAGGTCCCGAGGCGCGCCTTGAGGATGATCTGGACGTGACCGGCATCGATGTCGCTGTTGTGGCCTTTGATCTTGATGAACTGGATGGCGTCGTCGCACCCGCCGTCACCCTCGGGCTCACCGGCCGAGAAGAACTGGTTGCCGCCGTGGATGTGCGAGCCCTCGGTCGTGCTTGGAAACCCGCCGCCGGTCCCATATGCCACCACGGTGAAGTTGTCGAGCGTCTCCCAATTCGGGATGGCGATCCCGACATCAGGGTCATTGCTGGCCGGTCCCGCCTCTGCGCCGGGGTTCTTGACGAGGTTGGTCGAGAACGGCGTCGTGCCGACGGCGTCGGCCGGTAACACGGACACCACCACCAGCGCGGCCGCCGCGATGACCCCCGAAACGATCGACCAGGAAACGCGCCGCCCGACAGAACCGCGTAGTGCGCTCATGCCACTCCCTCCGTGCCGACCGGCCAATGGCCGGATCAAGCCGCTAGGGTAGCCACTCCAGCCGTCGCGTCAACGGGTCCGCTCCCTACCGTCCGACACCGGTTGCCTTTGCTGAGGTCGCTCGGCACGCGGACCGGCGTCGATCGGTCGTCATCCATCTGTCCACGGCTTGCGAAATGACCAGGGAACGTGGCGGTCACCAGGGGCTCCTCGGCGCCGTCTGTGACACTGTGTCTGCATCACCGTCGAGGGATGGGGCTGGCGAGACCGTAGCGGAGGGCAGAGTCAAACTTGGTTGGTCACCGCTGGTTTCGTTGGCGGGGAGTCCATGCACTCTTCCCCGTGCTGGCCATGGCGATCCTGTGCCCATCGGCTTCGGTGGCCGCCAGGACTCCACAGGCAGGTCCTGCGGGCGAGCCTACCGTGGCCGCGTGGCAGTCGGTCGAGGCAGACCCGGCCGCGACGCATGCCGGCCATCCTGCCAACTTGGCCTTCGGCACCAACGGATTCAGCGCCCTCACGCTCGATCGCAGTGCGCTGGAGACGGAGCTGCAGTCGGCGCCACACGAGCGGATCGGCCGTCTGGCTCAGAAGGGTGACGTCGTCTCATTGCCGGGGCCCGATGGTCGCCTGCAACGCTTCTCGATGATCGAGTCGCCCGTGATGGAGCCGCTCCTTCAGGCCGAGCACCCCGAGATCCGCACCTACGTCGGCCGTGGCATCGACGACCCGACCGCGACCATCAGCGCCTCGCTGACGCCCCTCGGCTTCGATGCCTCGGTGCGGAGTGACGCTGGGATGTGGTACATCGACCCCTACTACCACCTCGACCAGAGCCTCTACGCGTCCTACTACCGCGGCGCCCTCGCCGACACCCACGGCATCTTCATCGACCACCCGGCGCCCGGCGCGCAGACGGGGGCGGCCAGCACCGAGACAGAGCCGGCCAGCACCGAGACGGGCGCCGTCACACCGGCAGCCGGCGAGCAGCTCGGAACGCACCTGAGGACGTACCGCCTCGCGGTGCTGACCGACCCATCGTTCGCCGCCAACGCCGGCTACGTCGAGGGCGACTCGTCCACCTACGACCTGCCACTCGCCCAGTTGGCGGTCAACACCTCACGAGTCGACCAGCTCTACGAGCAGGAGCTCGACGTCCGTGTCCTGCTCGTGAACGACGAGACCGATGCCATGCTCGACACCTTCCACGATGCGTTCGCGCCGGATGGCCCGTGTGGCACGGCTCCCTGCGCCACGCAATCAGCGCTCGCGTCCTGTGGCAATCTCGCGCCCATCCGCTTCATCCTCGGCCAGACGATCGGGGCCGAGAACTACGATGCCGGGCATCTCTCCATCAGCAACGCGGGCGGTGGACTTGCCTCACTCGGCGTCGTCGGCGGTCCCAACAAGGCTTCCGGCTGCACGGGCGTCCCGAATGCCGACGGTGACTACTACGACGTCGATTACTGGGCGCACGAGATGGGCCACAACTGGAACATGAACCATGCCTTCAACGGCGACGTGGCGAACTGCGCGGGCAACCGGGCGGGGCCGCCGGTCACCGTCGAGCCCGGGAGCGGCGAGATGATCATGTCCTACGCCGGCATCTGTGGCTCCGACGACCTTCAGCCCCACAGCGCGCCATACGAATCCACCGTCAATGTCACGGAGGCGGAGACGTTCATGGCGGCGAACAAGCCGAACGTCAACGAGGTCCAGACGATCGCCCTCCGTCACTTCGGTGGCGGCAACGAGGTGCAGGTGGTTTCGTTCGGACCGGGTTTCGTGACCACGACCGGCAGCCCATCCCTGGTGGCGCCGCTGACGGCGTCGACCTTCCAGATCGAGATCGGCGGCAACGACTCCGCGGTCATCGGCGGGGCTGCCGGCGGCGAGTTCGCCGGCGGCGCGTCGAAGGCATACACCGCGACCGGCGTCGCGGCGGCCATCAACGGCATCGCCGGCTTCCCCGGCACGGTCTCCGTCACGAGCATCACGGCGACGGGATTCACGGTCACCTATTCCGGCGCATCGGCCGGAACCGACGTGCCCGATCTGACGCTGGTCGGCCTGTCGTGCGGCGGATGCCCGAGCTCGGTCGATGAGGTCAACCACGGAGGCACGTTCGACTCGTTCGCGCTCAGCTACGCCGGAAGCCCGAACACGGTCGACTTCACCAACGGCACCAACTACACGGCGGCCGCTCTCCAGGCCGGCCTCCAGGGCATCTTGCCGGCCGGGGCAACGGTCAGCGTCGCGCCGTTCTTCGACTCCGGAAGCCTCGATGGGCGTGGCTTCCAGGTCACGTTCGGCGGTTCGCTCGCCGGGGCGACGACGGCCGGCTCCGCGGTCGCGACGCTGACCCTCACCGACTTCACGCCCGGTGCCTCCGGCTTCGCCATGAAGACCGACTGGGGCGGGCCGCAGAACAACCACGGCTTCACAATCACGCCGACCGGCAACCACTCCCCGGTCGTATCAACGGCCGCCGGCTTCACCATCCCCCGCCTCACCCCGTTCACGCTGACCGGTCACGCGACGGACCCCGACGCCGGCCAGTCGCTCACCTACACCTGGGAGCAGATCGACGCGGGCAACGGCCTCGGCCTGGTCGACGATGCCAAGACGAAGGGGCCGCTCTTCAGCGCGTTTCCGACGAGCATGGCGCAGGCCGGTCTCTACGACCCCCATGCCATCGGCTCCTGCCTGCCGGCCCAGAACGCCAACGATGAGAATTGCGCTGCGAGCACGCCACGCCGCACCTTCCCCGACATGGCCCAGATCATCGCCGACGACACCAACGCCCGGGGCGGATCCTGCCCCATGGCCGACGGCATCCGCAGGCAGTCCACCGCCATCATCGAGTGCTACGGCGAGTTCCTTCCGCCGGTCGGCTACGCCGGTCCCATCCACTTCCGGCTGACCGCGCGCGATGGATCGCTCGACGGGGGTGGTGTCGCCTCTGCCGACACCACGCTGACCCTTGCCCCCAGCGGCAGGAACGAGGTCCAGGCAGTCGCCCTGTCTGGCTATTCCGGCTCCGATTCGTATCGGTTGACGTGGGATGGGCACCACTCGGTGCCGATCACGCGCGGGCAGAACGACACGACGCTCGGCATCCAGACCGCCATCCAGGGCGGCAACGAGGTCCAGACGCTCACCTTCGCCAACTTCAACGCAGCCCTCGTCGGCGACTCGTATCGGATCTGTCAGGCCGCCAACTGTTCCGCGGTCCTGGGGGCGGGCGGCTTGCCGATCGTCGAGTCGGGAGTGCCTGACCCGCTCATCAACGTCAAGCAGGCCATCGAGGCCATCCCGGGCTTCGTCGGCACGGTCACCGTCAATACCGCGAGTGCCACCGCCGGCCCTGTCATCTTCTTCGAGGGCGCAGCCGCCGAGACGGACTGGGCACCGCTCACCGTCGAGTTCGGCCCGTGCGCGACCGCCCTCGCGCCGTGTTCGGCGACCAACCGTGAGACGGCCAAGGGCAGCACGGGCATCCCGGGCTGGCCGAGCGGTGCGTCGGTCGTGGTGAGCTCGGCGTCCGACTCGGGCACCGACGTCAGGTTCCTGAGCATGGGCGATGTCCCGCCACTTTCCGTGACGAACGGCACCGGCGGCACGACGGGCAGCGTCAGCACCGTCATCCAGGGCAAGGCACCGGTCG
This sequence comes from Chloroflexota bacterium, assembly GCA_003169735.1. Taxonomy (GTDB): domain Bacteria; phylum Chloroflexota; class Limnocylindria; order Limnocylindrales; family CSP1-4; genus Palsa-1032. The sequence continues at coordinate 9,378 of PNAP01000032.1, read as the reverse complement.
GGCCGTTCCGTGTCACTTCCCAGGCAGCGCCTATCGTGTACCGCGGCGGATCGAGGCAAACGGTCACCTGGAACGTGGCGGGCACCGACTCGGCGCCCGTCGATACCGCCGACGTCCGGATCAGCCTATCGCTCGATGGCGGCTTGACCTACCCCATCGTGCTTGCTCGGAACACCGCCAACGATGGGAAGGCCGGCGTGACCATCCCGAACGTCACCACGTCCCACGCCCGGATCCGGGTCAAGGCGGTCGGCAACATCTACTTCGACATCGATCATGCCGACATCACCATCCACAAGCACCATGCCACGGCCGTCGTGGCACCTTCCGCCGCCGGTCGCGCGAATCCCGTCGTGGCCGACCGCGTCGCCTAGCCTCCGGGCCGCCGCGTCCGGTTGTCACGCGACGCCGTTCGGCCTGAGGACCGCCACGGTGCAGCGCATCCAGCCGCCCGGGTCAGGCGGCGCGAGGCGGCGTCAGGCCGGAGGCTTCCAGGAATCGATGGTCGCTCGGGCGGCGTCCTTGTCCTGGAACCACTGAGCGTCGACGGCGGTGTACTTGGCCCACTCGGGTGGCAGCGCATCTTCGGGGTAGATGGCGTTGACCGGGCACTCCGGTTCGCAGGCGCCGCAGTCGATGCACTCGTTGGGGTCGATGTACAGCTTGCGATCGGGCCCACGATCGAAGTGGATGCAGTCGACCGGACAGACCGACACGCACGATTCGTCGAGCACGTCGACGCAGGGCTCAGCGATCACGTAGGTCATTCAGCGTCTCCTTGGAGGCCTGGAGGCTCGACCGGAAGCCCATCTTAGCGTCATGGGACGCTCGATGGCGCCGCGGTCTGGCCGACGGTGCGGAATTCGATCCGCCCGACCATACCGCGTTCCGCGTGACCGGGCAGGTGGCAGATGAGGAAGAGATCGCCATCGTCGGGGACGAGGTAGTCGACGGTCTGCTCCTGGCCCGAATCGAGCAGCACGCGCAGTCCGCCGACGCCGGCCGGGATGCTGGCCGGCGGCGCGGTCGAGAAGTCGTTGGGCGGGGTCGCGGCAGCGTCGGCGCTCGCCCAGGCGGCCTGCACGCCGTCGTCGCCGAGCACGAACTCGTGCGCCACGAGGCCGCCGTTGATGATGGTGAAGCGCACCGTCTCCCCTCGGATCAGGTAGATCGGTGTCGGGTTGAAGACGTAGTCGCGCAGGATGACGGTCACCGCCCGAGGCTGGTCCGGCGTGCCGGGACGGTCGATGACGACCGACGGCGCCGCCGACCCCTGGAGGGCATACAGCACGAGGCCGATCGAGACGGCGAAGAAGGCAAGCGTCACGTAGAGCGGCGCACGAGAGATGGCCGGGCGAGCCTCGGGGTCCACGCCCCAGACTCTACGGCTCACGGCGAGGATCGGCTCTGGCCCGTCGTGGCCGCGCCGCAGCCACGTACTCGTGATCCTCCTTTTGACCGTGCCCGTGTACTTCGCTCAGCGTCTCGCAGGCGGATCCACGGTGGGACGGACGTAGCCGCCGGGCCCGAACGTCAACCGATGGTATCGAGCTCCGACCAGCGGAACGGCGCCAGATGCGGTCCCTCAAGCGTAGGGACGCCGTGCGCTCCGAGGAGAAGCTGGACGACGAAGGCGAGGAGGACCAGCACGGACCAGGCGAGGACGACCCAGGCGAGGAGCGCGACGATCCGCGGCGCGTGGCGGTATCCGAAGGACGATGCGAGGTTCATGGCTCTTCTCCATTCCTGACCCCTGGTGGCGGGTCGCCTGGCCGATCGAGACGGCTTCGGCGTTGCAGGAAGGCTACGCAGCGGCACTCTACGGACGATCTACGCGCACTTATCACTGACTTATCTGTCGTGGATGATTCTGGCGATGCATCAGACGTGCGGCGACCGATCGCGCATGCCCGAGGACTCGGGCCGAGGCCTGGAAAACGCGAGACCCGGGGCCCGTTCCCCCAGGAACGAGCCGCCGGGCCGCGATGGAAAGGCGAGAGAGCGGCGGTTTGTCCGCACCGCGGTCCTCATGACGATCCGGACCCGCCCAAGGTTTCATCGGCGACGGGCGTATCCTGCCCAGCGCCATGACCGACGACCGCCGATCCGGGACGAAGCCGACCGCCGATCACAAACTGCTGATGGGCGCGCCGTACGCGGACCCGTCCTTCCTCGAGACCGATGCATGGCGGGCGCTGCGCATCACCGGCGAGTTCATCGAGGGCTTCGACGCCCTGGCCGAACTCGGTCCGGCGGTGAGCATCTTCGGATCCGCCCGCACGCCGGCCGACGATCCCGACTATGCCAGCGCCCGTGACCTGGCGGCGAAACTGGCCGTGCACGGTTTCACCATCATCACCGGTGGCGGGCCGGGCATCATGGAGGCGGCCAACCGAGGCGCGCACGAGGCGGGCGGTGTCTCGGTCGGGCTCGGTATCGAACTGCCTCACGAGCAGGGCATCAACGCCTACTGCGACCTGTCGGTGGCCTTCCATTACTTCTTCGTGCGCAAGACCATGTTCGTCAAGTACGCCCAGTCGTTCGTGATCTTCCCCGGCGGGTTCGGCACGATGGACGAGCTGTTCGAGTCGCTGACGCTCGTCCAGACGGGCAAGATCGAGCACTTCCCGATCGTCCTCTTCGGCACCGATTACTGGCGCGGGCTCCTCGAATGGCTCAGGGGCCCGATGTCGCGCGAGCACAACATCGAGCCGGCCGACGTCCAGCTCCTGCGGCTGACCGATGACGCCGACGAAGCGGTGGCCTGGATCGTCGAGGCGTTCGAAACGGACGTGCTCGAGGCGCGGCGCACGAGATCCGACCGAGCCGCCCGTGCCGAATCGCGGGCCTTGTCACGAGAGGTCCACGAACTGCAGGCGGAGCTCGACACGCGGTCGGGCTAGCTCCCTCCGGGGTTCGGGTCGAGTCTCTCGCGCAACTGGAGCTGGCGCATCACGTCGGCCCGCGCCAGGATGCCCACCAATCGCTCGCCCTGCACGACGGGCAGCTGCTCGAGGTCGTCCTCGCCCATGAGCTCGACGGCGAAGGCGACCGTGTCGGTCGGGCCGACGGTGACGACCCCCTTGCGCCCGCCCATCACATCGCCGACGCGCGTCGTCACGCGCTGGGCGACGGGTACGCGGACCAGGTCGCTGACGGTGACCATGCCCACCAGCCGATCCTGCAACGCCACCGGAACGGCGCGTCGGTTACCCGGCAGCAGCACGTCATCGATGAGTTGCTCGACCGATAGGTCGGGCGAGACGACGGTCGTGTCGGCGCGCATGACATCGCCGACACGGATCCGCTTCAGCCGCGTGTCGAGCACCATCTGGCTGAGCGTCGACGACGCGGCACTGTGGAGGAACCACCCGATGACCGCGATCCACGCCCCATCGAGGTAGTCCTTGTCGAGGATCTCGATGAAGCCCCAGGCCAGGAAGCCGTAGGCCACGAGCTTTCCGACGTTCGCGGCAAGGTCGGTCGCCCGCTGCATGTTGCCGGTGACCTCCCAGATGATCGAGCGCAGCACGCGTCCGCCATCGAGCGGGAAGCCGGGGATCAGATTGAAGATGCCGAGCGCGGCGTTGATGAGCGCGAGGTAGTCGGCCGTCGCCTCGATGCGCGGCTCGTTGGAGACCTGCGCCACCACGTACGCCGCCGCTGCGATGACGAAGCTCGTGAGGGGACCGACGATGGCGACCAGGAACTCGGTCGACGGCTGGCGCGCCTCGCCGCCCAGGTTCGAGACGCCGCCGAAGATGAACAGCGTGATCGACCGCGCGTCGAGTCCACGTGCCTTGGCCACGAATGAGTGGGCCAGTTCGTGGAGCAGGACCGACACGAACAGCAGCAGCGACGCGATCGCCCCGAGGAGCCAGTACTCCGTGTCGGGCCGCCCGGGGACGGTGTCCGGGAAGTAGCTCACCGACAGCGACCAGGTCACGAACAGGAAGATGACCAGCCAGCTGTAGTGGATGCCGACCTCGATGCCGCGGACCCGGAACAGGCGGATCGAGTTCGTCAGCATCAGCGGAGGACCGTCGGCATCAGCGGAGAGTAGCGGGCCTTGGCGTGCTACGGTGCGCGCGATGCGCGTCGCCGTCGCTTCCGACCACGCCGGGTTCCCGCTCAAGGGGCTCATCATCGACTGGCTCGTCGCGGCCGGGCATGAGCCGGTCGACTTCGGCACCGACAGCACAGAACCGGTGGACTACCCCGACTTCATCGCGCCGGCCGCCCGAGCCGTCGCCGGCGGGGAGTGCGAATACGGCATCGTCCTCGGCGGCAGCGGCACCGGCGAGCAGATCGTGGCCAACAAGATCCACGGCATCCGCTGCGTCGAGGCGGCCGACCCGGTCACGGCGCGTCTCGGCCGCGAGCACAACGACGCGAACTGCCTGGCGATGGGCGCCCGGATCATCGGTACCGAGGTGGCGATCGCCTGCGTCGAGGCGTTCATGAACGGCGTCTTCCAGGGCGGGCGACACGCCCGACGCGTGGCCAAGGTGATGGCGCTCGAGGTCGAAGGCTAGGGTCGCGCCTCCGCGCTCGAGATAAGGTCGTGCAGGAACAATTGCTGCGCGACGCCGGCGGCCTCGCCCCAGTGCGCGGTCAGGGCACGGACCTCCGACTCTGACGGCATCCGACCGCCCATGTACGCCCGACCGACCGCCTTGCGCACGCCGAGGTCGCCCGCCACGACCCGCGGCCGCCCGAGGGTACGGGCGAGGAACCAGTCCGCGCTCCACGGCCCGATGCCGGGGAGTGCCACGAGACGCTCGATGAGTGCCTCGTCCCCGAGCGCGGCCAGCTCGGCGAGATCGAGACTGCCCTCCGCCGCAGCGCGCGCGACGCCGATGACGGAGCGCGACTTGGCCGTCGTGAGCTGGAGTGCCCGAAGTTCGTCGACACTCGCCGCGGCGAGACGCTCGGCGTCAAGGGCGATGGCCCACTCGTCGGCCACGGTCAACCGGGTCCCGAACCGGAGCCCGAGGCGGCGGCGCGTTTCGGTCGCCCATGTCAGGTTGACCTGTTGCGCGCTGATGGCGCGGACGAGCGCGGTGAGGGGATCGTGCTGGATGACCGGCCGCACGCCGCGGTACGCGCACTCGGCACGGGCCACGACCGGATCTCGGGCGCAGAGTTCGGCCAGCGCCAGGCTCGCGCCCACGAACGAGGCACGGACCACCTCGGCCACCGCGTCGAGATCGCTGGCCTCGGCCGTGACCTCCATCGCCGGCGCATCGATCGTGCCTGCAGGTCGCGCGAGGTACGGCACCGCGCGCCTTCCAACACGCATGGTGCGCACGAGCCGCCGGCCGTCCCAGCGGTCGATGCCGTCGTCCCCCCAACGCCCGAGTGTCGCCAGCGAGGCGGCCACGTCGAGCGGCGCCTCGAGAACGATCGTCCGGCTCGCCGGCCGCTCAGCGGGCGACGTGGAACGGCTCGCCGTGACCCGGGATGACGATGTCGGCGACTGCGAGGACGCGCTCACGGCCGCGTTCCAGGGCAGCCTGGTCCCACGCCAACGGGTCGATGTCGGGCGTACGGTCGCTACGCCACCAGAGGTGGGTCAGGGCGTAGGTCGCATCGTCAGCCCGCACGATGAGCGTGGCGTCCTCCTCGGTGTGGCCGGGGGTCAGCCAGAGCTCCGTTCGAGGCGAGAGCTGGTAGCCGTCGCCGTCATGGTCGAGCCATTCATCCGCCCGATAGCGAGCCCAGAAGTCGACCACTTCGGCGTTCGGGAAGAGCGCGATGTTGACGGTGTGGTCGGGATGATGGTGGCTGATGAAGACGTGCGTGACCTCATGCGGTTCGACGCCCAGCGCCGCCAGCGGGCCCAGGATCCGCGACCGATCGGCGACCATGTCCGGGTCGACGACGATGATCGCGTCACCATCTCGGACGAGCGAAACCGTGCTGCCGACTCGGTTCGCCGCATAGCCCGTGTGGAGAACGTGGACGCTGGTCATGTGGCGGGCATGATGCCTCAGCGAGGCTCGGCCGCGGGGTATCATCGCCACGCCTCGGGCGGGAGTAGCTCAGTTGGCAGAGCGTCAGCCTTCCAAGCTGAATGTCGCGAGTTCGAACCTCGTCTCCCGCTCCATCCTGATCATCTGGACGGTCGAGTGGACGACGCGCGCGCGGCAGCCTGGGAACGCGAATATCGAGGCGGCGGCGCGCCGTGGGACATCGGCCGGCCGCAACCGCGGTTCATGGCCGTGGCGTCGTCGATGGCCTCGCCGGTGCTGGACTGCGGCTGTGGAACGGGCGAGAACGCGCTCGGTCTGGCCGCCGCCGGGCTCGAGGTCGTCGGGGTCGACATCGCCTCGACGGCCATCGTGCAAGCCCAACGCAAGGCCCACGCGCGCGGGCTCGACGCAACCTTCGTCGTCGGCGACGTCCTCGCGCTCCCGGCCCTCGGTCGAGGCTTCAGGACGGCGATCGATTCGGGCTGTTTCCACACCTTCCGATCCAAGGCCGATGTGGCGACCTACGTGAGTGGTCTCCGTGCCGTCATCGAGCCCGGAGGCACGCTCTACCTGATGTGTTTCTCCGACCGGGAGCCGGGCACCTGGGGGCCGCGCCGCATCACGGAAGCCGAGTTGCGCGGCGCCTTCGCGGTCGGTTGGCTCATCGACTCGATCGAGCCGGCCGAGTTCGAGACCACGCTCCCCTCAGGCGGCGCTCACGCATGGTTCGCGGGCATCACCCGAGTCGAGGACTGAGATCAGGTCGGAGATGCGGTCGGAGACGCGGTCGGCGTGGCGGTCGGTGTCGGGGTCGGCGTGGCGGTCGGCAGCGGCGGCGGCGTGACCTTCTTGAGGTGGCTCAGGTCGCCTGACGTGCTCACGACGGCCGGCCCGATCCAACCCTTGCCGTCGTGCGGCGTGTTGACTTCGTACCATCCCGAGCCGGTGCTGCTGATGCCGACGATCTTGACGACGGTGCCTTTCGGCAGCGCGGTCAGCACGGGGTAATCGGTGCTGTCGCCGGTCCGGACGAGGCCGTTGGGCTTGGCAGTGATGGTCGCGCGCGGCGTCGTGTCGACAGGGCTTGGGCTCGGGCTGGGGATCGATGAATCGGACGGGCCCGGACTACCAGTGTCGCCGCTGGTGGGCGCCGGCGTGCCGGTGGCGGTCGCGCTCTGGCCCGGGCTGGTGACGGGAGTCGTGCCGGGGGTCGATGTGGCGCCCGTGGAAGGCGTCACGCCGCTCGAGCAGCCGACCATGAGCGCGGCGACGGCACAAAGCATCACGAACGCCTTGGCGGGTCTGGCCCGGAAGATCGCGGGCGACATCACGGAAGGACTGTAGCAGTCTCCGGCCGGAACGCCCCGTCAGCCACCCAGCAGGACGATGGCGCCCGTCGACGGGTCGACCTGGATGGGGAACGGCGCGAGCGGCCGGAAGGTCGGGCCGGCGATGGCCTTGGCGTGTTGGGTCGGGTCGAAGGTGGCGCCGTGGCACGGGCAGACCAGCAGCCCGGTCGCGCGTTCGTAATCGACCGTGCAGCCCGCGTGCGGACAGATCAGGTCGTAGGCCACGAATGAGCCATCGGACAGGAGCAGGAGGACGCCCGGATCGCCGGTGATCGGATCCTCGAAGTCGACTGGCCGGCCCGTCTTGACGTCGGCGACCTTGGCGATGACCGTGCCCTGCGGCGGCGTTGGGACTGGCGTCGGCGATGGGACAGGTGTCGGTGGGGGCGAGCCCGATGGCCCCGATGATGGCGACGGGACAGGCGTCGAGGTCGAGGTCGCGGCAGGCGACGGCGACGGGCCAGGCGACGGCGGCGTGACGGCGGCTGTTCGGCGGCCAAGCGCGGTCTCGGCAACGGTCGAGACGCCTCCTAACGCAAGTGCCATCAGGCCGAGGATGCCGCCTCTCAGGACCGCTCGGCGATCGAGCCAGCCGGGCTGGCGCGCGACCGTCGTTCCGATCGGATCCGCCCACGGCGCCGGATCGCCCGAGATGGCCTCGGCCGCGGATCGGCCCGGCGACCGCTCGAAGCGTCGTGCCAGAACATCGTCGAGGGCGAACAGGCCGCCACTGCCCGCCAGCGTCAGCGTCAGCCAACCGATCGCGTAGGGCACGTCGTTGCCGAGGTAGTACGGGTGCACCGCCCACGAGGCAGTGAGGAAGAAGACGACCGACAGGACGAAGCCGCCGAACGCGGCCAGTCGGAACGCCAGGCCGAGGACCGCCCCGAGGCCGATGGCGATCTCGATAAGGGCGATGCCGATGCCAACCGCGATCGGGTAGGGCTGCGCGACGAACGAGATCAGCCCGCCCAGCGGCGAGATCTGCACGTAATCGGCGAGCTGGTCGCCGATGGAGCCGCGGCCGCTGACCTGGAGGAACGCCGGGTCGAGCAGCTTATCGAGGCCGGCATACAGGAACGTGACGCCGAATAGGAAGCGCAGCGGCAGCAGCGCCGCACGCGGGTGGTGGAGGGCCGCCCGGAGGCGAGCCGAGAGCGTCGGCGGGCGCTCTCGGCCGCTCCATCGCGGACCGCGATTCATGACCCCGGGCAGCCCGTCTCGTCGGGCAGTTGGGGCCGGAACGTGAGGGTGTACTCACCATCGCCGCTGGACCAGATGGTCGATTGATCGGTGTTGGCGAGAGCGCCCTGGAGCGTCGCCAGGTCGGCGCCGGTGACAACGCCGCAGTTCATCGGCTGGCCCTGGATGCCGCCGCCTGATGTGTCGGGGACGGGCTGGCCGAAACTCGCGAGCGGCGTCGCCAACGGCCAGGCCGCCGGTGGCGTGCTCGGGTTCGGGTCGATCTGACTCGGGTCGATAGCAACCGCGAAGACCTGCAGCGCCGTCGGCTGGTAGACGGCCGGACCAGAGAGAACGTTGGCCGTGCCGACCATCGTGCTGATGTCCTTGAGCGCCGCCTCGAATGTCGAGAGCTTCTTGCGCGCCGCCGCCGTGGCGGCGTCGATGCCGGACGTCTTGTCACTGTCGAGGGCGTAGGCGCTGATGGTGTGGGTCCGTCCCTCGGCCACCACGACGAACGCGGTCGTGGCCGCGTCCGGCATGATCGGGCCCTGGAGCTGCGCGTTCTTGCCGAGCAGACCGGCATCCTTGGCGGCCGACAGGATGGCCTGGAGCCCGGCCTCGGAGACCTTGGTCAACATCAGGCCCGGGACGCTGGGACCCGGGAAGTCACCGGGTTCCGATGGCACGAGGATCGAACCGTCGCCGTAGATGGCGATCTCCGGAAGTGCGAAGAGTTGCGCGGACGGCGCCAGCGTGGTACCGATGATACTGATGCGCACCACGAGGTCACTCGGACCGGTGCCATGGCTGATGCCGGGGGAGCCACTCGGTGTCGGCGTGCCACTCGGCGTTGGTGTACCGGTGGGCGT
>PNAP01000104.1 GCA_003169735.1 Chloroflexota bacterium | reverse complement strand
GAATCTGCACACCACGCGCTCATCGTGCTGGGGGCTCCGAGCGGACCTCCTCCGGCGGCCGTAATCCGACGAAGCCCCGATACAGCAGGAGGTCGTAGGCGACCTTCAGACCGCCCGCGATGGCGAACGGCAGCCACGCCAGGCCAGCGGTCAGGTACAGCGGCGCGGCGATGAGCGGAGACGCGGCGACGCCGAGGCTCCGGGCGATGCCGGTCACGCCGGCGGCGGCTGACCGCTCATCGGCGGCCACGACCGCCATCGTGTATGACTGGCGGGTCGGCACGTCCATCTGGCTGATGCTGAAGCGGAGCAGGATGACGGCGGCGGCGAGGCCCACCGTCGGCATCAGCGGCACGAGCATCAGCAGGATGTTGGAAGGCAGGTGCGTGAAGACCATCGTGCGCACGAGTCCGAAGCGGGCGGCGAGCGGGCCTGCCGCGAGCGCCGATAGGCCGGCCAGCAGGTTCGCCCCGAAGATGAGCGCCCCGAGCGCGGCCGGGTCGGCGCCGAACCGCAGCTCGAACCAGAGGGCGATGAAGCTGGCGATGACGAAGCCGCCCGCGAAGGCATCGAGCGCGAACAGCGCCGCCAGCCGCAGGACCACGCGCTGCGAGCGGTGGAGGCCGAGACGCGACGTGACCGGCGGCTCCGTGCCGCTGCGCCGGGGCGCCTCGACACGCGCCGACACGCGGGTGAAGAGCAGCGCCAGCACGAGCCCGACCACGGCATAGCCGATGATCACCAGACGGTATCCGTCGGCTGGTCTCGCGCCGTCCTCGATGGCCAGTTGCGCGATGACGCCCGCTATGAGCGCTCCCGCGGCCGCTGCCAGCGAACCGGCGAGCTGATAGCGGGCGAAGATGCCGGTCCGACGCTCGGCGCCGACGAGCTGACCAAGCGAGGCCTGTTCGACGGCCAGGAAGGGTCCGACCTCGTTGCCGGACGGGCTGATGACGCCGATGGTGGCCGCCACGACGAGCACGGCATAGACCGGCGTGGCGATGAAGCAGAGTCCCGCCACGAGCATCAGGCCTGCTCCGACGACCAGCACGCGACGGCGGCCGATGCGGTCGGCATGGGTGGTCAACCACAGCGAGACGGCAGCATCACCGAGCAGCGTCAGGGTGAGCAGCAGGCCGGTCTCGGTCCCTGACAGGCCGAGCGCCGTCAGGTACAGCACCAGGACCACGGACAAGGATCCGTACGCGAACATCCGCACGCCGCGGGTCACGAAGAGCAGCGCCACGTCCCGATCGCCGGGGCGGTGGACCCTGGACAGGGTCATGCGGTCGGTGCCACGACCGCCGCTCGGTGCATCGGCGGGACGGAGCGTTCGACGCGATGACGATGGCGAGCGATCGGCCTGGCCCTCGAGACCAAGGTCACCGATCAGGCAATGCCGACCTGGTGCCGTGCCCAGGCGTAGAGCGCGTCATAGACGGGCGACTCCAGCTCGAGCTGCCGCTGGTCATCGAGGCCGAGCCGGGCGAAGCCGTCGGCGATGGCCATCAGGCCGGGCGATTGCGGCGTCGCGTCGAGGTCGGCCGACACGTCCGCGCCGTGGACCACCTTGGCCAGCAGCGCGATGGCCGGATCGTCGATGTGGTACGCCTCGACGAGCGTCTCGAACGAGCACTTGCCGTCGCGGTGGGTATACGTCGCGCCCGGCGCATCGAAGCTCGTCGCACCCTCGCGGGCAGCGTAAGCGAGGACCTGATCGGGCGGCACATAGATGATCTCGGCCTCAGGGTCGATGAACCTCCGGATCAGCCACGGGCAGGCGATCCGATCCGTCCTCGGATGTTCGCGGGTGACCCATCTCACCGTGTCGTCCTCCTTCAGGCTGTTCCATGGCCGCTCACCAGCCGCTGCTGGAACGATCCGTGCGAGGACCACGGGGCGACGGCGAGCGGGCGCCGTCAGTCTGGACCGGTCCCAGGATGTGCACAACCAACATCGGGGCGGCACCCGACGATCCGTCAGGCCGCTCGGTGGACCCTGAGACACGATCTTGGGTGATGGTGTCGGGTCGTCGGTGCCTCAGCACGTCGCGCTGCTCCTCGTCAGCGTGCTTCGCTGGTGCGCCTTGCGTCGTCAGGCGGCGAACGCCTCGCGTGTCCCAGGATCGCCGGCCCCCACGAGCCGATGTAGTCGAGGTAGCGGCGGCCGTCGGCATCCCAGACGCATGGTCCCTCGCCCCGTTCGAGCAGCAGCGGCCGCCCTCCGACCGCGCCGAAGGCTCGGACCGGGCTGTTGACGCCACCCGGGAAGAGGCCCTCCGCGCGCTTGACGAGCGAAGCCGACCGTCCGTCCGTCACAGCGCGAAGATGTCGCGCACCGCCGACTCGTCATGTCCATCGGCGTCCCGGCCGAGCCGCTTGAGCGGTCCGCTCAGGAGCCGCTGCGCGAGTCGACGCGTCATCTCCTCGATCTCCTCTCGGGCCTCGGGGTCGAGGTCGGGACGTCGCCGCCAGAGCGCCAGGAGTTCAGCCTCGCGCTCACGGTCGGCCTGCTCGACGAGGGCCTGGGCGGCGGAGCGCGCTGAGCGACCGGCGACCCAGGCGAGGAACTCGTCGGTCGTGTCGTCGATGAGCGCGTCGGATCTCGCCAGGTATCCGACATCGCGTGACCGAGGCGTCTCCTCGCTGCGCGCCAGGTCGTCGGCCGATACGAACCGCCCCGCGATGCCATCGACGGCTGGCAACGGCAGCGCGGCGGGGACGGACAGATCCACGACCACCGTCGAGCCCGCGTTGAGCGCCTCGATGGTGGCCGGACCGATCGGCCATGGCCCGGCCAGGGCGACGATGATCCCGGCGTAGTCCGCTGCGCGCCGGCCCGGGTCGAAGGCTTCGACGCGAGCACCGACTGTCGCCGCGATGGCTCGAGCGCCGGCCTCGTTCCGACTCGTCAGCGAGACCGACGCCCGGGCGGCGACGGCTGCCCGAGCGGCCAGTCGACCCATCACTCCGCGGCCGACGATCAACACGTCACGACCGACGAGCGAGCCCGCGCGACGCTCGATCGATGCCAGTGCGATATCGGCGAGCGAGCGCGGTGGCCCCTGGCGCCAGGAACGACTGCGCCGTCCGGCGCGAAGTGCCAGCGCGAACAGGCGCTCGAGCACCGCGTCGAAATCGTCCGTCGACCGAGCGGCATCGAGCGCTCCGCGCAGCTGATGGATGATCTGGTCCTCGCCGAAGACGACGGAGTCGCGACCGACAGCGACCGCCATCGCGTGGCGCACGGCGGCCTTGCCGACCAGGATCGTGCCGCCCTGAGGCAACTCCCCAGCAAGCTCCGACGACCCGATGTCATCCGTGGCGATGACATAGCCCTCGACCCGATGGCAGGTCTCCAGCACCAGCGCGTGGTCGGAAAGTCCCGCGCGAAGTCGCGCCGCGAAACGCGCCCGCTCGACGGCCGGAACGTGGCGGGCGTGGGTGGCCAGGACCGCGATGTCGTCGAGGGCGACCATCATCAGCCGGTCAGGTCCGAAGGTATCGCGGCGCTCCTTCTCGGTCAGG
>PNAP01000012.1 GCA_003169735.1 Chloroflexota bacterium | reverse complement strand
CGGGGGCGAGGCTGGTCTTCACCCAAGGCTTAGAGGTGAGGCCGCGCTCTACGGCCTTTTTCGCGACGAGGCCAGCGGCTACGAGAACTGACGGATTGGACGTGTTGGTGCAACTGGTGATGGCGGCGATGACGACCGACCCTGTCCGCAGGTCGTGCTCGTGGCCGTCGATGACGCAGCCGACCGGCCGGTAGCGAACGTGCACGTGCGCCTCGCCTGCGGAGGCGCCGACCTCGAGCGCCTCGGCGGCGGCCTGCTGGTCGGGCGGCAGCGACTCGAGGTTCATGACCGCGCCGCCCTCGCCCTCGAAGCGCATCTCCGCTCCGGACGGACCCGGATGGACATCCATGCCATCTGGGAAGGCCGTCTGGAAGTTCTGGCGGAGATCGCCGAGCGGCACGCGATCCTGCGGTCGGCGCGGACCGGCCACGCTCGGGTCGACGGTCGCCAGGTCGAGTTCCAGCGTCTCGTCGAAGTCAGGACCCCGACCGGGCCAACGCCACAGGCCGTTCTCCTTGGTGTAGGCCTCGACCAGCTTGACGAGCGCCTCGTCGCGGCCGGTCAGGCGCAGGTAGGCCAGCGTCTCGTCATCGACCGGGAAGAGCGCTGCGGTCGCGCCGTACTCGGGCGACATGTTGGAGATGGTCGCGCGGTCGGCCAGGGCCAGGGATGCGAGCCCGTCCCCGGCGAACTCGACGAAAGCGCCGACGACGCCGTGCTTGCGCAGCACCTGGCTGACGACGAGAACGAGGTCGGTCGCCGTGGAGCCACGCGGCAGCTCACCGGAGAGCCGCATGCCGACCACCTTGGGCATGGGCTGGTAGAGCGGCTGGCCGAGCAGCACCGCCTCGGCCTCGATGCCGCCGACGCCGTAGCCGAGCACGCCCAGGCCGTTGATCATCGTCGTGTGCGAGTCGGTGCCGACGAGCGTGTCGGGGAACGCCACCTCGCCCGAGCCCGTGCCATCGGGTCGCACCTGGACGACGCGGGCAAGGAACTCGAGATTGACCTGGTGGACGATGCCCGTGCCCGGCGGCACGACGGATAGGTCGGCGAACGCCGTCTGCGCCCAGCGCAGGAGCTGGTACCGCTCGCCGTTGCGCTCGTACTCGCGGTCGACGTTGAAGGCGAACGAGTCCCTGGTCCCGTAGCGGTCGACCTGGACGGAGTGATCGATGACGAGGTCGGCCGGCACCAGCGGGTTGATCCGCGACGGGTCGCCGCCGAGCGCCGCCATCGCGTCGCGCATCGCCGCCAGATCGACCACGGCGGGCACGCCCGTGAAGTCCTGGAGCAGGACGCGAGCGGGCAGGAACGGGATCTCGGCCTCACTGGCGCCGCCCGGGCGCCATGCCGCGAGTGTCCGGACATCCGCCTCGGTGACAGTGCCGGTGGCGGCGTGCCGCAGCACGTTCTCGAGCAGGATCTTGACCGTCATCGGGACCCGTTCGAGGTCGGCCATGCCGACGCGGTCGAGTCGGTGGATCGTCAGGTCGCGATCGCCCACATGCAGGGTGGCGCGCGCGCCGAACGGGTCGGGGAGGATGGTCGAGCGGTTCATCGAGGTCGGGCCTCCTTCCCCCGCACATCGGCGGGGCTGGACGGCTCCTGACGGGTGTGCCCGCCTCGGGTCGCGACGGATCGGGCTCGATCGAGCCGCCGATCCGGGCTGAGTATACGCCCGGTCTCTCGGCTGGCCGGCGGACCCGCTGATGTGCGACGATGCCTCCGCCGTGCATGACGCCGACGACGCTCCCGGGATCGCCGCTGGGCCGCACGGTCATCATCATCCGCACGCCCCAGCCGATCCGAGCGGGCATCCGCGCATCGGGATCGTCGGCGCCGGCCGAGCCGGGACGTCCCTTGGACTGGCCTTCAGCCGTGCCGGGTGGCCGGTCGCCGCCGTCGCCAGCCGCGACGCCGGCCGGCGGGCTCGTTTCGTGGCGCTCGTCCCCGGCGTCCATGCCTTCGAGTCGGCGACCGAACTCCTCGAGGAAGTGGACCTGATCTTCCTCGCCGTGCCCGACGACGCGGTGTCGCGGGTCGCGGCGGGCATCCGCCTGTACGGCGGTCAGGCCATCGTCCACACCAGCGGCGCTCTTCCGGCCAGCGCGCTTGATGGCGCCAGGGCCGCCGGCACTGCGGCCGCCAGCTTCCACCCGCTCGTGGCGATGGTCGATCCCGAACGTGCCGTCGAGGACTTTCGGGGCGCGACGGTCGCGATCGAGGGCGATGAGGCCGTCCTGCCCCTGCTCGCCGAGTTGGCCACCGCCATCGGCGCGCAACCGGTACGCCTACCGCCCGGCGGCAAACCGGCCTACCACGCCGCGGCCGTCCTGGCCGCGGGTGGCTTCATCGGCCTGCTCGACGCCATCGCCGAAGTGGCCCGCGGCGCCGGACTGGACGAAGCCGGCGCCCTGGCCGTCTACGGTCCGCTCATCCGTCAGTCACTCGCGAACGCCGAGACCCACGGCATCGCGGCCGCGCTCACGGGTCCGCTCGCCCGTGGCGACCGCGGCACGGTGGCTGCGCATCTGGAGGTGATGCGCCGTCTGGCGCCGGGCGCGCTGGAGCTGTACATCGCCGTCGCTCGCCGTGAGATCGCCATCGCGGAGGGGCGCGGCGACCTGACGGCGGAACGCGCCGACGAACTGCGGACGCTCCTGGATCGGTGATCCGGGGCGAGGAGGCGGCGCGACGACACGCGGCGACTCGACTCTGTGCGTCGTCCCGCCGAACCGTTACCATGCCCTCCATGCAGGACAGCGTGGCGGCCATCCGTGCGAGCCGATCTCACGCGCGGTTCGTCCTCCCTCCAGCTCATCGGCGAGAACGTCGCCTCGGGCTGCATCGCTTCCATCAGACGCCCGGCGGGGAGGCGTCCAGCGCCAACACGCTCGCGCGACGCCATCCGTACGATGCGATCCGCGAGGCGGCACGTGGCCTGATCGAGACCCCGGTCCGCTCCGACCGGTCGAGTTATGTCGCGCTGCGGCGCGAACCCCGGATGCGCTGGTCGCGTGACGATCGCTCGCGGGTACGCAGCGCAGCGCCGTGGCGAGGCTGAGGGCCACCTCTCCGAGCAGGCTCCCGAGCGCTCGCGCGACGTCGGCCGGGGGCATCGTCCTTCGCCCTGGTGCGGCCGGTCCCGAGATCGTCCTCGGCAAGCGGCGCCGCGAGCGCGATGGCGTCACCTGGTCACTTCCGAAGGGGACCCCTGCCGGCGCCGAGTCGCACGAGGAGACCGCCCTGCGCGAGGTGACCGAGGAGACCGGCCTGGAGGTGCGCATCCTGGCCCCCGTCGGTCCCATCGAGTATTGGTTCGTGCTGCGCGGGACGCGCATCCACAAGACCGTCCACTACTTCCTGATGGAGGCGATCGGCGGCGACCTGGCCGGCCACGACCATGAGTTCGACGAGGTGCGCTGGGTGCCGCTGACGGAGGCGGAAGGGCTGATGAGCTTCGAGACGGAGCGCGAGGTCGTCGCTCGAGCGTTGCCGATCGCCGGCCTGGCCTGATGACGTTGCGCACCGCTCTCTACGATCGCCACGTCGCGCTCGGCGCGAAGATGGTCGAGTTCGGCGGCTGGGAGATGCCGCTCCAGTACACCGGCATCATCGACGAGCATCGCGCCGTCCGGGAGCGCGCCGGCCTGTTCGACCTCTCGCACATGGGCGAGATCTGGGTGACCGGCACGGCCGCCGGTGAGGCGCTGGCCTACGCCCTCGTGACCGATCCACCGCGGTTGGCGATCGGCCGTGCGCACTACTCGATGCTCTGCACCCCGGAGGGCGGCATCATCGATGACCTGATCGTCTATCGCGTCGGCGAGCATCGCTTCCTGGTCGTGCCCAACGCCGGCAACGCCGCCGCGGTCGCCGATGCGTTGCGCGCCCGTGTCGCCGGCTTCGAGGCCGCCACGGATGACGTCTCGCTGCGGACCTCGCTCATCGCCATCCAGGGCCCGCTCGCCCGCGGCATCCTCGCGCCGCTGACGGACGTGGACCTGGACACGCTGCGCTACTACGCGATCACCGAGGGAGAGGCTGCCGGCGCGCCAGCCTTCGTCGCCCGCACCGGCTACACCGGCGAGGACGGTTTCGAGTTGTTCATCGACTGGGACGCCGCCCCGGACGTCTGGGACCGACTGCTCGCGGCCGGCGCACCGGCAGGTCTCCAGCCGACCGGCCTCGGTGCGCGCGACTCGCTCCGCCTCGAAGCCGGCATGGCCCTGTACGGCAACGAGCTCGATCGAGACACGACGCCGATGGAGGCTGGCCTCGACCGCCTCGTCCGATTCGACAAGCCGGGCGACTTCGTGGGGCGCGCGGCGCTGGAGAAGGCACGCGACGCCGGCCCGCGCAAGCGGCTTGTCGGCCTCGTCATGCGCGACCGTGGCATCGCCCGCCACGGCTACCCGGTCCACCTCCCCGGCGCCGCCGCACCATGCGGCGTGGTCACTAGCGGCACGCTCTCGCCGACGCTCGGTGAAGCCATCGCGATGGCGTACGTCCCGATGCCTGCCTCAGCAATCGGTACCATGGTGGAGGTCGCCGTCCGCACGTCGCGCGTGCCGGCCGAGGTCGTACCACTGCCGTTCTACAAGAGGAGTCCGTGAAAGTGGACGTGCCCGAGGGTCTGCGCTACACCGAGGATCACGAATGGGTCCGTACCGAGGCCGGCGAGGGCGTTGTCGGGATCACCGCCTACGCGGCCGAGGAGCTGGGCGACATCGTCTTCGTCGACCTGCCGAAGGTGGGTACGAAACTCCAGGCGGGGACGCCGTTCGGGGCCATCGAATCGGTCAAGACCGCGAGCGACCTGTACGCGCCGATGAGCGGCGAGGTCGTGGCCGTGAACGCCTCGTTGACCGAGAAGCCGGAGCTTGTCAACAGCGACCCCTACGGCGAAGGCTGGATGGTCCGCGTGCGGATGGATGATGCCGGCGCCCTCACCGCGCTCGAGGATGCCGTCGCCTATCGCGTTCGGGTCGAGGCCGCCTGACGGATGGCCTACGGCCCGCACACCGCCGAAGATCGCTCGCGGATGCTGAACACACTCGGCATCCCGTCGGTCGAGGCGCTCTTCGAGGACATCCCGGCGAGCGTCCGGAGCCACGGCCTCGACCTCCCCGAACCGATGCCCGAGCTGGACCTCGCTGTCCGCCTCCAGGAGCTGGCGTCGCGCAATCGGGTCGACCTCGCGAACTTCCTCGGCGCCGGCGTCTATCACCACTTCGTGCCGGCCGTGGTCGATCAGATGATCTCGCGCGGCGAGTTCTATACGGCCTATACGCCGTATCAACCGGAGATCAGCCAGGGCACGCTCCAGACGATCTTCGAGTATCAGTCACTCCTGGCTGAATTGACGGGTCTGGACGTGGTCTCGGCGTCGCACTACGACGGAGCGACGGCGACGGCCGAGGCGGCGCTGATGGCCGTCCGCGCCACCGGCCGCGAGCGAGTGCTGGTCAGTCGGGCGGTCCACCGGCACGCCGTCGATGTCATGCGCACCTATTTCGAGGGAGGCCGCCTTCAGCTCGACGAATTGCCGACGACCACCGATGGGACGACCGACCTAGGTGCGCTCGAAGCCGCTCTGGCCGACCCCGACCGTCCGGTCGCCGCCGTCATCCTCGGCCAGCCGAACCTCTTCGGCCTCCTCGAACCGATGGCCGAGGCTGGCGAGCTGGCGCATCGAGCGGGCGCGCTGTTCATCGCCGTCGTCGAGCCGGTCTCGCTGGCGGTCCTGGCCACGCCGGCCGAATACGGTGCCGACATCGCGGCGGGGGAGGGCCAGCCGCTGGGCATCTCGCCCCAGTACGGCGGCCCGTACCTGGGCATCCTGGCCACGACGACGACGCTGACCCGCCAGATCCCGGGGCGCCTGGTCGGACAGACGCATGATCTGGACGGACGCCGGGCATTCGTGATGACGCTTCGCGCGCGAGAGCAAGACATCCGCCGCGAGAAGGCCGCCAGCAACATCTGCACCAACCAGGCGTTGTGCGCCCTGGCCGCGACGGTCTACGTCGCGACGCTCGGGCCGCACGGCCTGCGCGACGTGGCCGCGCTGGGCGCCGCGCGCGCTCGTGAGCTGGAACGAGCCCTGGCCGCCGCCGGTGCGCCGCGTCTCCACAGTGCGCCGTACCTGAACGAGTTCTGCGTGCGTGTGCCGGATGCCGAGCGCGTCCACCAGGCACTCCTGTCGCGCGGCGTCCTCGCGGGTCTGCCGATGGCGCGCTGGTTCCCCGATGACGCCCCACTCCGCGACTCGCTGCTGGTCTGTGCCACCGAGGTGACCACGACCGCCGAGATCGCCCGGTTCGCGGCCGCGCTCAGCGAGGTGATGGCATGACCGATGCGCCCGTCGTCGAAGTGGCGGTCGCCGAACCGAGCGTCCCGCGGCCTATGTTCGGGGCGGCGCTCCAGCCGACCCTGGCCGAGCTGTCGCGGCCCGGGCGCGGTGGCGGCAAGGTCGCGCACCCGCCGGCGGACGCGCTCGACGGCGTGCCTGCCTCGGCCAGGCGCGCCTCGCCACTGGCGCTGCCCGAACTCAGTGAGCCCGAGGTGGTCCGCCACTTCGTCAACCTGTCGCACCTCAACTACTCGGTCGACGGCGGCTTCTACCCGCTCGGGTCGTGCACCATGAAGTTCAATCCCAAGATCAACGAGTGGGCGGCGCGGCTGCCGGGCTTCGCCGCGCTGCATCCGCTCGCGCCCGACGAGCTCGCGCAGGGCACGCTTGAACTCCTCTACGAGCTGCAGGACGCGCTCCTCGCCATCAGCGGCATGTCGTCGGTGACACTCCAGCCCGCCGCCGGCGCGCAGGGCGAGCTGACCGGCATCCTGATGATCCGTGCCTATCACCAGGCTCGCGGCGACACCGCGCGGACCGAGGTCATCGTGCCCGATACGTCGCACGGCACGAATCCTGCGACCGCCTCGATGGCCGGCTTCCGGACCGTGACCGTGCCCTCGGCCCCGGACGGCGGCGTCGACCTCGATGCGCTGCGCGCGGTCCTCGGCCCGCAGACTGCGGCGGTGATGCTGACCAACCCCTCGACGCTCGGCCTGTTCGAGCGGCGCATCATCGAGCTGCTCGACGCGGTCCACGGCGTTGGGGCGCTGGCCTACATGGACGGCGCCAACATGAACGCCGTGCTTGGTCGATTCCGGCCCGGCGCGGCTGGTTTCGACGTCATGCACCTCAACCTGCACAAGACGTTCTCGACGCCCCACGGTGGCGGTGGCCCCGGTGCCGGGCCGGTGGCGTGCGCGGCGCATCTCGCCGCGTATCTGCCCAGCCCGCTGGTGGTGCGTGACGGCGATGGCGGCTACCGCCTGGAGCGCACCGGCGAGCGGCCGACCTCGATCGGGCGGGTGCGCGCCTACCAGGGCAACGTCGGCGTCCTCGTGCGCGCCTATGCCTACATCCGCGCCCACGGGGCCAGCGGCCTGTGCGAGGTCAGCGAAGACGCGGTCCTCGCCGCCAACTACCTGCGCGCCCGCATCGGCGAGGCGTACGCGCTGCCGTACGGCGGCCCTTGCAAGCACGAGTTCGTGGCCTCGGACCAGCCCATCCGCCAGGCGACCGGCGTCCGCACGCTCGATATCGCCAAGCGGCTCATCGACTACGGCTTCCATCCGCCCACCATCTATTTCCCGCTCATCGTCGATGAGTGCCTGCTCATCGAGCCGACGGAGACCGAATCGGTCGAGACCATCGACACCTTCGCCGAGGCGATGCTTGCCATCGCCCGTGAAGCCCATGACCATCCCGAGCTCGTGACGTCCGCGCCGACGACTGCGCCCGTCCGGCGCCTCGATGAAGCCACCGCTGCCCGCCATCCGGAACTCCGCTGGCGACCGATGATCGGAGCGGAGACGCCCTGTCCGACCTGAGCGGGTGAACCGGTGCCGCACCCTCGTCGTGCTCGCGCTCGCTGCGAGCATGAGCGGCTGCCTGTCCCTGAACGACACGCCGACCGCATCGCCGGCGGAGCCGGATCAGACACCGCCGCCCGGACCGACTGTCGCCCCGCGTGCCGCCGGTGAACTGATCATCGGCGTGCCGGCCGATCCGCAGACGTTCGTGCCGCCGGCCGACGACGAAACGGGCGCCCTGCTCGGTGACCTGATCTACGACCCGCTCTATCGCCTCGACTCGTCGCTGACGCCGCAGCCCGCGTTGGCCGCCGCGGCTCCGCAGGTTTCGGCCGATGGCCTGACCTGGACCATCCCGATGCGCTCGGGTGAGCGGTTCGATGACGGCTCTCCCATCCACGCCAGCGACGCGGTCTTCAGCCTCGAGCTGGCGGCCTCTCCCAACTGCCCCTTCGGGCAGGATGTCTGCGATGCCGTGGCCAGCCACTTCGCATCGGCCGCAGACTCGGACGCGTCGACGCTCGTGATCACCCTGGTCGACGCCTGGTCGCCCTTCCTGGCGACCGTGCTCGGGCGTCTGCCGATCTTGTCCGAGTCGGCCGTCGATGCGGCGACGGCCCAACTGAGCACGCATGCCGCGCAGCTCGACGCGTCGGCCATCCAGGATCGCGTGGGACAGATCGCCGACGATACGAACGCCGACCGATGCCTGGTCACGTCACCGCCCACGGGCTGTCACCTCGGCGACTACGCCACTGAACTTGCCGCCGTCCTGCGCAGCGCCGGCGTCACGCCACCGCCCGACGCCCGCTTCGCGGACGGTAGTGGTGCCGTCGATCCGGAAGCTCGCGGCGCGGCACTTCTGGCGGATGTCGGGTCGCTGGCGACGGCGCTCCAGGCCAGCGGCATCGATCGTTCGGCGGCGGCCGTGCCGCTCTTCGACATCGTCGCCGACCCGATTGGCGGCGGTCCGTTCCGGGTCGCCGCCTACACGCCGGGCGTGTCCGTCGAGCTTGCTCGCAACGACGATCACCAGCCGGTGGCCACGCTCAAGGCGATCCGCCTGCGCATCATCGGTGACCCGACCGTGGCGGCGACGGCGCTGCGTGCCCACGACGTCGACTGGCTGCTCGACGTCCAGGCGGACGGCGCGACCGATCTGGCCGGCGCCATCGGCATCACGGTCGCTGCCCATCCCGATCCGGTCGTTCGTTCGATCGTCTTCAACGTCCGATCGGGCCGCGTCTACGAGGATCCCGTCGCGCGCCAGGCCTTCTCCCTCTGCATCGATCGCGCCGGGCTGGCGGCGACCGCCAGCGGCGGCGTCGGCGTACCGGCCAGCTTCGAGACGGCGGCCCGTTCGTGGGCCCTGGCGAGTGCGCCGGCGCCCGTGCCGGCCAACGCAGGAGCAGCCGAGTCCGCGCTCGAAGCCGATGGTTGGCAACGCGGAGCCGATGGCATCTATGCCCGCAACGGCATCCGGCTTTCGAGCACGATCGACGTGCGCGCCACCCGGACCGACCTGTACGCGTTCGCCCAGGCGGCGTCCGCGCAGCTCAACGCCTGTGGCATCGAACTCGATGTCGTCGACCAGGACACATCGGGCGACCAGTTGCTGACCGAGCTCCAGTGGCCGAACGATTTCGAGACCGCGCTCATCGCTCGGACGCTCGACGTCGACCCAGATTCCGACTTCCAGGCGTTCGATAGCGGTCACGCCACGAGCGCCGCCGACCCCGGTGACGCGAACCCGGGCGGCTTCACCTCGACCACCGTCGACGGCCTGCTGGCTCAGGCCCGCGCCTCGGCCGACCTCACCGCGCGGGCAGCCACGTACGCGCAGGTCGAGGCGGCACTGGCCGAGACGCCGCCGAGCTACCCCATCTGGTACGACCTCGGCTACTCGGCCATCGCCGCGAGCGTCCACGATGCCACGGGCGCGGTCGACCTCACGGCACCCCGCTACTGGTGGGATGCGTGGACGTGGCAGCTGGCGCCTTGACACTCTCCGCCTCGCGGCTCCTATAATGCCGCCACCTGTGGTCTTCCGTGGGAGACGTGTGCTGGCGAGCAGACGTTGCGGTGGGACCAGGGCAGAGCTGGGCGAGCGGTGGCCATCTCGGCCGATCGGCGCCCGTCAGAGGAGGAAAGAAGCCGATGAGTCTCCGGACTCGACAAGGCCTAGGCCTGGTGGCCTCGATCATGCTCATGGCTGCGGCGTGCACCGGCGGCACAGCCACTCCAACGCCGGCAGCGGCCACGCCGCCCTCGGCGACCGCGACGCCGGCCCCGATCGCGACTCCGACCCCAGTCAGCGCGACGGGCACCCCTGTCGCGACCCCGGCACCAACGGCGACCACGGCCGTGCCGTCGGAGACGGCATCGGCGCCCGCGTCGTCAAACCCCACGCCGGTGACCAGCGCCACGCCGGGCGGCTCGCTCGTCATGGGCGAGTGGCAGCCGGTCAGCCAGCTCAACCCGTTCTTCACCACCGCCTTCACCTCCTTCGAGGCGCTCGGCCCGGTGCTGCACGGCCTGCTGACCATCGACAATGACGGCAACTGGTCGCCTGACCTGGCGACCGAAGTCCCGTCCATCGCCAACGGCGACCTCGTCATCAATCCGAGCGCCCCGGCCGACTGCACGACCACGCTCACCCAGAATCCCGACGGCACAACGAACAAGGATGGCGAGCCGACTGGCACGTGCTTCACCCTGACGCTGAAGCTCAAGCCCGGCCTCATGTGGTCCGACGGCACGCCGCTGACCATGAATGACTTCTTCGCCACGTACAACTGGGCGTCCACTGTCGGCCAGGCCGGCGTCGGCTGCACCGGTTGCTCGACATTCGTCCCGCTGATCCTCCCGCTCAAGTGCGTCACCGCCGCCTGCCTCAAGGATTCGAGCACCGCGGGGCCCGAGGATCTCGCGGCCGAGTATGCCGCTGACAACCAGTACATCAAGAGCATCACCGTCGCTGCCGATGGCCTCTCGGCCGTCGTCGTCTGGCAGAAGAACTTCGCCGGCTGGCTCGGATGGGCTTCCAGCGCGTTCCTCCAGGGCACGTGGCTCCAGGGCGTCACCGCGGCGAATGCCACCACGTCCATGCCGGTCGGCGCCGGCATCGAGGCCGTCCCGTGGTCCGGTCCGTTCAAGATCATCGACGCCAGCGCTGATGGCATCGACTACGCCCGCAACGACGACTGGAAGGCGAGCGCGCCTGCGTTGCTGGACACCCTCAAGTTCAAGTACTACGCCGACGTCAACGGCGAGAAGACCGACTTCCTGAACGGCGCTCTTGACCTGGCGTTCGACATGACCCAGGCCGACTACCCGTCCATCCAGGGCGTCGATCCGAGTATCGGCAAGGCCGAGCTCGACCCCGCCTGGCAGTACGAGCACTTCGACCTCCAGACCGCGCACGCCAGCGTCGGCCTCGATGATGTCAAGGTCCGCACGGCCATCGCCATGGCCGTCAACAAGCCGGACATGCTGAGCGTCCTGTTCCCCGGACAGAACGTGCAGCCCGCCTGCTCCAACGCTCCTCCAGGCACCCCGTGGCGCGACGACACCGTCACGTGCGCCGCGTACGACCCGGCCGGCGCCATGGCCATGCTCCAAGCTGATGGATGGGCGGCACCTGCCAGCCTCAAGCTCGCTGGGACCCCATCCGCCAGTGGCCTGTGGGAGAAGACCGCTGCCGACGGCACGGACGAGCAGATCCGCCTGCACATGTGCACCTCGGCCGGCAACCCGACTCGACTCACCGAACTCGGCAAGATGAACGAGTACCTCACCGCCATCGGCATCCCGAGCGACATCCAGACGGTGGACGCGGGCAGCGTCCTGTTCACCGGCTGGACCAAGAACCCGGCGAACTGCTCGATCTACGGCGGCACCTATGACATCGCCGACTACGCGTACATCATCGGCGCGGACATCTACGGCGACTACTACTACACCTACGACTCGGCTCAGATCCCTGAGACGAACCACAACGGCAGCAACGACACGCGCCTCAACAATCCGGACATGGATGCGGCGCTGTCCAAGCTCGGCTTCGACGTCGACCCGGTAGCGCAGCTGGCTGACGGCTCGACCGTCCAGCAGGTCATCGCGACCGAGAACAACGAGATCCCGCTCTACTACCGTGCAGAAACGACCGGCGTGGGTGTCCACGTTGGCGGCTGGACGACGTACAACCCCAGCTCGGTCGGACCGACCTGGAACGCCGAGACCTGGTACTTCGTCCCCTGACCTAGGCAGATGACCTAGGGACAGGTAGAAACGGAAACTGCCACGTGTGGGCGCCCGTGGGGGCGCCCACACGTGCTACTTGGTTACTGACTCACCGACGTGGTTCCTCGGGGCCTGATGTGAGAGGCACGCGCCATGGGTAGATACATCCTCCGACGCAGCGTCCAGGCGATCCCGGTCATCTTCCTGATCGCCATCGTCAGCTTCATGCTCATGCAGGCGGCCCCTGGCGGCCCGGCGGCAGCGTTCAATCAGAACCCCAAGATCAGCCAGGCACAGATCGACGGCTGGCTTCAGCGCTGGTGCCTGGAACGCAACCCCGACGTCGTCGGAATGTTGCGCGAATTCGGCGGCTGGCTGGGTGTCTACAACTGCAGCGGCGGCGGACTCGCGTCGAGTTCGGGCATGCCGAACTTCCTGCCGGCATTCCTGGGTGGCGGATCGAACGGCGTCCTGCACGGCGACTTCGGGTTCTCGATCTTCACCGGGCAACCGGTGCTCGGCATGATCCTCGAGAGATTACCGGCCACGCTGGTGCTGACCGGCACGGCGCTCATCATCTGGATCACGCTGGCGATCATCCTCGGTGTGATCGCGGCGGTGAAGCGGTATTCGCTGTTCGACCAGGCCGTGACCCTCTTCAGTTACATCTTCTACTCACTGCCCACATTCTGGCTGGGCCTGATCCTCATCTATCTCTTCGCCGTCGATCTGCACTGGTTACCAGCGCAGGGAATCATCAACACCCGCAGTCCGTTCTCCTTCAACACGCCCGCCTACTGGACCGATTTCTGGAAGAATCCGGGGCCGGCCTTGGTGGTGATCGGGCAGCACCTCATCCTGCCGGTCATGACCCTCGTCGCGGTCAGTGTCGCCGGGGACAGCCGATTCGTGCGCTCGTCGATGCTCGACACGCTCAGCCAGGACTACGTTCGCACCGCCAAGGCCAAGGGACTGTCCCAGCGAACAGTGATCTTCCGGCACGCATTCCGGAATGCGCTGCTGCCCATCCTCACGAATATCGCCCTCGAGATCGCCTTCCTGTTCTCGGGCGCCATCGTGACCGAGACCATCTTCGATTGGCCGGGCATGGGCCGGCTCTACTTCGACGGTGTGACGAACCGCGACTATTTCCTGCTCATGGGCATCCTGCTCATCGGATCCATCCTCGTGGTCATCGCGAACCTGGCTGCGGACGTGATCTACGCGTGGGCCGACCCACGGATCCGGTACTAGTCCGTCCATGACCACCGAGCACCGCGCTCCGGGCGGCGGCACGATCGAAGACATCGTCGCCGTGCCGGACAACGAGGTCGCGCTCGAGTCGCTCAGTCAGTGGCAGCTCGCCAGGCGGCGGTTCCGGAAGCATAGGCTGGCGCTCATCGGACTCTTCATCTTCGGTTTCATGGTCTTTCTTGCCGTCTTCGGGCCCCTGATCGTGCCCTTCAACCCGATGTTCCTGCCAGGTGCGATCAAGGCGGGTGGGGATCAACCTTCGCTCGCGCACCTCTTCGGGACGGACGCGAACGGGCGCGATGTCTTCGCCATGACCATCAACGGTGCGCGCATCTCCGTGGCGGTCGGTCTTTTCTCGATGATCATCGCGGGCGTGGCCGGTGTAACCGTCGGCGCGGTAGCGGGTTATTTCGGCGGCTGGGTCGACAACGTATTGATGCGCGTCGTGGACGTGCTGTTCGCCATCCCATTCCTGTTCATCATCCTGGTGTCGTCGCGGTTCTTCGGCAAAGGCGATGTCCTGTCGCTCGTCCTGATCTTCGGGTTACTGTCGTGGCCGCTGATCGCGCGTCTTGTTCGAGCATCGTTCCTGTCGCTTCGCGAGGCCGATTTCGTGGATGCGGCGCGGGCCGTCGGCGTGGGCGACCGGCGGATCGCCTTCCGCCACATCCTGCCCAATGCGCTGGGTCCGGTCATCGTAGCCATGACGCTGCTCATGGCCTCGAACATCGTGCTCGAGTCCTTCGTCAGCTTCCTCAACTTCGGCATCTCCGAGACGCAGATCAGCTGGGGAAATGCCTTAGCCAACGCGCAGGGAGCGCTGTCCTTCGGCGACTGGTGGTGGGCGTTCTTCCCTGGCATGGCCATCGCGCTGACGGTCATCGCCGTCAACTTCGTTGGCGATGGACTGCGCGACGCGCTGGATCCTCGATCGCGTGAATAGGATCGCTGGGGGAAGGGCATGACCGTGACTCTCGATCGTCCCGCGAGCGACGCACCGCCGCGCGCGGACATCCTTCTCGACGTCCAGGACCTGCGCACGTATTTCCATGTCATGGATGGGACGGTCAAGGCCGTCGACGGCGTCAGCTTCTCGGTCCGACGAGGCGAGACGCTCGGTGTCGTCGGCGAATCGGGCTGCGGCAAGAGCGTCACCGCGCTGACCATCATGCGCCTGCTCGACATCCCGCCGGCCGAGATCGCATCGGGCCGCATCCTGCTCGAGGGGAAGGACATACTTCGCCTGCCCGAGGAGCAGATGCGCCACCTCCGCGGCAACGAGATCGCGATGATCTTCCAGGAGCCGATGAGCAGCCTCAACCCGGTCTTCACGGTCGGCAACCAGATCTCCGAGGCGGTCGAGCTGCACCTCAAGGTCAAGCACAAGGAGGCCGTCGAGCGGTCGATCGAGGCGCTCCGACTGGTGGGAATCGCCTATCCCGAGCGGCGCATCAAGCAATACCCGCACGAGCTGTCGGGCGGCCAGCGGCAGCGCGTGATGATCGCCATGGCGCTCTCGTGCGAGCCCAAGCTGCTCATCGCCGACGAGCCCACGACCGCGCTCGATGTGACCATCCAGGCCCAGATCCTGGAGCTCATCCGTTCCATCCAGCAGAAGACTGGGACGGCGCTGATGCTCATCACGCACGATCTCGGGGTCGTCGCCGAGATGGTCAACGATGTCGTCGTCATGTACGCCGGCCGCGTCGTCGAACACGGCACCGTGGACGAGGTGCTCCTCCAGCCGAAGCACCCCTATACCGAGGGCCTGCTGGCGTCCATCCCTTCGAAGGGCATGCGCGGGCAGCGCCTCAACGTCATCAAGGGCGCGGTCCCGAATCCGTTCAACATGCCCAAGGGGTGCAATTTCTCGCCCCGTTGCCCGTACCAGTTCGAGCCTTGTCTCGACCTTGACCCACACGTCGACGAGGGCGGCGGTCCCGCCGCAGCCTGCTGGCTGTGGAAACAGGCACCCGGCTATTCGATCCCGGCCCGGTTGCATGAAGCGCAGGTCAGGGCCGCGCTGCGCGCTGCCGAGGCATCGCAGGTGGAAGTCAGCCCAGTCCTCGCGGTCGAGGCGGCAGAAGAGTGACCCAGGGAGGGACGACACAGCCCATGGAGCCAAGCACAGCGGCGCCGACCAGCAGCGGCGAGCCGCTCGTGGTGGTCCAGGATCTGGTCAAGTACTACCCCATCTTCAGCGGCCTCTTCAAGCGTCACATCGGCGACGTGCGCGCGGTCGACGGGGTCAGTTTCGTCATCAACAAGGGCGAAGTCTTCGGGCTGGTCGGCGAGTCCGGCTGCGGCAAGTCCACGCTCGGCCGGACGCTGCTGCGCCTCCTGCCACAGACGTCGGGATCGGCGACGATCTCCGGCGAGGACATCTTCGCCAAGCGCGGCAAGGACCTGAAGCAGCTCCGGCGCCGGATGCAGATCATCTTCCAGGACCCGGTCGGTTCGCTCAACCCGCGCATGCCGGTCAGCGACATCATCGGCGAGGGGTTGCTGGCCCAGGCCGACGGGACCAACCAGTGGAAGAACCGCAAAACCCGGGACGAGCGGGTCGGCGAGTACCTCGAGGTGGTGGGGCTGCGTCGCGATTATGCGCGTCGCTATCCGCATGAGTTCTCCGGCGGGCAGCGGCAACGCATCGGCATCGCCCGGGCACTCGCCCTGTCGCCGGACTTCGTGGTGTGCGACGAGCCGGTCTCCGCGCTCGATGTGTCGATCCAGTCGCAGATCCTCAACCTGTTGCTCGACCTCCGCCGCGAGTTCGGCCTGACCTACCTGTTCATCGCCCACAACCTGTCGGTCGTGCAGTACATCTCGGACCGGGTCGGGGTCATGTACCTCGGCAAGATCGCCGAGATGGCGCCGGTCGAACGGCTGTACGCGGATCCGCGTCATCCCTACACGGTGGCGCTGCTGTCGGCCATCCCGGATGCCGATCCGAGACGCCGCAAGCGCCGCCTCGTCCTGAAGGGCGACGTGCCGAGCCCCGCCAATCCACCATCCGGCTGCCGTTTCCATACGCGCTGCTGGCTGCGGACCCAGCTCGGCGATCCGGAGATCTGCAGCACCGAGGAGCCGGCGCTGCGCGACCTCGGCGGCGAGCAGTTCACCGCGTGCCACTTCGCCGAGCGCATCAACCCGGAACTCATCAAGGTCGCCGCCGCCGGGCAGTCGCTGGTCGACACGTCCGACGCCAGCGACGATGCGGAGCCGGTCAGCGCCGCCGCACCGTCCGCCTGACGGCTCCCGTCAGGGGAGCTTGCCGATCGCCTCGGCGACCAGCGTCGCGCTGCCCGAGACGACGAACATGACGCTGCCGATCGCATAGATGTACTCCGTCTCCGAGGCGGTCGTGCGCGTCGAGACCGACTTGCCGGCGATGGTGGCGGTCCCGTAGACGGAGGTCGTGGTCGGGTCGCCCTGGTCCTCAGCCTGGAACGCGGCGGCTGCGGCCGGGCCCGTGGCTCCCACCACTCTCAACGCGTCGATGGTCACGTCGACCGCTGCGCTGCCGGCGGTCGCGACCTCGAGGTCGGCGGCTGTTCGGCCCAGGCGAGACAGCACGCGTAACGTCTTCGGGTCTTGAAGCGACGGATCACTCACCACGCTCGCCGACTGAAGGATCTGGCAGCCGATGTCGGTCGGGATCAGATCCTCCAGATCGGGGTAGGCGTGGGTCGGGCGGCCGCTCGAGGCAGGGCTGGTATCCCGCGGGGTCGGTACGGCGCAGGGGGTCGCCGTTGGCCGCGGTGAGGCACAGCCCCCGGCCAGGCCGAGGAGGAGTGCGAGGGCCGCCAGCCACGCGACACCACGAGGGGCTCGCATCACGGTCCGACCGGGGGTTCGAACGGCGCCTGGGGACTTCCCGTGATCGTCGGCCGCTCGTCCATCCGGCCGATGGCATCGCCCGCCAGGATCGTCGCCGGCTGTTCGGCGTCGGTCGGGGAGGAGACGGGAAGGTCCTTGTCGAGTTCCGCGCGACTCCTATCCGCGAAGTGGCACGCCACGCGGTGGTCCGGCCGATAGTCCAGCAGCGGCGGGTTCTCGTCGGCGCAGATGGCCGGATCGTCGAGTCGGCTGCGTAGCCAGCACCGGGGATGGAAGTTGCAGCCGCTGGGCGGGTTGACCGGGCTCGGGACGTCACCGTGAAGGATGATCCGTTTGCGCCGCAGTACCGGATCGGGGATCGGGATGGCCGACATCAGCGCCTGCGTGTACGGATGCCGGGGGTCGCGATAGATCGTCTCGCGGTCGGTGATCTCCTCGACCCGCCCGAGGTACATCACCGCGACGCGGTCGCTGATGTGCTCGACCACGCCCATGTTGTGGGCGATGAAGAGGAAGGTCAGGCCGAGTTCGCGTTGGAGTGACCGGAGCAGGTTGAGGACCTGGGCCTGGATCGAGACATCGAGAGCGGAGACGGGCTCGTCGCAGACGACCAGGTCCGGTTCCAGCACCAGGGCGCGCGCGATGCCGATGCGCTGCCGCTGGCCACCGCTGAACTCGTGCGGATAGCGCCGCGCGTGGTACGGCTGGAGCCCCACGACATCCATCATCTTGCGCACGCGCTCGCGCCGTTCGGCGCTGTTGCCGATCCTGTGGATGCGCAGGCCCTCGCCGATGCTGTCGCCGATGGGCGTGCGCGGATCGAGCGATGCATACGGATCCTGGAAGATGATCTGCATCCGCCGGCGGTAGTGGCGCAGCGTCGAGCCGCGCAACTTCGTGATGTCGTCCCCATCGAACATGATCTGGCCGGAGGTCGGCTCGATGAGGCGGAGCAGGAGCCGTCCGACGGTCGTCTTTCCGCATCCGGACTCGCCGACGAGCCCAAGGGTCTCGCCACGCATGATCCGGAGGTTGACGCCATCGACGGCCTGGACCTCGGCGACGGTACGCTGAAGGATGCCGCCCTTGATCGGGAACCGCTTGACCAGGTCGCGCAGTTCGACGAGTGGTTTTGCGTCCGGGTCAGCAACGCCCCCGGTCACCGGCCTGACATCGGTGGCCAGGCGTGCGATGGTCATCGGGCGGCCGCCATGCCGGGGACATCGGCGGCATCAGGATACGCATCCATCGATGGACGGGGCCTCCCGTCGACGGTGTGATAGAGCCAGCAACGGACCTCGTGCCCGCCCTGCAGGGGAAGCAACTCCGGGTGGAGTCGCTCGGCCAGGACGTTGCCATGCTCGATCCGTGCCGTACAGCGCGGCGCGAACCGACAGCCCGGCGGCAGGTCGATGAGGTTCGGTACGTTGCCTTGGATGGTGTCCAGCTCGTCCTTGATCACGCCGGGGACCGGCACCGATCCGATCAGTCCGCGCGTGTAGGGATGCTTCGGGTCCGCGAAGAGCGTCCTGACGTCGGTCTGCTCCACGATCTCGCCGGCGTACATGACGGCCACGCGGTCGCACATCTCGGCGACGACACCGAGGTCGTGGGTGATGAGCACGATGGCCGTGCCGGTCTCCTTCTGCAGGACTCGCATCAGGTCCAGGATCTGGGCCTGGATGGTCACGTCAAGAGCGGTCGTCGGCTCGTCGGCGATGAGCAATTCGGGTTCGCACGCCAACGCCATGGCGATCATCACGCGTTGCGCCATGCCGCCCGACATCTCGTGAGGGAACGAATCGATGCGACGCGTCGGGTCTGGGATGCCCACCATCCGCAACAGCTCCACGACACGGACTCGGGCCGCCTTGCGGGTCATGTTGCGGTGGATCTCGAGGACCTCGGAGAGCTGCGTCCCGACGTCCATGACCGGATTGAGCGACGACGTCGGCTGTTGGAAGATCATGGCGATCCGATCGCCGCGCAGCTTCCGCAGCTCGTCCGCCGGCATGCTCAGCAGGTCTCGGCCATCGAAGAGGACCGGGCCGCCCTCGACCTTCGCGCCCTCGGCGTTCAACCCCAGGATGGAGAGCGAAGTCACGCTCTTGCCGCATCCGGATTCCCCGACGAGGCCGAGGATCTCGCCGTGGTTGACGGTGAAGCTGATACCGCTGACGGCCTGCACGACCCCGTCGCGAGTGTGGAACGAGGTGCGCAGGTCGCGCACGTCCAGCACGACGCCGTCGCCCATGCGGGCCGCGCGCGCGGACGTTGCGGCAGCTGCCGTCGCAGCGGTGTCCGCGGCCTTCTGGTCGGCCGAGCGGCGGAACGGCAGGTGCGCGCTCATCGGTTGAGCCTGGGATCGAGAGCGTCGCGGACGCCGTCACCGAGCAGGTTGAAGCCGAGCACCGTGAGGGTGAGCATCAGCCCCGGAAAGAACAGCAGGTGCGGGGCCGAGAACACGTTATTGCGCTCGAGACCGATCATCGAGCCCCACTCCGGCGTGCGGAGGTCCGCGCCCAGGCCGAGGAAGGAGAGCGCGGCGACGTCCAGCACCGCGCCGCCGATGCCCAGCGTCCCCGCGACGATGATCGGCGTCAGCGAGTTGGGCAGCACGCGGCGAAGGAGGATCCCGATCGGCGTCTCGCCCAGCGCCCGCGACGCAGTGACATAGTCGTTCTCGCGCACGGTCAGGACCTACGCGCGCATGATCCGGGCATAGATGGGGATGCCCACGAGACCGATGGCGAGCTGCGCGTTGACGAGTCCGTTGCCGAGCACGGTGACGATGGCGATCGCAAGCAGCAGGGCAGGGAACACCAGGAACACGTCCATGATGCGCATGATCAGGGTGTCCAGCCGGCCGCCGGCGAAGCCGGCGATCCCGCCCAGCATCGAGCCGACGACGATGGCGAAGCCGACGATCTCGAAACCGATGACCAGCGAGATCCGCGCTCCGAAGACGACGCGCGAGAACACGTCGCGGTAGTTGCTGTCCAGGCCGAACAGGTGCTCCGTATGGTCGGACGAGCAGCCCAGCAGATGGATGCACGGCGCGGCTCTCTGGAGGAACCCTTCCGTGTCGAAGGATTGTTTGATGGGGTCGTACGGGCTGATCTGCGCCGCGAAGATGGCCATCAGCGCCAGCAGGCCGAGGATGATCAAGCCGACGACGGCGGACCGCTGGTGGAGGACGTTGCGCAGGGTGTCGCGCCAGAGGCTGGCAGGTCGCTGGCTCTTCGGCCGATCAACCGCGTAGTCGGGCGGCGTCCCGAGCGGCGGCTGGTCACGCCGCTCCGCGAGGACGACGTCGGCCAGACCCTCGGCCTGGCCGTGATACGGACCCTGGCTTCCCGGCCCCATCGGCTAACTCAGCCTCACGCGCGGGTCGAGGTAGGCATACGAGATGTCGACGAGCAGGTTGACTGCCATGAAGATGATCGCGATGACGATCACGAATCCCTGTACCACAACGTAGTCCCGGCTCTCGATCGCACTCACGAGGGCGCTGCCCACGCCCGCCAGGTTGAAGACCGTCTCCGTCAACACGGCGCCACTCAACAGCAGGCCGACCTGGAGGCCGATGATGGTGACCACCGGCAGCATCGCGTTCGGGAGCGCGTGGCGAACGAGGACCAGCCAGTTGGAGAGCCCCTTGGCGTGGGCGGTGCGGACATAGTCGCGACCCATCACGTCAAGCAGGCTCGAACGCGTGATGCGCGCGATGATGGCCATCGGGATGGTGCCGAGCGCGATGGCGGGCAGCAACAAGTGCCGCAGGGTGTCAACCAGCGCGTTCCACTGGAAGGTGATCAGCGCCGTCAACGAGTAGAAACCGGAGATGAAGGTGAGCAGCGAGTCGAGCGGACCCGTGGCACCGTGAAAGATCCCCCAGACCTTGTCCAGCGGCTGCACGACGACACCGGGGCTCAGCCGGCCGCCGGGTGGTAACGACAGGAACGTGCCCTTGAGCGTGACGGCGAACAGGAAGGCCATCACCAGGCCGAGCACGAAGACCGGCGTCGAGAAGCCGAGGTTGGCGATGACCATGCTGCCGACATCGACCTTGGAACCGCGGCGGTACGCCGAGACGATCCCGAGCGGGACGCCGACCGAGATCGCGAAGATCAGCGCGTAGAAGCTCAGCTCGACCGTGGTCGGGAGGCGCTGGATGACCAGGTCGGTCACGGGTTCGTGGAGCCGGAATGACGTGCCGAGGTCGCCGCCGGCGATCTGCTGGATGTAGATGACGAACTGGTTCCAGATCGGCAGGTCCAGGCCGAATCGCGCCTGGCAGGCACTGACCTGCTGGATCGTCGCTCGCTCGCCCAGCGCGTCCACGCACGGGTTCCCGGGGATGACCCGCGCGAGCACGAAGACCAGGAAGATGATTCCGACGAGGATCGGCACGCTGAGCAGCAGGCGACGAATGATGTAGCGGGCCATCGATCAAGGCGTCTCTGGTTAAGGGCCTGGATGGTGAGCAGTATCCCGGAAGTATGAATGGGCGCCGACCACGTCGGCCGGCGCCCATCCGAAGTCGTGAGCCGAGGTTACCCGGCTCCTCGACCGTTCGTCACGGGGAGCAAGGTGCCGTGTTGGCGAGCCCGCACGGACCCGTCGGGTTGAGCTTGCCCTGGCCGATGAGCGAATCCCAGTACTCGAAGTCACCCGTACGACCCACGTGGAGGGCGTTGAGGGTGTCCCACTGGGCGGCGAACGACATGATCACGTCATCGGGGCCGAACGCGGCTCCGTTCTGGAACTTGACGCCCTGGCGAAGCGCGCACGTCCAGACCGTGAGGTCGGCGTTCGAAGTGCAGCCAGTGGCGAGTGCCGGGCTCGTGGTCGTGTCGTCGGGAGCGTACTGGTAGAGCGATTCCTTGACCTGGTTACAGGCTCGGATGGTCTCGCCGTCCGATTCATCGCCGCAGTAGAGGCTGAGTGGTTCGGCGTTCTGCATGAAGGTCAGCGTGTCGCGGTCGGCTGCCTGCATCGTCCAGAACTGTTCCTCGAGGGGAGCCGCAACGGCATTCTTGACGTCAGCCTTGTAGGCAGCACCGGAGCCGCCGTGGGCGATGATGACCGCGGGGACGTACTTCTTGATGAGGTTGTTGGCGGTCGTGTAGGCGGCCGTTCGTGCGGCGTCGTCGGCAGACTGGTCACCCGTCTTGATGGCATCCACGAGATCGGGGAACGGCGTACCGAACTTGGCGCCGGAGCCGAGCCCGAAGTGGTAGTCGAAGAAGTCGCTGGCATCCGGGAAGTCGGCGCCCCAGCCGAGCATGAACAGCCCGTCGAGCTTGCCGGCCGCGTTGTTGTCCAGGAACGTACCGGAGTCCTGGAGGTCCAGCGTGACCGTGATGCCGAGGTTCGTCTGGAGCTCGTTGGCGATCTCCTGGGCGATGGTCGGCGGATCCGGGAGGTAGCCGCGGACGGCGGCCCGGAAGGACAGCTTGGTGGTGAAGGTGGACGGATCCAGGCCTTCTGCCGCCATGCCCTTGTCGAATTCGGCCTTGGCTGCGGCCGGATCGTAGCTCCAGTAGTCGTCACCACCGCAGGCGTCAGGGATGGCGCACGGGGTGAAGTACTTGGCCACTTCGGAGCCGGGCGGGTAGTAGCTGTCGACCAGCTTCTGGCGGTCGATCGCCTGGGCGATGGCCGTGCGCACGTCGAGGTTGTCCCACGGCTTGTCCGTGTTGTTCATGCCCACGTAGAAGGTGTTCAGGCCTTCGCGCGGGTAGAACGCCAGGGTGGGATCGGCTTTGATCGTGGCGATGTCCCCGGTGCCGGGGTTGTCCATGCCGTCGATGGTCCCTGCCTGGAGCGCGACCAGCCGGGAAGCCGCCTGGTCGCTCCACTGGAGCTCCAGGTTCTTGGTCAAGGGCTGCGTTCCCCAATAGTTGGGGTTGGCGGTGAAGTCCATGCGGGTGCCCTTGTCCCAACTGGTCAACGAGTAGGGACCCGTGCCATTGGGGGTGTTGAGGATCGCGCCTGAACCGGGCGTCGTGCCCATGTTGGCGATGAGGTAGCCGGCGTCGTCGATCTCGAGCGCCTGGAAGGCGATCTGCGACAGAAAGGCCACGTCCGGGTTGCAGAAGTCGAATTCGACTCCCTTGCCATCCGCGGTCGTCTTCATCTCTTTGAGGTTGCCGGCATACGGCAGGCCGTTGAACGTCCCGGCCTTGCAGTCGACCGTGCCGTACGACGGATCCGGATAGTCGGTCACGCCCTCGGCGGGGGCCGGCGGCTTCGCCAGCGGCGTCGGATAGGGGGTGCCGGTCGGACCGGGGGTCGCGGTCGGGCCGGTGCTGGGCGATGCCGATTCCGCCGCGGTCGCGGTGGGGGTGGCGGCCGGCGTTCCGGTCGCGACCGGGGTACCCGTCGGTGCCGGTGTGGTGACCGGGCTCGGGGTCGGCGCGGGGGTCGGCGCTGGCGTCGGCGAGGCGCCCTGGCCGGTGCAGGCCGAGATGGCGAGCGATGCCACCACCGTGATGGTGAATAAGGACAACCACCTGGGTCGTCGAGTCATGCTCCGCTGATCCTCCTCACTTCTGCCTGTGCTCGCCGCGGCCGCTCTCCCGCGAGAGTGATGGAACCCTGGCCGGCCGCCCCTGCGACGCTTCGGCGACTCGTCCCGGCCCACCACGCCCATTGCTGGCACCGCATCCAGGCTCTGGTTGCAGCGCAACCGATCGCCCTTCGCA
The DNA here is from genome assembly GCA_003169735.1 of Chloroflexota bacterium. Taxonomy (GTDB): domain Bacteria; phylum Chloroflexota; class Limnocylindria; order Limnocylindrales; family CSP1-4; genus Palsa-1032. The sequence goes on along the minus strand of PNAP01000012.1, from coordinate 15,698 downwards.
CAGTCGAGGGAGCCTAGCACGGCCGCGATGCGCATCGCAACCATCGACTGGCGCTCCCGGGTGCTCAGACGACCTGTCCCGAGCGCCTACACTCCGCGGCATGGAGCCGTTGCGCATCGCGCTCGCCCAGATGGCGCCACGACTCGGGGCGCTGGAAGACAACCTCGAGCGCCACCATGCCCTCCTGGCCGAGGCTCGGCAGGGTGGCGCCGATCTTGTCGTCTTCCCGGAGCTCGGGCTGACCGGCTATCTCCTCCAGGACCTCAATGCCGAGGTCGCCATGCGCCTCGACGATCCGCGGCTTGCCGCACTGGCGTCCGACACGAAGGGCCTATCCGCGGTGGTCGGCTTCGTCGAGGAATCGGACGATCACCGGCTCTTCATCGCCGCGGCCCTGCTGGAGGACGGCGAGCTCCGCCACGTCCACCGCAAGGTCTTCCTGGCCAACTACGGGCTGTTCGACGAGCGGCGCTTCTTCGGGTCAGGATCGATCCTCGCGGCGACACCGAGCCGGCTCGGGCTGTCGCTCGGCATCTGCATCTGCGAGGACTTCTGGCACCTCGCGACGCCGAACCTGTTGGCCCTCGACGGGGCGCAGGTGCTCATCAACATCTCGTCGTCGCCGGGACGCGACGTGGCCGCCGTCAACGAGGTCGGGCTCGGCACGGCGACCTCCTGGCGCACGCTGGCGCGCACCTACGCGCAACTCACCACGTCCTTCGTGGTCTTCGTCAATCGCGTCGGCGTCGAGGAATCGATCACCTTCTGGGGCGGTTCGGAGGTCATCTCGCCGACCGGCGCGACGCTCTTCCAGGCGCCACTCCACGACGAGGGGCTGTTCTTCGTGGAGATCGACCGGGCGGAGGTGCGGCGCGAGCGCATCGCCATGCCGCTGCTGCGCGATGAGCGACCGGAGGTCGTGATGCGCCAGCTGGAACGCATCGTGCGCGAGCGCGCCGGAGAAGTGGACCCGAACGACGCTGGCTCGGGCGCGTGACGTCGGTCAGCGCGTCACCGCCTTCGGGGAGTGGGCCAGCCTTCGAACTGCCTGCGGAGCTGGGCATCGATACGGACGTCGCGCGGCGCATCATCGATGGCTTCATCACCTCCCAGCTTCGCCAGGCCGGCTTCAGCCGAGCGGTGGTCGGGCTCTCGGGCGGCATCGACTCGGCGCTCGTGGCGCACCTCGTGGCCGAAGCGATCGGCGCCGACAGCCTGCTCTGCGTGCTGATGCCGTACAGCGGCTCGTCGGCCGACTCGCGCACGGATGCCGCGGCCGTCGTCGACCAGCTGGGCTGTGCCAGCACGCTCGTCGACATCAGCCCGATGGTCGACGCCTACTTCGCGGATGGCGCGCCGGGCGGGCGCGAGGCGTCGCCGGTCCGGCGCGGCAACTTCATGGCGCGCATGCGGATGGCCGTGCTCTACGACCACTCGGTGACGTTCGGCGGCCTCGTCGCCGGGACCGGCAACAAGACCGAGATGCTCATCGGCTACACGACGCTCTTCGGCGACAGCGCCTGCGCCTTCGCGCCGATCGGCGACCTCTACAAGTCCCAGGTCCGACAGCTCGCGGCGGTGATGGGCGTGCCCGACGCCATCGTCCGCAAATCGCCGTCGGCCGACCTGTGGCCGGGCCAGACCGATGAAGGCGAGCTCGGCGTGAGCTATGCCGACCTTGACCGCCTGCTGTTCTGGATGATCGACAAGCGTCGGGCGCCCGACGAGTTGATCGAGCTCGGATTCGACGACGGGTTGGTCGAGCGGGTCGGGCGGATGGTCGCGAGGTCGGAGTTCAAGCGCCAGGTGGCGCCCATCGCGAAGCTCGGGCCCCGCACCGTTGGCATCGACTATCTCTATCCGCGGCGACGCCCCGGCTCTGCCCGCCGGTGACCGCTGACGCGGGCAAGGAGGGCGCGACCGGCGGCGTGCTCTACGTCGTCTCGACGCCCATCGGCAATCTCGGTGACGTCACGCTGCGCTCGCTGGAGGTGCTGCGCGCGGTAGCCGTCGTGGCCGCCGAGGACACGCGCATCACCCGGCGGCTGTGGGCGCGCCACGGCATCGAGACCCGCCTCGTGAGCTATCACGCCCACAGCCCCGAGAGTCGAACCTCGGAGTTGCTGGCTCGCCTGTCGAGCGGTGAGGACGTGGCACTCGTCACGGACGCCGGCACTCCGCTCGTCAGCGACCCGGGCGAAGGGCTGGTGCGTGCCTGGGCGGAGCGCAGCGGGCGAGTCGTCCCCATCCCGGGCGCCTCGGCGGTCCTGGCGGCGCTCGTCGCCAGTGCCCTGCCGGTCGGTCGCTGGGCGTTCGAAGGGTTCCTCGCCAGACGTGGCCGCGAGCGGCGAGCGGCGCTGACGCGCATCGCGGTCGACGAGCGCGCCACGGTCATCTACGAGGCACCCGGCCGGGTCGCGGCGACGCTGCGTGACCTCGTCGGAGCCGCCGGCCCTGCGCGCCGCGCGGCGGTCTGCCGTGAGCTGACCAAGCGGCATGAAGAAACATGGCGCGGCACACTCGGCGAACTTGCGGAACGTGCCGCCGCGGACGCTCCGCGGGGGGAGGTCACGATCGTCATCGGGGGAGCGACCGACGCGGACGCAGACGCGCTACGCGCGGGAGAGCCGGCCGCGTCGGAGGACGCGCTGGCGGCCGCCTACGCCCGGGTCGAGGCGCTCACGGCCGCGGGCCTGACCCGATCCGTGGCGGCGCGGCAGGTCGCCGTCGAGACCGGCATCCCGCGCCGCCGCCTCTTCGCCGCCCCAGAGGCACGTTCGTGAAGCTGCCCATCCTCGGCGAGCTGTCACCGCTCAGCCGTACCGTTGTCCTGGCCGCGCTCGCGGCGAGCGCGGCATCGATCGCCATGCAGTGGTTGCTCGGCTTCTCCGGCACGCCCATCTTCGTGGCGAGCGCCATCGGCATCCTCGGTCTCGCCTACGTCATCGGCCTCTCGACCGAGCGCCTCGGCTCGATCACCGGACCGCAGGTCGGTGCCGTGCTCAACGCCACGTTCGGGAACATCGCCGAGCTGATCATCGCCGCCTTCGCGCTCGCCGCGGGCCAGCTCGAGGTCGTCAAGGCGTCCATCACGGGCTCGATCATCGGCAACCTGCTGCTGGTCCTCGGGATGAGCGTCCTGCTCGGCGGCGTCCGCCATGGCATCCAGCGTTTCGACGCCAAGATGGCCGGACTCGACTCGACGCTGCTGGTGTTGGCCGTGGTCGGGCTGTTCATCCCCGCCGTCTTCGTGGCCACGTCCGGCACGGTCGCCGCCCAGCCAGGATCGGCGGCGCGCACGGACGAGAGCGCGGTCATCGCGCTGGTCCTGCTGCTGCTCTACTTCGTGAACCTGCTCTACCGCTTCCGTCATGCGGCCGAGTCGCCCGCGGCCGGACCCGAGATCGATCGTGCTGAGCCGGCATGGACGGCACGGCGGGCGATGCTGGTGCTGGCGATCGCGGCCACTCTCCTGGCCGTCCTGTCGGAGCAACTCGTCGCCGCCATCGACCCGTTCATCGCCGCCTTCGCGCTGACGCCGTTCTTCGTCGGCGTGATCATCATCCCGACGATCGGCAACCTGGCCGAGCAACTGGTGGCCGTCCGCCTGGCGCTGGCCGATCGGATGGAGTTCGCCATCGCCGTCGCCACCGGCGCCAGCCTCCAGATCGCCCTGTTCGTGGCGCCCGTGCTGGTACTGCTCGGTCTCGTGGTCGGCCGACCGATGGACCTCGTCTTCGCCCCGCTCGAGGTCGCCGCCGTGGCCGTGGCTGCCGGCACGGCCGCGCTCGTATCGCTCGACGGCGAATCGAACTGGCTCGAAGGAGCGCTGCTTCTGGGTGTTTACGTCATCCTCGCGGTGAGCTTCTACTTCTTCATCTGACCCGAACCGCCGACCGCCAAGGAGGGACCGATGAGCGACCAGGTCGACCCGTCACGCCAACCTGCCCCGGAGGAGGCGCCGCCCGTCTCGGCAGCCGTGCTCGCCACGCCGGCCGAAGGGCTCGAGCGTCGTCCACAGCCGGGCAAGCGCGTGGTCATCATCGGCGGCGGCATCGCCGGGTTGGTGGCGGCCTTCGAGTTGAAGCGGCAGGGCCACGAGCCGCTGGTGCTGGAGGCGCAGTACCGGGTCGGCGGCCGCGTCCAGACGCTCCGTGACTTCGCGCCCGGACTGCACGCTGAAGCCGGCGCGATGCGCATCCCCCGCGTCCACGACCTGACGCTCGCCTACTGCGAGCTGTTCGGGATCCAGTTGCGGCCGTTCGTGATGGGCGATCCCAAGACGCTCGTCTTCATCGACGGCAAGCGCATGACCATCGCCGATGCCGATGCGCACCCGGAGCAGCTGCCGTTCGACCTGGCCGATAACGAGAAGGGCAAGACCTGGACCGAGCTGTGGAACGAGGCCACGAGCGAGTTTCGCGCCAAGTACGAGGCCGGCGGGCAGGCATCGCTGGACTCGCTGCTCCGCGAGTACGACCAGTACTCCATCCAGGAATTCCTCGTGTCGCGTGGCTTCTCCGAGGGAGCGCTGGAGCTCTACGGCGTGATGAGCTTCCGCGAAGCGAACATGAACGCGGCCGTGGTCGAGCAGCTTCGCGAGATCGTCGGCAAGTCGTTCGAGGACATGCAGGAGCCGGTCGATGGCATGGACGCCCTGCCACGGGCCTTCTACTCGCAGCTCAAGCCGAACATCCGCTTCGGCGCCGAGGTCATGTCCATCGAGCAGAGCCCGGACGAGGTCACCGTCCACTACCGCACCAACGCCGGCCGCTACTCGGTCAAGGGCGACTACGCCGTGTGCGCCGTGCCGTTCTCGGTGCTGCGCGACATCGAGGTCACCGGGGTCGAGTTCTCGCGCGAGAAGCAGAAGGCCATCCGCGAGCTCAACTACAACGCGTCGACCAAGATCCTCTTCCAGGTCCGGCACCGATTCTGGGAAGGGGAGGACGGCATCGTCGGTGGCACGACCGTGACCGACCTGCCCATCCGACGGATCTGCTACCCCTCGTTCTCCGATCCGGCCAACGAGCGCGGCGTGTTGCTGGCGAGCTACACCTGGGGGCAGGACGCGCTGCGCTGGGGGGCGATGGACGCCGAGACGATGCTCGAGCAGGCGCTGGAGGATGTCGCGGCCATCCACCCGCGCATCAAGGAGGAGTACGAGGTCGGCGCGGTCAAGGACTGGTACGGCGATCCTTTTGCGCGAGGAGCGTTCGCGCTGTTCGAGCCGGAGCAGCAAACGCGGCTGCAGGGCGCGATCGTCCAGCCCGAGGGCCGCATCCACTTCGCCGGCGAGCACACGTCGCTCTACCACGCCTGGATCCAGGGAGCGCTCGAGTCCGGCATCCGCACCGCCAAGGAGATCCACGAGGCGCCGCCGGGATTCGCTGCCAAGGGGGGGTAGCCGGGGAGTGGCACCCCGCCACGAGTCAGCGCTCAGCCACGAGGCCGCGCTCAGCCACGTGTCGGCACTCGGCCGCGAACCGGATCTCGGCCAGGAGTCGCCACTTGGCCACGATGCGGTCCTCGGCTACGAGGCGCCACTCGGCCAAGAGTCGCCGCTCGGCCCCAAGACGAGTCGACCACGCGCGCCGATCCGTACCTTCCGCCGACGCTTTACGGGTTGACCGAAAGGAATCGGCCGGGCGACCCTCCATTCGGCTATCGGAGGGCTGACTTCGCGCCGGTCGAGCGTCGATCGGCCACACCCGCCGGGGTCATGCCCGCTTCTGAGCGTGGAATCGCGCCTTCGACCTGGCGCGGTCGCGGTGCGACCCACGGGTAAGTCTCTGATAAGCGCCAGGCGTTTCACTGAAGCCGTAATGTCACCCGATAGGTTCGACCAGACGCCGTCGCCACGGGTTCGGTCGCTCGTCGCTCGGCTCGCGATGAACGTGGGTCAGGAGATCCGGAGCGAGCGTCTGCGTCGTGGGTGGACGCTCGATGACCTCGCGAAGCGCGGCGGCGTGTCGATCGGACGCATCCACGACATCGAGGCGGGGAACCCGAGTTCGGTCGAGGGGTACGTTCGGCTGGCGCTGGCACTCGGCTTGGAGCCGCGGCTCACGGTGCGGAACGAGCGGGTGGCTCGCACGGCCAGGGACGTCGATCCGGTCCATTCAGCGATGGGCGAGGTCGAGGCGGCGCACCTGCGGTCGCTTGGGTTCGAGGTGCTCATCGACGAGCCGTACCAGCACTACCAGTTCTCGGGCCGAGCGGATCTCCTGGCGATCTCGCGCGAGCGCCGCGCGCTACTCCATCTCGAGAATCGGACGCGTTTCCCGGACATCCAGGACGCGATTGGCAGCTTCAACGGCAAGCGCGCGTACATCGGCCCGGAGCTGGCGGCACGGATTGGCATCGCCGGCGGTTTTCGAACCGAGATCCACGTGATCGTGGGCCTCTGGTCAGCCGAGGTCCTCCACTCGCTGCGCTTGCGTCGGGAGACGTTCACGTCGGTCGGGCCGGATCCGGCCGATCGCTTCGGCGCGTGGTGGGCCGGGACGATCGACCTGCTCAAGCCCGGAAAGACCTCCAGCATCGTCGTCCTCGACCCGCTGCCGGGGCGACGATCCAGCCGACGCCGCTGGATCGGACTGGAGGCGGCGATGACCGCCGACCCCCGCTATCGCGGCTACGCCGACGTCGCCGATGCCCTGCACCGCGCCGGCGTCGCGTGACCGTGGATCATCGCTACCCGGCTACGCCGGAGCCGCGTGACCGCTCGGCCCCGCCTCGGCTACGCCGAGGCGGCCGAGACATTGCGTCGCGCGAGCCTCGTCTGACGGATAGGATTCCGACATGAGCATCGACGCGGAGCGCGAGGCACCCTTTCTGCAGCCCCATCCCGACCCCTCGCCCCAACCGTCACCCGATGAGGCGCCGCCCGTCTCGGCCGAGACCCTCTCCGTCCCGACCGATGGCTTCGACCGACGCCCCGGCGCCCCCAAGCGGATCATCGTGCTGGGCGCCGGCCTGGCGGGATTGGTCGCCGCGTACGAACTGAAGCGGCAGGGCCACCAGGTCCTGGTCCTCGAAGCCCAGAATCGGGTGGGCGGCCGCATCTACACGCTGCGGAGCTTCGCGCCGGGTCTGTACGCCGAGGCGGGCGGCATGCGCATCCCGCGCGTCCACGACCTGACGCTCAAATACTGCGACCTCTTCGGGCTGCCGCTTCGCCCGTTCGTGATGGGCAATCCGAAGGGTCTCGTCCACATGGGCGGCATCCGGATGACGGCCGCCGAGGCCAACGCCCAGCCCGAACGCCTGCCCTTCGACCTGGCCGAGCACGAGCGCGGTCGGACCCCCGACCAACTCTGGGAAAGCGCGACCGGTGACCTGCGACGGATGGTCGAGGAGGCAGGCGACGAGGCCTGGCAGCAGATCGTGCGCGATTACGACCAGTACTCGCTGTTCGAGTTCCTGCGCATGAAGGGCTGGTCGAAGGGAGCCATCGAGTACTACACGGTCATGAACTTCGTCGAAGCCGACATGCACAACGCGGTCATCGAGATCCTGCGCGAGGACATCGGCAAGGCCTACGTCGACATGCAGGAGATCGCGGGCGGGATGGACCGACTCCCGAACGCGTTCTACGCCGAACTTCATCAGGAGATCCGCCTCGGCGCCGAGGTCTTCGCCATCGACCAGGATCCCGAAGGCGTGACCATCCACTTCAAGACGGAGGCGGGTCGCTTCCGAGCCCGCGGCGACTACGCCATCTGCACGCTTCCGTTCCCCGTCCTGCGCACGGTCGAGACGCTCAAGCCGTTCTCGCACGCCAAGCAACGCGCCATCCGCGAGCTGAATTACCACGCCTCGACCAAGGTGCTCTTCCAGGTCCGCAAGCGCGTCTGGGAGGCCGACGACAGCATCTTCGGCGGTGCCACGGTCACCGACATGGCGGTCCGGCGGATGAACTATCCGACGCCCGACCCGGCGACCGAGCGCGGCATGCTGCTCGCCTCCTACACCTGGGGCCAGGACGCGCTCCAGTGGGGGGCGATGGACGAGGAGACGCGGCTCGAGGAGGCGCTCGACGACGTCGCGCGGATCCATCCCCGTATCCGCGAGGTGTACGAGGTGGGCGCCTCGCATGCCTGGTACGGCGATCGATGGGCGCGCGGCGCATTCGCGATGTTCGCGCCCGAGCAGCAGACGGAACTCCAGGCCGACATCGTCAAACCGGAGGGTCGGGTCTATTTCGCGGGCGAGCACTGTTCGCTGTACCACGCCTGGATCCAGGGCGCCCTCGAATCGGGCATCCGGGCGGCTCGCGAGATCCACGAGGCGCCGACCGAGTAGCTCGGACCGCGTCCTCGCCGTCGTACACTGGTCCACGCGGGCACTCGGTCGACGAAGTCGGCGGCGGCCGGACCATGAAGGAGAGGGCGATGGCGCACCGGATCGTGGCTCGACTTGGAGCGGGGCTCGCCATGGCGGCGGTGCTCATCGGCATGGCAGCCGTCCCGGCTTCGGCAAGCGCGCCTCGCGTGACTCGCTGGGTCGACGACAACCACGGCATCGGACCCGGTCCGGCGGCCTGCAACACGGCCGCCTTCACGTCGATCCAGGCCGCCATCGACGCGTCGGGTCCGTGGGATCGTGTCTACGTCTGTCCGGGCACCTATTCGGAACAGTTGACGCTCGACGTGCCCGGCGTACTGGTTCGCGCCATGCCCTACCGGATGGCGACGATCCAGGCGCCGGCCGTGCTCGCGGAACCGAATGGCCTGGCGGCGATCGTGACCATGACCGCGGTCGGCGCGAAGCTGCGTGGCTTCCACATCGACATCGACGCCGGGAGCTTGCCCGCAAAGACCGATCCCACGCCTGCATGCGCCCACGTCGATATCGCCGTGTGGGCGATGGCGCAACGAGACCGCGTCCGCGGGAACATGATCGAGGTCAACGGCAACGAGACGCTCTCCGGCTCGTGCGGCTACGACTACGGCATCGTGTTCGGCGGCTCCAACGCTACCGACCGAGCGGCACCGAGCGGGCTCGCAGCCTTGCCGCCGGCGACCGGGCGGATCGCGTTCGACTGGGTGACCGACTTCAAGCAGGGCGGGATCCTGGTGCAGGGAACCGGCTCGTCGGCGACGCTCTACCGCGACACCGTCCGGTATCTCCACGTCAACGACGGGGGTTTCTGCCGCCCCGTCGACACCGCCTGTCGTCCGGTTGCCACCTCCTCATGCGTTGCGGCTTCGAGCAATCCTGCGGCATGCGGCCTGGCGTTCGGCGTGGCCATCGAGGCGGGCGCGTCGGCGACCGTCCAGCGCGATGCCATCTACTCCGGGCCGAATGCGGGCGCCCCCGTCGCGCAATCCGGATCGACCCCCGCGCTCCAGTACGGCGTTCGGCTCCAGAACGCGGCCGGCGGGAGCCGCATCCTCGACAACGTGATCACGCGCACCATCCTCGGGATCGATGCCGAAGTCGATAGCCCGGTCCGACCGGCCACGCCAACCCCCACGGGTGCCGAGATCGGCGGGAACGCCTTCGAGGCGAACGACACGGGCATCTCGATCGAGGACAGCGGCAACGATGTCCATGACAACACGGCGGCTGACGGGTTCAACGGGATCGACGTGCTCGGCACCGGCGGCTCGGGCAACGATATCCACAGCAACGATTTCCGCGGCAACATCGCTCTCGACTGTAACGATGGCGGGCCCTCGGGGTCGGAAACGGCCGGCACGTCGAACACGTGGACGAACGACCTTGGCAACAACCAGCAGCCTTCCGGGATCTGCATCCCGGACCCGCGCACCTGATCCGCCGTTCCAGGTCCTGATCCCGATCGGCGCCAAACGAAACTTCGAACGAAGGCGGCGGTAAGTCCGCGATAAGCGGCCGTCCCTATCGTTCGCTGTGTCGCTCGGTCCTCGCCGGCCCCGGCCGCATCGTCCATGGAGGGCCGGGCGACGCCCTCCGCCGCTCAGCTGCCGCGCTTCGATCGCGGCCCATACCCGCCGGTCCCGTTCCGCCGTCCGCCGCCAACGCATGGCCGCGCGCCCGCGTCGGCCCAGGAGGAACCATGAACCGAGTCCTGCTCACCGGTCGCCTGACGCGCGACCCCGAGGTTCGAAGCCTTGCCAGCGGCAAGACGGTCACCCAGTTCAGCGTCGCGACCAACGACTACCGCGGCGGCGCCGAGAAGGCGGAGTACCACAACGTCGTCACATGGGACCGCCTCGCCGAGATCTGCGGCCAGTACCTCGGCAAAGGGCAACTGGTCGCCATCGAGGGCCGACTCCAGACGCGTCAATGGGAGGACGACCACAAGCTCCGCCACTGGAAGACCGAGGTCGTGGCGGCATCGGTCGAGATGCTGTCCGGCCGGCGGAAGAAGGACTACGCGGTCGAATCGGCCGCTGATTCGCTTGTGGCGCAGGCCGAGGCGATGGGCATCACTCCGGCCGACGTCGCCGAGGCCGGGACGATGGCGTTCGCCGACGACACGGACGACGACGAGGAGAACGAGGAGGCGGCCGTCGGCCAGGCCGTCGCCGCCTGATCTGACAACCCCATACGGGCGGGCGCGGTCCCCCTCCCGCGCTCGCCCGCTCTCTTCAGATTCTCGTCGCCCCCTCCCCGGGATGCTCGGCGTCGTCGGCCGGTCTTGCGCTGGTATCATCACGCCTTACAGAGCCCGCGGGCACTGCCCGCCACCCCGCGAGGGAGGAGCCGTTGCTCGAGGAAGGGGCTGCGTCGGTCCCGTGAGGCCGTACCGCACCTTCGCCCAAGGCCCCGGTCGAACGTCGGCCGACCCGCGAGAGGCGGAATCTACCCAGCTCCAGAAGGTCCCGGCCGCTCCGGCTCGGGGCCTCGTTCTTTGGTCGTCGCGCTGATGCCGGCGACGGTGGTGGTCGGTCTCCAGTGGGGCGACGAGGGCAAGGGCAAGACGACCGACCTGCTGGCGGAGTCGGTCTCGATGGTCGTCCGCTATCAAGGCGGCGACAACGCCGGCCACACGGTGGTCATCGGCGACGAGGTCTTCAAGCTTCACCTCGTGCCGAGCGGCGTGCTCCATCCGCACATCACGCCGGTCATCGGCAGTGGCGTGGTGGTCAACCCGCGCACGCTGCTCGACGAGATGGCGATGCTGGAGGAGCGCGGTATCGATACCAGCCGCGTCCGCGTCAGCCGCGCGGCGCACGTGATCATGCCGTACCACGTCGAGCTGGATCGGGCCGCCGAAGCGCGCCTCGACAGCGATGGCATCGGCACGACGCGGCGCGGCATCGGCCCGGCGTATGCCGATCGCGCCTGGCGGACCGGCATCCGCATCGGCGACCTGCTCCATCCGGACGAGCTGCGCCAGAAACTGATGCGCGTCCTGCCGCAGCGCAACGCCGTGCTCAGCGATAGCTTCGGCGTCGCACCGTTCGATCTCGAACTGCTGATGGTCGACGCGCTGGAGTGGGGCAGGCAACTCAAGGACCTCATCGTCGACACGACCGTGCTCGTCCAGGACGCGCTTTCTGCCGGGGAGCACGTGCTCCTCGAGGGCGCCCAGGGCACGCTCCTCGACATCGACCACGGCACGTATCCATTCGTGACCAGCAGCAACCCGGTGGCCGGCGGCGCTTGCACGGGCGGCGGGGTCGGGCCGCGCCAGATCAGTGCGGTGATCGGCGTCTTGAAGGCCTATTCCACGCGGGTCGGTGCCGGTCCATTCCCGACCGAACTGCAAGACGACATCGGCCGCCACCTGCTCGAGAAGGGCCGCGAGTACGGCACTACGACCGGCCGCCGCCGCCGCTGCGGCTGGTTCGATGCCGTGCCGCTCCACTACGCCGTCGCCATCAACAGCGTCAGCGGCATCATGCTCAACAAGATCGACATCCTGTCGGGCTTGCCGGAGATCCGCCTCTGCACCGGGTACCGACTCGACGGCCGCGAGGTCTCCTGGCCGCTCGATGCCGACGAGTTGCTCCGCGTCGAGCCGATCTATGAGACGTTCCCGGGTTGGGACGCCGACCTCACCCACCTGACCTACGCCAAGCGCCTACCCGCCAACGCAGCCGCCTACATCGATGCCATCGAGGCGCTCGCCGGAGCCCCGATCACGCTCGTCAGCGTCGGGCCGGAACGGAACCAGACCATCGTTCGCGAGCCTCGCCTGATCTCCCCGACCACGGCCTATCCGCGGTTGGCCATCGCGTGACGGCCCCGACCCGCATCCTCGTCATCGGCTCCGGCGGACGGGAGCACGCGCTCGCCTGGCGGCTCGCGATGGACGCCGGTGTCGAGCGGGTGACGGTCGCGCCGGGCAACCCCGGCATGACGGACGTGGCAGCGATCCACCCCGACCTCGATGTGCGCGACCACGGCACGATATTCGGTCTGGCGGCCAGCCAGGCCATCGACCTCGTCGTCGTCGGTCCGGAGGCGCCGTTGGTGGCAGGCCTCGCCGATGACCTCCGCGCGGCGGACGTGCCCGTCTTCGGGCCCGGCCGCGCGGGCGCGCGCCTCGAAGGCAGCAAGACGTTCTGCCGAGACATGGCGGCGGCGGCTGGCGTCCCGATCGCCGACGGCCGCTCCTTCAGCGACGATCCGTCCGGCGCGGCCGCGTTCGCGCGGACGCTCGGCGCCCCGGTCGTCATCAAGGCCGATGGACTGGCCGGCGGCAAGGGTGTGACCGTCTGCGGCACGCTCGCGGAGGCGGAGGCCGCCATCAGCGAGTGCGCCGTCCGGTTCGGCGCGGCCGGCCGGACGATCGTCGTCGAGCGGGCCCTCGCCGGCCGCGAAGTGAGCGTCATCGCCATCACCGATGGCACGACGGTCCTGGCGCTCCCCGCCGCCCGCGACCATAAGCGCATCGGAGATGGCGATACAGGGCCCAACACGGGCGGCATGGGCGCCTGCTCGCCGCTCGACGACGTGCCCGACGTGGCGGCGGCCGATCTGGCCGATCGTTCCCATCGCCCGATCCTCGCCGAACTCGCCCGACGCGGCATCGACTATCGCGGCGTGCTGTATGCCGGACTGATGCTGACCGACGACGGCCCGGTCCTCCTCGAGTGCAACGTCCGATTCGGCGACCCTGAGACCCAGGTGCTCCTGCCTCGGCTCGGGGCGCCGCTCGCGCGACTCCTCGCCGCGGCCGCCGACGGCCGACTGGCCGAAGCGGCGGCTGCCGCGGGTCTCGTCGCGGGGCGGATCCCGGGCGGCGACGCGGCAGTCGGCGTGGTCATCGCCACGGCCGGCTATCCGGACGCTCCGAGGCTCGGTGACGCCATCGCCGTCGATCCGCTGCCCGACGATGCGCTTCTGTTCTGGTCCGGTGTCCGGCACGGCGCCGATGGGCGGCTCGTCACCAGCGGTGGGCGGGTGGCCACGGTCGTCGGTCGGGGCGTGACGACGGAAAGCGCGGCGGACGCGGCCTACGCGGCGGCCGCCAGCGTCCGCTTCGACGGCCGCCGCTACCGACGCGACATCGCGCGACCGGCGACCGTCGCCGTCGGGGCACGATGATGATCGATCGTTACAGCCTGCCCGCGATGGCCGCCATCTGGACAGACCAGGCGCACTTCGAGGCGATGTTGCGCGTCGAACTTGCCGTGATGCGAGCCGAGGTCCGGCGCGGGCTGGTTCCCGAGGCCGCCCTCGGTGCGGTCGAATCGGCCGCCCGGGTCGACGTCGGTCGCATCGCCGAACTCGAGCGCGAGACCGACCACGACGTCATCGCCTTCGTCACCCAGGTCGCCCAGACGGTCGGCGAACACGGCCGATGGCTTCATTTCGGGCTGACCAGTAGCGACGTCGTCGATACGGCACTGGCGCTTCAATGCCGCGCGGCCGCCGACCTGCTCCTGGGCTGTCTGGACACCGCCATCGCCGTTCTCGTTCGCCGGGCGCGGGAGCACGCCGAGACGGTGATGATGGGCCGGACCCATTCGGTCCACGCCGAGCCGATCACGTTCGGACTGAAGCTCGCGTCGTGGGCCTTCGAGCTCGATCGTGACCGGCAGCGCCTTGCAGCGGCGGCGGCGGACCTCGCCGTCGGCAAGGTCTCGGGACCGGTCGGCACGTACTCGGCACTCGACCCTGAGATCGAGGCCGACGCGCTGGCGGAACTCGGCCTGGCCACCGATCCGGTCAGCACCCAGATCGTGCAGCGCGACCGCCACGCAGCGTTCCTCGCCGCCATCGCCATCACGGGCGGATCGATCGAGCGTTTCGCGACCGAGGTTCGCAACCTCCAGCACACCGAGATCGCGGAGGTCCAGGAGCCGTTCAAGTCGGGCCAGAAGGGCTCCAGCGCGATGCCCCACAAGCGCAACCCGATCCTCGCCGAGCGCCTTGTCGGCATGGCCCGCATCCTCCGCGGCTACGCCCACGCGGCGATGGAGGACCAGGCGCTGTGGCACGAGCGGGACATCAGCCACTCGTCCGTCGAGCGGGTCATCCTTCCGGGCGCGACGACGCTGCTCCATTACATGCTCGTCCGTTTCGCCGCCCTGGCGGATGGCCTCATCGTCCGACCCGAGCGGATGCGCGAGAACATCGAGCGCGGGCTCGGCCTGCACGCCAGCAGCCGCCTGTTGACCGCGTTGGTCGAGGATGGCCATCTCAGCCGGGAGGAGGCGTACGCGCTCGTCCAGCGGTCGGCGCTAAGGGCTGCCGATGAGCGCCGCCCCTTCCGCACCCTCGTCGAGGCGGATGCCGATGTCACGGCTGCCCTGTCCGCCGAGCGGCTGGCGGTCTGCTTCGACGACGCCGCGTTCCTGCGCCACGCCCACACCATCATCGCTCGGCTCGATCGACTCGAGCAGCGGACGGAGGTTCCCGTTGGCCACTGAACTCGCGCACCGGTTCGTCCGCTCGGGCAAGGTCCGCGATCTCTACGACCTCGATGCGGAGCGCCTGCTGATGGTCGCCACCGATCGCATCAGTGCCTTCGACGTGGTCCTGCCGACGGTCATCCCCGACAAGGGGCGCGTCCTGACAGGACTGTCGCGCTTCTGGTTCACCGAGACGGCCGCGGCGGGCATCGTGCCCAATCACCTCCTCGGAACCGACCCAGCCGACCTGCCGCCGGGTTTCGCCGATGCCGCCGATGACCTGCGCGGCCGGATGATGATCTGCCGCCGCGCCCGGCCGCTGCCGGTCGAGATCATCGTGCGCGGCTATCTCTCGGGCAGCGGCTGGAAGGACTACCGGCGCACGGGCGCGGTCAGCGGCATCCCGTTGGCTGCCGGCCTTCGCGAGAGCGAACGGTTTCCGGAGCCACTCTTCACGCCCTCGACCAAGGCGGAGGTCGGGCATGACGAGAACATCGACTTCGACCAGATGGTCGGGCTGGTCGGGCCGGCCGTGGCCGAGTCGGCGCGCACGATCGCCCTCGCGCTGTACGCGTTCGGGGCGGCCCACGCTGAGCGGGCGGGCATCATCCTGGCCGACACGAAGTTCGAGCTCGGACTGGTCGACGATCCCGCGGGCGAGCCAGTGGTCATCCTCATCGACGAGGTGATGACGCCCGATTCGAGCCGCTTCTGGGAGCTCGCTGCGTATGAACCGGGCCGAGCGCAGGCCTCGTACGACAAGCAGTTCGTGCGGGACTGGCTCGAGACCCAGAGCTGGGACAAGACGCCGCCTGGCCCGTCGCTGCCGCCCGATGTCGTCGCCGGCTCGCGTGCCCGTTACGTCGAGGCGTTCGAGCGCATCACCGGCGGCTCGTTCGA
>PNAP01000120.1:23294-31791 GCA_003169735.1 Chloroflexota bacterium | reverse complement strand
CTCAAGCGCCAACTCGTTCGCATGGTCTTCCGGCTGCTCCGGGCAGGCGTCGGGCCACTCGCCGTAGCCGCTTGACAAGATAGGAGCTTGATGCAAATCGGGGTAGCACTCGGCGGGATTCAGGTCGGTCTGCGAGACCGAACAGCCACGTTGGGTCGCTTCTCCAAGCTGAGGGACCGCGGCCCGAAGGGCGTTCGAGGGCGAATCGGCCGTGCCCGGACCGGGAGTCGGCGGAGGGTTCCGCCTTACGCTACCCGGGTTTGCATATGACCATGAACCGCCGCGGCCGAGGTCAGTAGACCTCGGGGATGAACGTCTGGTCCGCCAGCGGGGGCCGGACGTAGCCGCGGTCCGGCTGCCGCGGTGGCAGGACGATGGGATCCGGGGTGAGATCTTCATAGGCGACGCGGCTCAGCAGATGATGGATGACATTGAGCCGGGCGCGCTTCTTGTCATCCGCGTTGACCACGCTCCACGGGGACTGCTTCGTGTCCGTGTAGGCGAACATCTCGTCCTTCGCCTTCGAGTATTCGACCCAGCGGGCGCGTGACTCGAGGTCCATCGGGCTCAGCTTCCAGCGCTTTGTGGGGTCCTCGATGCGCGCCTGGAACCGACGCTCCTGCTCGGCGTCGCTGACCGAGAACCAGTACTTCACGAGCGTGATGCCTGACCGGATGAGCATCCGCTCGAACTCGGGAACCGAACGCAGGAACTCGCGGTACTCATCCTCGGTGCAGAAGCCCATCACCCGTTCGACACCGGCGCGGTTGTACCAGCTCCGATCGAACAGGATCATCTCCCCGGCCGACGGGAGGTGTGTGACGTAGCGCTGGAAATACCACTGGGTCCTCTCGCGCTCGGTCGGGGCAGGCAGGGCCGTCACGTGCGCGTATCGAGGGTTGAGCGAGAGGGTGATGGTCTTGATGGCGCCGCCCTTCCCGGCGGCGTCACGACCCTCGAACAGGATGACCAGCTTCTGGCCCGAAGAGCGGATCCACGCCTGCATCTTCACCAGCTCGATCTGGAGTCGGGCGAGCTCCTCCCGGTAGAACGCGCCGGAGATCGTCCGCGCCTGCTGTCCGACCGTCTCGGTCGGAGGGTCCGGCCAGACGGGCGCGAGCTCGATGTCCTGCTCGGCCTGTTCAGCCTTCGTCTTCGCCATGCCGCTGCCCTCGCCATCGTGGGCGGCGTACCTCGCCGTCGGCTCCGCGAGTATGCGCCGCGGTCGCCATACTCGGGCTCACCGCACCTGATCCCACGGACTCGGCGGCTTGACTCGGCGCCATATCGATAGCCGTACTACGTGCACGTTTACCGTCAGGGGAAGGCCGTCGATACGGTCCGAGAAACGGCTCCTTATCGGCCCGGATACCCGTGCTGGTGGTAGATCGACCTTAAGGTGGCCCGAAGTGGGCAAATCGATGGCCACGGACGGGCTAATCGGTCGGCTTGTGCTCACGGTAACCGTGCACGTGGTACCGACGGGCGTAAGGTCACCGTGAAGGGCGAACGATGGCCCGCCGACACCTCGCGGCGGGCCGAGACCGGAGCTGCCGGCCGAACGGCTCGGTGCGGACCACGGGAGTGGTGGCGCCACACGCCAGGCTGGCCCGTATAGTGGCGATGATGAGCGAACCGACCGTCGATCCGACCCTGGACCGGCTTCTCCGCCATATGGCGTGGGCGAACGCGGCGCTCTTCGCCCGACTCGCCGAGCTGCCGGACGAGACGCTCGCGCTCGCGTCTCCGCGCAACGAGTGGACCATCGCGATGATCCTCGACCACCTCGTGTCGGCGGCCGCAGGCTACGCCGCCCGCCTCGAAGGCACGCCCCGACCGGAGCCGGCAGCGCCGCCGGTGACCGTCGCGGAACTCACGCAGCTCGCCGAGCGCTGCCGCGCCGTTGACGCTCGGATCCGCGCCCAGGCCGCCGTGCCTGACCGAGTGGCTGAGTACACCTACGCGGGGAAGGTCGTCCGCCGGGCACGTTCGACCATCCTTGGGCAGGCGATCCACCACGCGACCGAGCATCGGGCTCAGGTCGCCGGTGCGTTGTCGACGAACGGCAGCGACGCGGTCGATCTCGATGCCCTCGATCTCTGGGCGTACGGCGATGCGGAGGGTCTCGGGGCGTAGGTGGCGCCCGACGCACTCGGACGTCTGACCGCTCTCGGGCGAACTGTTTCCGATCGAGGACTCCTGGCCCGCGCGCTCCGCAGACTCGACGATGGGCATGGGCTCGCGGCGAAGATCGCCGCGGAACCACGCGTCGAGGAGGTCGTGGCCCAGTTCGCGAGCCGCCTGCTGGACGCATTTGGTCCGCTGTCGGCGCTCCGCGGACAGGCCGTCCTGGACATCGCCTGCGGGTCGAACACGAGCCGATCCCCGACGACGGGCCTGCGGACCGCTGCGTTCGAGCCGTGGATGTGCCGCCTCCTCGCGGAGCTCGGGGCGCATCCGGTCGGGGTCGACATCGGTGATCTCGACGGCGAGACGTTCGTGCATCATCGGGTCGACCTGGCCGTCGCCGGTGCCCTCGACTTCCTCGTCACCGGATCGTTCGATGCGATCCACGAGAGTCGCCTCTTCGGCTCGCCCGAGTTCCGGGCCGCGCACGGCCGCGCCACCGAGCGCATCCGCCGCGAGATCCATCAACAGGAGCGGCGGCTACTGCGGCCGGGCGGGATCCTCATCCACAGCGACGGTCGGCCCGCGGCGGCGTCGCGAAGCCCTCACCTCGGCCAGTAAGGCATCCGTTTCGGCCAGCGCCGGAGCCGCCCCGAGACGCGCGAAGAGTTCGCGGGCATCGCGCAGCACCGGCGCAGCCTCGTCCAGCCTGGCCAAGCGGACAAGGCAGCGCCCCTGACCGAGACGTGCGAACGCCTGCTCAGGGACGACCCCGAACCGCTCCCACCGGCCGGTGGCATCGGCATGGGCAGCGGCCGCGTCGGCCAAGTCGCCGCAGGCCTCCGCCAGAGCACCCTCGACCGTCACGAGCGCGTGCTCGGCAAAGGCATAGCGAGGTTCCACGCCGTCGACCAGCCGGCGAGCGAGGGGTTCGTCACCGATCGCGAGCGCGGTTCGCACGAGCTCGGGAAGGGCAGGAGCGTAGGTCATCGTGCCGCGTGTGGCTGGATCGTCCGCGATCTCGGCGAGCAGCGCGCCCGCCGCCCCATCCTGCCCGAGAGCCGCGCGCGCCCCCGCCGTGGCCGCAAGCCCGGCCGCAGCGTATTCCGGCAACGCCGCGGCGCGGACGGTGGCTTCGATCCAGTCGAGCGAGTCGGTGACGGTCCCCGCCTGGCCGCGAACCGTCAGGATCTGGACGCGATAGCCACCGAGTTCCGCGAGGACGAGCCGTGACTCGGTCGTCGTCAGACGGTCCGCGAGCCCCGCGATCATCGAGAGCGCTTCATCGAACGCGCCAGCGATCACCAGGCACAACACCGTGCTTCCTGAGAGCGTGTTCACGAGGCCGTCGAACCCTCGGGTCTGCGCGAAGTCGATCGCGTCACGGAGGACGCGAAGCGCCGCTGCCGGACCTTCGAAGGGCACGAGGTTCGCCGCCAGGTTGTTCTCGAACAGCACGGCATCGCTGGCATCGCCATCCGCCATCGCGAGATCGATCGCCTCACGGATGTCATCCAGGCCGCCGTTGTCCCAGAGTCCGCATCGAGCCATGCCCTTGAAGCCAAGGGCCCGATACGAGCGCTCGAGCCCGAGGGTCTCCCCCATCTCCATCGCACGGTCGATCAGCCCCAACGCGGCTTCGTTGCGGCCGGTCACCGCTGCCTCGATCCCGCATCCGATCAGCGCTCGGACCACGGCCGGGCTCGGCGGCATGGAATCCGCCAGCGCCAACCGCTCCGCTTCGACCGCGGATCGCCGGGGATCGGCAGTCTGGAACATGCAACCAGTCAGCACGCCCAGCGCGTCCACCGTCGCCTCCTGGTCACCGCGTGCCCGGAAGTCGGCAGCTGCCTCATCGGCTGCGGCCACCCCGTCGCTCGGCCGGCCAGCGTCAGAGACGGCTTTCGCGAAGCGCACGAGCAGTGCCGGTCGTTGCTCGTTCCCCGGCGGCGTCAGAGCCAGCGCTCGAGCGAAGGTAGCGGTGGCCGTCGCGACGTCCAGGTTCACGACCTTATCGCCGGCGAGCGTGAGGTAGCGCAGCGCCGGCTCCTCCAGCGCGGTCGCCCAGTCCGCTTGCCCGCTGGTCCGAGCTAGGTCGAGCGCTGTCGCGTAGTGGTGCGCGAGGACCTCCGCGATGTCCTCGACTCGCTCGCCGCCGGCCTTGCTCTCGAGCCATCTCGCGGCGGATACATGGCGCCCTGCGCGAGAGGCCCGCGGGAGCTGCGCGTAGGCCACGTCGCGCGTGAGGACGTGCCAGAACGCGTACTCGGTCTCGCCGATCATCGAAGAGCGACGAGCAGGCCGGATGAGCTCCTTGCGAGCCAACTCGCGCATCGCCATGGTGACGTCCGCCACGTCGCGCTCCCCCATCGCGGCGACCGCGCCCGCCCAGAACACCTTGCCGACGACCGCGGCATCGGCCAGCATCTGCTTCCGTTCGGCCGTCAGCGTGTCCAGCCTGGCGGCGATGATCGCCGCGATCGACTCGGGGAGCGGGACCTCGGCTCCCGACCGAAGGACGACCCCGTGCGCGGCGGTCTTCTCCAGGAGGTCGCGGTCGCGGAGGAGCCGGACGAACTCCTCCGCGTAGAGCGGGTTGCCCTCGGCACGCTCGAGGAGCGGCGTCTGGAGCTCGGCCGGGACGACCGAACCGAGGAGCTCGCCGACCAGCCGAGCGGTCTCATCGTCGCTGAGCGGCCCGAGGTTGACCCGGTTGACGTTCGGGAGTCCGGCCGCAAAGGCGGCATGTCGCTCGAACAGCTCGGGCCGGGCGGTCGCGACGATGAAAAGCGGCACGCCCTGGGCCCGATCGGCGAGGTACTCGAGGAAGGCGAGCATCGCCTCGTCGGCCCAGTGGATGTCCTCGAAGACGAGCACCGTCGGGCTTCGCTCCGCGACGGTCTCGAGGAAGCCTCGCCAGGCAGCGAACAACTCCTCCCGCTCGGCGGACGAGCTGGCATCGAGGCCGACGAGCGGCAGCAGGCGCTGGCGCATCCAATCGCCGTCGGGGCCGACCGGTACGGCCTCTTCGATCTTGTGACCCGCCGTCGCAGGATCATCCGATTCGAGGATGCCCGCCTCGGCCTTGACGATCTCGCCGAGCGCCCAGAACGTGACGCCGTCGCCGTACGGCAGGCAGCGGCCCTGACGCCACGTGAGGCCCGGGACCTTCGCCTGCGCGTGGACGAGGAGCTCGGCGACGATCCGACTCTTGCCGATGCCCGGTTCCCCGACCACCGTGACGAGCTGGGCGGACTCGGACGTCACGCTCTTGTCGAACAGGCTGCGGAGGAGACTCAGGTCGATCTCTCTGCCGATGTACGGTCCGGCAGAGGTACGGATCACCTCGACTCCCAGCCTTGCTCGCGGAGCCTTGGGCTGGAAGAGGCGGACCGGCTCTGTCTTGCCCTTGACCGTCGCCGGAGGGAGTTCCGTGTAGTCGAAGACGGCAGCCGTTGCCTCGTACGTCGTCAGACCGACAGCCACGCCGAGCTCTGGCGCGACCGATTGGATGCGAGATGCCGTGTTGATGGCATCGCCGGCCAGGAAGTGTTCACCCGACTCCGGCGCGACACCCGACCGGACCAGCACCTCGCCGGTGTTGATCCCGATGCGGAGCCGGATGGGGTCGCCGCCGACTCCTCGGAGGCCGTCTGCGCCTTCGACGATGCGGAGGGCGGCACGCACCGCTCGCTCCGGGTCATCCTCGTGGGCGGCAGGTACACCGAACACGCCAAGAACGGCGTCGCCGATGAACTTCTCGACCACCCCACCGTGCGCCTCGATCTCCCGGCGGGCCAGCGCGAAGTACGACGTCAACATCCGATCGACGTCCTCGGGATCCGCGCCGTCGGAATCGGCGGTGAACCCGACGAGGTCACAGAACAGCGCCGATACGACCTTGCGCTCCTCGCCGAGCGACGCCTGGACGACCACGAAGGGCGCGCCACAGTCGTTGCAGAACCGCGACCCGGCGGCATTTTCCGCCCCGCATGACGCGCACGCGACCATGCAGCACAGCCTATCGGAGCAGGGAGTGGAGCGGGAGACGGGGTTCGAACCCGCGACATTCAGCTTGGGAAGCTGACACTCTGCCAACTGAGTTACTCCCGCTCGGGAGGCGCCGCCGCGCGGCCGGGTGCGCTGCCGAGATTACCACCGCCCCCTATGCGCGCGAGTGATGTCGCGCCTTGACGGCGAGCATCGCGGCGTCCGCGCGATTGGTCAGGTCATCGACATCGTCGCGCTCGGAAAGCACCGCCAGGCCGACACTGATGCCCACGCGAGCGTCCGTCTCGATTGCCGCGGCGATCATGTCGAACCGGCGTTCGGCTTCCGCGAGGTCCGTACCAGCGAGCCCACACACGAACTCGTCGCCGCCGAAGCGGATGATCGGGTCGAACGACCTGATCCTCGACTGGATGGCGCGAACCACCGCCTGCAACACCAGGTCGCCGGCCGCGTGGCCGTCGCGATCGTTGATCTCCTTGAGCCCGTCGACGTCGACGAACGCCAGCACGTACCGTCCGTCCGAACGTCGGGTTCGCTCGATCTCGTGGGTGAGGGCGAGGCGACCCAGCTCACGGCGGTACGTACCGGTCAGCTCATCGAGGTGGGCACTGCGAAGGTCGGCCTCGAGCCGTGCCCGCTCGCGGGCGGCTGAAGCTCGATCCTTTGCAGCGCGAGCGCGGTCCGAGGCAGCTCGAACCCGATCGGCGGCGGCCTGGGCACTGAGCTCTTCGAGCTGGCGCAGGAGATCGGCATCGTGGGGCGGGTCCGACTCGCGATCGCGTTCCAGTCGCGCCAGACGCGACTGCTCGCCACGCAGGTCGGCGACCTCGTCGCGTCCTTGCGCGGTGCGGTCACGCCGATCCGCCGTCGCGTCACGATCGCGGGCCGTCCCGGCACGCTTGAGCTGGGTCCCGTGGCGCTGGAGCGACACCGATTCGCGCTCGTCGCGCGCGACGGCATATGCCCGCTCCTCTGAGGCACTGACCGAGGGGCGAGCGGCGTGATCGCGGTCGGCGGTCGCCTGATCCTGATCCGACGCACGCTGGTCCCGGTCGGCGTCGTCATCATCCCGCGTCGCATCGGCCTGGTCGGCGTCAGAGTGTGTCTGGTCGGCGTCGGCGTGCGTCTGGTCGGCGTCGCCTAACGCGGCGTCGTCCAGATGCGGGACACCAGCCTCGCCGACCGGTCCGTCGACCTGAGCACCCTCGCCCTGATCTCGACCATCGATGTTCATCGTTCGCCTCAGGCCGGCCACACAGTCAGACCAGCCGTGCGCGCAATGAGTCGTGCACTGCAGGCACAGTACCACCACGTTTCG
The DNA here is from genome assembly GCA_003169735.1 of Chloroflexota bacterium. Classification (GTDB taxonomy): domain Bacteria; phylum Chloroflexota; class Limnocylindria; order Limnocylindrales; family CSP1-4; genus Palsa-1032. The sequence goes on along the minus strand of PNAP01000120.1, from coordinate 24,335 downwards.
GCGCCGCCTTCGAACCGTTCGAGGGGAGTGCCCTGCTATCGTGGCCGCATGGAGCTCGAACTCGAGTGGCTGGGCCGCGTCGGGTATCGCGAGGCGTGGGCGTACCAGCACCGCCTCGTGGCTGAGCGGGCGGCGGGCAGCATCGGTGACCGGCTCTTGCTGCTCGAGCATCCGCCGGTCCTGACGCTGGGTCGGCACGCCACGGCGGCGCACGTTCGCGCCACCCGTGAGGAGCTCGAGGCGAGAGGCATCGAGCTGATCCAGGTCGAGCGTGGCGGTGACGTGACCTACCATGGCCCTGGTCAGCTGGTCGCGTATCCCATCGTCAACCTCTCCGAAGCGGGCCTCTTCGTGCGGCCGTTCGTTCGGGCGCTGGAAGCGGCGATGAGCGACACGGCGGCGTCGTACGGGGTGATCGCCGGGCGGCGGGACGCCTACCCGGGTTGCTGGTGCGATCCCGACTCGGCGGCGCCGCGGAAACTCGGTGCGCTCGGCCTGAAGGTCGAACGGGGTGTCACGTACCACGGCATCGCGCTCAACATCACCACCCGCCTCGACGACTTCGAGCTCATCGACCCGTGCGGGCTGGCCGGCATCGCGGTGACTTCCATCGCTCAGGAGGCCGGCTGGTCAGGCACGTCGGCCGAACCCTCGACAGCGAGCGTCTCGGTCGCGGCCGGGCGGTTCGGGCACGCTCTGATCCAGCGGCTCGGCGAGCGCGTCGTGGTCAACGGCGAGGGCGTCGCTCGAGCGACGACGCCCGCCGCCGCAGCGTAGACGGCCGAACCTGATGCCTGGTGGGCTCTTCGAGCTTCGCAAGGACGACGTCACCGGTTGGTGGGTCGCCGTCCTCGTTGATCGCGAATTCGAGCGCGCCCGTTTCCACCTGCCGGCGCGGCTGGTGAATGGTCCCGGCGGCGCTTGTCAGAACTGCGCGCAGCCACCGGGCGACGGCGTCCGTGTCCGGATGCTCAAGCCGTTCGCGTTCACCGTCGCCGGCACCGAGCAGCAGGCCCGCGAAGCCGAGCACGAGGATCGCGA
>PNAP01000120.1:0-23148 GCA_003169735.1 Chloroflexota bacterium | reverse complement strand
TCCAGGTGGTCCAGAACTGGGGCGCCCAGGCGGGCGCGCGCACGGACCATCTGTGCCTTGAGACCTACGACCTGCCGCAGATCCCTCACCGCGTCGGCGAGGAGCTTGGCGGCGCCGCGCGCTACCTGATCCGCGAGGGCGTCTGCCCCTACTGCCGACTCGTGCGCGACGAGGTCGCCAACCGCGGCCGGCTCATCTTCGAGGACGCCGCCTCGGTCTGTTTCGCGCCATACGCGTCCCGCTCGCCGTTCGAGATGTGGGTCGTGCCACGCCACCACGATGCCGACTTCGCCCGCGCGACCGACGAGCAGCTGATCAGCGCTGCGGAAACCCTCCAGAAGGTGTTGCGTCTGACGAAAGTGCTCGGCGGACCCCCGTACAACCTGGTGCTGCACACCGCGCCACTGCGCGACCGCGTCGACGAGACCTACCATTGGCATTGGGAGATCCACCCGCGGCTGCGGGAGATCGCCGGTCTGGAACTCGGGACGGGACTGCCGGTCAATCCCGTCAGCCCTGAGGAGGCCGTCGAGGAGTTGCTCGGTCGAGCGGCAGGCGACGCGTGGGATTCGACCGCGTTCGAGCGCGAACCACGGCGAGGCGCGACCCGCGCCGCGGCTCGGAGCCCGCAGCGGTGAGCGCCGCCGCCCGGCCAACGTCACACGGCCGCGCAGCCGCGCGTCTCAAGGGCCTGGATGGCGTCCACGCCCCAGCGGGCGCATCCCGATGCAGCCTCGGCGCCGCGGATCCGAGACCTCGAGGGGGAGATCGGTGAGCACGGATCAGGCGACGGCCCGGGCATGCGTGGAGGAGCTGTACGCCCAGCACCATGGCGAGATCTACAGCTATCTGAGCCGGATGTTGCGAGACGATGAACTGGCGGCCGACATCGCCCAGGAAACCTTCGTCAAGGCCTTCCGTGCCTTCGACACCCTGGTCGACCCGGCCAAGGCGCGCCCGTGGCTGTACCAGATCGCCGGCCACACGGCGCTGGATGAGCTGCGTCGCCGGCGCGTCGTCCGGTTCGTCCCCTGGACCGGCGAATCGCGCGGATCCTCGGCCTCGGCCGAGGACGTCGCGTTGCACGGCCGGCTGACCGACGAGATGGAACGGGCCCTCGCGCAGGTCCCGGAGCGGCAGCGGATGGCGTTGCTGATGGCCGAGGTCCACGAGTTGACCGGCCTGGAGCTGGCCGAGGCGTTGGGCGTCTCGCACGTCGCCGCGCGAGCGCTGCTGACGCGAGCGCGTGAGTCACTCCGCCAGGCACTCGCCGTGGAGCGGGCACGAACGGCGACCGCAGAAGAGGCGCGAGAGCGTGAACCTCAGCGCGTTGCAGGGCCATCGTGGTTCGGACGCGGCCGAGGAAACGGCAGCGGGCGTCGTCGATGAGACCGCCAGACGCTCACCTCCACTTCCATGAACTGATCTCGGACCAGATCGATCGGGCCCTTCCGGCCGCCGAGAACGAGGACCTGCGCGAGCACCTTTCGCTGTGCGCGCGCTGCCGCATGGTCGAGCGCGAGTACCGGCGCGTCCACCGCCAGCTGCGCGACCTACCCGAGCGCCCGGTGCCGCGCGACCTCTGGGCGCGCACCGCCGCCGCCCTGGACCACGAGATGATGCGTCACCCGGCCCGCCCCGGTCGTCGTCATGGTGATGATGGCGCGCCGCGCCGCGCCGCGCCGCGCTCCTCCGGCTCTCCGGCGCTGATGCTCACCGCGCTTGCCAGCCTGCTGGTCGGCGTCGCGGTCGTCGGCACGCAACTGAACCGGACCATCACCCTGCCGCCGCCCAGCAGCGCCCCGCAACAGGCCGCCGAACCGACCCCGTTCCAGGTACCCTCCCAGCCGCTCGCGTTCGTCGCCGTGACGCCAGCGGGGCTGGCCATCTACGAGGCACGGATCGATCGGTCCTGTCCGGCGGCGTCGCCCGACTGCGCCGAGATCAGCGCCGCGCGGCAGCGCGTGGTCGTCGTGCCCGGCGAGCAGTCGGCCAACGACATCGACCTTCACGGGGCCAACGGGCGGATGGCCCTGACGACCGCCGACGCTCGCGGCAACGACACCGTATCCGTCGTCCTCCTGCCCACGATGCCGCCCGATCCGGGCGACGATGTCGTGGCCGGCACCACCCCCCTGCCGTCGGCCGCGCCCACGCCAGACGGCTCAGCAACGCTGCCGGTCGCCTCGCCGACGACCCCATCGAGCACGACCGATCCGCTGGATCCTCCGACGCACCACCCCGGCGGACCGACGGGGAGTCCCACGGCTCCGACAGGTTCGGGGGGCATCCCAACGCCAAGCCAGCCGTCGAGCACGTCCGGGTCTCCGGCGACCAGCCAGGCGCCCGATGGCTCGAATGGCGGTACGGAACCGAGCGCCCCGGGTGGCTCCACGACCGGTTCATCCGCGTCGCCCGGCACGACCGACTCGCCGGCACCGACGCCGGCCGCCGTCCAGGCCGTCATGGCCGACGTGCGCGTGGTCGGGGCACCGCCGGCCTGGTCGGCCGATGGCGAGACGCTCGCCTTCAGCGCGATGCCCGCCGACCTGAGCCGTGGCCCTGACATCTACGTGTGGCGCTCGGGTGACACGGGCGCCACGCGCGTCACCCGGGATCACGGTTCGTACTTCGCCTCGTGGTCCGGCTCGCGGATCGTGGCCAGTCGAGCCAGCGACGAGGTGGCGCCCGACGGCACGACCCAGGTCGTCGCACGGACGGTCGTCATCGACCCGGTCACGGGATCGCAGCGCACCTCCGCTCTGGTCGGATCATGGCTGCCGTCGGTCGATCCGACCGGCCGCCTGGCCATCGTCTGGCGCGGCGATCTCCAGCACGACGGGCAGATGGTCGTGCCCGGCCATGGCGCGCTGTACATGGTCGAGTGGGCGTCGATCGACCCGTACGCGACCAGCCACCCGACATCGAGTGGCTCGGGCGATCCGATCCAGTCGCCGACCGCGGAGCCGACGCCGGATGCCTCCTCCGAGGTGCCGCCCGACGAGACGCCGGACGCGACGCCGGCGCCCTCTTCAGACCCTTCGGCAAGCCCTTCGGCGAGCCCCGACGCCAGCCGAGCGCCGCACCGGAACCCCAACCGCTCCCGGCCGCACGCCACGCCGGTCCCGACGCCGCCGACCGCGGCGCCCTCCGCACCGGACGCTGCCGCACCGGTGCCGCTCGAGCCTGACCGCGATATCCGGGCAGATCCCGTGCGCGAGTGGCGAATCGGCTGGGCCGACGACGGCAGCGCATTCGGTTTCTGGGTCACCGAGACACCCGGCTCGACGTGGGGTCAGCTGGCGGTCTATCTCGTCGATGCGTCGAGTGACAGCATCGATCGGGAGTCGGCGGTGCTCCCGGCAACCCTCGCCGAACGTGCCTTCTCGCTCGGCGAAGACCGGGTGGCGTGGGTCGCGCCATCCGACGGCCAACCCCAGGGAGAGCTTCGCCTGCGGACGTGGGGCGCGCGCGGCTACGGTGGTCTGCGCATCCGGGACATCGACGTTTCGCCGGGGCTGCCGGCCTTCTAGCAACTGCGGCTTCGAGCCACCGCGCTATCCTGACCTCGGTCGGGATCATCGGTCGAGGGCGACCTTCCGCCGCGTCCGACTCGACAGCGACTCCCTGCGAGGTGACCTCTTGGCCGAAAGCGCGCGCCGGATCCTGACCGCCGACGAGATCCGTCGAGCGCTCATCCGCATCAGCCATGAGATCGTCGAAAAGCACGGCGGGACAGCCGACCTGGCGCTGGTGGGTATCCAGCGTCGCGGCGTTCCCCTCGCGCAGCGCCTCCAGGCAGCCATCGCGGCACACGAGGGCGTGACGCTGCCGCTCGGGACGCTTGACATCACCTTCCATCGCGATGACCTGGCACGGGTGGCTCGCCAACCCCACGTCAAGGGCACCGATCTTTCCTTCGACCTGGAGGCGTCGACGATCGTCATCGTCGACGATGTCCTCTACACCGGCCGGACCGTCCGAGCGGCGATGGACGCTCTCGTCGAGCACGGGCGGCCAAAGGCGGTGCGCCTGGCCGTCCTGATCGATCGCGGCCACCGTGAGCTGCCCATCCGAGCCGACCACGTGGGCAAGAACGTGCCGACCGCCAGCGATGAGATCATCCGCGTCCGCCTCCACGAGGTGGACGGCGGCGAGGACGAGGTCATCATCGAGCTGCGACCCGGCGAGCCCGGATGAGCGCTGCATGGACTCACCGGCATCTCATCGATGTCGACATCCTGACGGCCGATGAACTGACGCTGGTGCTGGACCTGGCGCGGTCGATGTCGGCATCGCGGGCGGCGGGGACGACGGAGCCCGTGCTCCATCACCAGACCATGGCGACAGTGTTCGCCGAGGCGTCGACGCGGACGCGCACCTCTTTCCAGCTGGCAGCGCGGGCACTGGGCGGGGATGTCGTCTCCATCGAGGCCGCCACGAGCTCGCTCTCCAAGGGTGAGTCGATCATCGACACCGTGCGGACGCTCGATGCGCTGGGCGTCGGCGTGATCGCCATCCGGCATCCGGATGACGGCGCCGCACGGGTGGCGACGGACCACTTCCGCGGCCACGTCGTCAACGCCGGCGACGGCTCGCACGCCCACCCGACCCAGGCGCTCCTCGACCTCTATACGCTGACCGAGCATCTCGGCGCCGACGGCATCCGAGGCAGCAAGATCTGCATCGTCGGCGACCTCGTCCATTCCCGCGTCGCACGGTCCGGGATCTGGGCGTTGACCACGATGGGCATGGATGTCTGGGTGACCGGGCCGCGTGAGTTCCTGGCCGGCTTCGAGACGTGGGCCGCCGAGCTGCCTGCCGGCCGCCGATTGACCATCACGGATGATCTCGGAGCGGGCATGCGCGGCGCAGCCGCCGTGATGGCGCTGCGCGTCCAGCGTGAGCGACTGCACGGTTCTGCCGCGCCCACCGAGGCGGGGTACGCGGTCGCGTGGGGCATCACCGAGGCGCGGCTCGTCGCCGCGTGTCCGGACGCCATCGTGATGCATCCCGGGCCGGTCAACGTCGGCGTGGAACTGCCCGACGACGTGGCTTCGGGGCCCCGGTCCGTCATCACCTGCCAGGTCGCGAACGGCGTGCCGGTGCGCATGGCCGTCCTGGCGCTGTTGGCAGGGACCGACGCCTGAGCCCGATGCCCTCCCCCGCGCCGACCTACGAGCAGCGCCCCTTCTGGCAGACGACGATGCCCGCGGTGCCGACGTACGATGACCGGCCGTTGCCGGAACGGGCCGATGTCGTCGTCATCGGCGGCGGCTACACGGGCACGGTCGCGGCGCTCGGCCTGGCGCGGAGCGGCGCCCGGGTCACGCTGCTCGAGAAGGAGACGCTCGGCTGGGGCGCCAGTACGCGCAACGGCGGGATCTTCCACCCGGGCCTCAAGTGGGGCCGCGCAGAGTTGGAGCGGCGCTACGGCGCCGACCTCGGGCGCGCCATCTTCCAGGCCGGCGTCGACGCCTACTTCGATGCCGAGGCCTTCGTGAGGTCGGAAGGGTTCGACTGCCAGTACCGTCGAGCCGGTCTGGTCATCCTGGCCTGGTCGAAGGGTCACCTGCGCGGCAAGCCGGCTGTGCTGGCGGAATACGAATCGGCCGGTCTTCACGGGCGGGTCATCGAGGGTGTGGCCGTTCATGAGGAGGTCGGCACCGACTATTACCCGGGCGCGATGGTGCTCGAGGAATCCGGTGTCATCCACCCGGGCCAGTATTTCGCGGCCATCGCGGCGGCCGCCGCCGGGGCCGGGGTCGACCTCCACACGGGCGTGTCAGCGCAGCGAATCGTGCCCAGCAGCGGCAGCGACCACTCCGTCATCACCGATCGCGGTTCGATCCGGGCGCACGACATCCTCGTCGCGACCAACGGCTACACCGACGGCCTGTGGCCCTGGCTGCGCCAGCGGATCATGCCCATCGGCTCGTACATCGTGGCCACCGAGCCGATGAGCGAGGAGCTGGCGGCGTCGATCAGTCCGCGCGGGCGGGCATTCTTCGACTCCAAGAACTTCCTCTATTACTGGCACGTCAACGCCGACCGGCGGCTGATCTTCGGCGGGCGAGCGTCGTTCCGGCCGACCTCGATCGATCGCACGGCGGCCATCCTGACCCGTGCGCTGGTCACGGTCCACCCGCAGGCAGCCCACATGCGCATCGATTACGCGTGGGGCGGCAACGTCGGATTCACGTTCGACCGGGTGCCTCACCTCGGCGAACACGGCGGCATCCACTACGCCCTCGGCTACTGCGGCAGCGGGCTGGCGCTCGGCACGTCCTTCGGGTTGCGGATGGCGAAGCGGCTGGGGCGGGGCAGCGATGTCGCGGATGAGCCCTCGGCGTTCGAGCGGATCCCGTATCCGGGCGCACCGGTGGTACCGGCGATGTACCGCGGGCGGCCCTGGTTCCTGCCGCTCGCCGGGGAGTGGTTCCGCGCGTCCGACTGGTTGTCGCGCCGGGGAGTGTCGAGATGAGTGGGGAGCAGCCATTGGGCGAGGAGGAGCCACTCGGCGGGGAGCAGCCGGAGCGTCCGCCGGTGGTCGCCCCCGTTGTGCAATACAAGGGCGAGCCGCTCGATCCCGAACGCGGCCCGGGACTTGGTTGCTTCTGGGCACAGGTCATCGTGCTCGGGATACTGCTCATCGCCACTCCGATAAGCGTCAACCTTCGTGCCCCCGACTGGGTGAGCGCGGCCCTGTTGATCATCTCCCTCGTCCTGCTGCTCTTCGCCGGCCAGACGGTGATCTTCCTGCTTCGCCTCGTCGCCGCCGATCGCCGCACCCGCCGTCGCCCCATGTCGACCACCGCCCGCAAGACCGTCGGTATGCTCGAAGACGAGAACGCCGATGCTGCTCCGTCTGCCGAACCGCCTGATCCGTCGGATGCGTCCGATCCCCCGACCTCACCTGACCTGACCTGACTCGACCACGGGGACTCCACGCCGAGTCCGTGCCGCGAGACGACCGTGCTCCCGAGTGATCATCGACTCCCGTCAGCCAGTTCTGGGCAGAGTCATAAGCAGGTGATCCGGCTCCAGGGAGCGGCCGGGTGCATCGATAGCGCCCGTGTCACGCTCATCCATCTCTGATCCGGGCTGGCGCGGCGCCAGTGACCGGCCGCGGTCTCAGTTTGTACTCCGCCCAGTGCTGAGCGACGGAAACAGACGCGTCTCACCGCCCGAGCGGCGACCTGGCAGCCGGCGGGAACCCTTGAAGCCGATCTGCAACAGTCATGCGCAACGTCGTGTGGCCTCGTGGCCCGGGCGTGCGACAATATCGGGCGCCACGGACCCGGCTCCGAACGCCCGGACCACCGCTCGGCACGCACCCACCCGTCACCCATCAGGAGACTCTCCAGCACGTGCCCGTCCTGGCAACGTTCTTCTCCGTCCGGCGCGGTCGGGATCCCTTCTTCAAGTTCTTCATGCGCAAGCTCTTCCCCCGCCAGGTGAAGCGCTATGAAGAGGAGTTCGGGATGAAGTTCCTGGGTTGGTACAACGTGGCCTACGGCTGGGACTTCGATAATGTGATCCTGCTGGAATTACCCGATTACGCGACCATCGACAAGCTCGAAGGCGACGAGCGCTCGCGAGCCATCGGCCACCGGGCTGGTGAATGGATGTTCGAACGCCATCACGCGATGTTCCTCCGCGAACGGATGGGACCCGATCTTGAGTACCACCCCTAGGGAGGCTTCATGGACGAGGACCGATCAGGCATCCTGAGCGAGATCGCCGGCGATGCCACGATCGAACGGGACACATTCCTGGCCCAGGCCGGCGAGCAGCTGGTCAAATTCATGCAGGCCAACGCGGACCGCATCCGCGATCTCGGCGGCATGGTGCTCATCGATGACGACCCTGACTACCTGTCGGTCGCGCCCGACGGCAGCTTCCGTTCGCGCAGCCGGTATCAGGACGAGGCGACGGGTGAATGGATCTCCGACACCGAGGTCATCGAGAGCGCGGCCGAGTTGGTCGAGCTCTATAACCCGGCTGACATCTTCGCCGCCTTCGCCGATTCAGCGCGCGAGGAGGCGGGCCTGCCCGACGAACCGACGGCGGCCGAAGGGCTGATGGAATCGGCCGGCATCTCCCCGTCCGAGACGGTCGGTGTCGGAATCGGTGGCCGCGACCCGTACGTCGGCGCGGCCGATGACTGGGCGGCGGTCCACGCGAACCTTGTTCCCGACGATCCGCAGAGCGCTGCGCGCGCCCTCTATGACCTCGCCCTGACGTTCCAGGAACGCAGCCAACTGTCCGAGTCGCGTCTCATCGAGCAGTTCGAGGTGGCGGCCGCCGACATCGCCGGCCTGGTCGGCGACCTGATGATCCTCGACGACGATGATGAGCGCCTCTGGTTCAAGTCGAACGGCTCCTTCGAGGCCGAGGTGGTCCCCGAGCACGACGATGATGACGACGGCAAGCCCGACGAGGGCGACGACCGCTGGCAGACCCTTCAGGGCCCCGAAGAACTCGTCATGTTCTACGACCCGACCGACCTCTTCGGCGACCTGGCGGAGGCACTCGCTGACGCCTATCCGGGCATTGCTCCCGAGGATGAGGACGGCGACGACGAGGACGCCGATGGCGACGCGGACGACGCCAAGCCCGCTGCCAACGTCAAGCCCGCAGCCGATGCGAAGCCGGCTGCCGACGCCAAGCCTTCGACCGATGCCAAGCCCGCCCCAGGGTCGGACGCCAAGCCCGACTGAGTGCGCTGGCTTGCTTTGCGCTCACCTGCTTGCCGCGCAGGATGAGTGCACGCCTCCAAGCCAGCCGCGCTTCGAGGCCATCCGACGCGGAGCTGATCTCGGCGCGGGAGTTCCTGCCGGGTCAGTGGCTGCAGACCTACCGTGCGCCCAGCCTGGCCGCGAGCCTTCGGCCCGGCCAATATCTCCAGGTCGACGCGCCCATCGGCTGGGGCGTGCCGATGCGTCGGCCGGTGACCGTCCATTCGGTCGATCGGGGGCGTGGCGAGGTCTCCGTCCACCTCGACTCGGCTGACCCGGCGACGACCTGGCTCTCGACAGTCCGACCCTCCGAGAACGTTGCGCTTCTCGGCCCGCTGGGTCGCCCCGTCCGCGTCGACCCGCGGAGCCACCAGCTCCTGCTGATCGCCGAGGGACCGGCGGTCGCCGGTCTCCGGTTCATCGCCGATGAGGCGCTGACGGCCGGCCGCCGCGTGACGCTCCTGCTCGGCGCGCACGGAGCGGCCGAGGTCTATCCGTCGTCGCTCCTCCCCGACGAGGTCGAGTACGTGGTGGCGACCGACGACGGCTCCGTTGGCCATGTCGGTTCGGTCGTCGATCTCGTGACCCGCTACGAGGCATGGGCGGACCAGGCGTTCGCCGCCGGCCCGCCCGCGATGCTGGCCACCCTCGCTCGCCTCGCGGCCGGTCGTGAGAAGCGCCTCGGCGTGGCGCGACTCGGGCGTCGCGGCGGCCGGGCACCGGCGCGCGGCAGCCAGCGCGCGCGACCCCGTTCGTGGCTCCAGGTTCTTCTGCCGCAGCGCGTCGGGTGCGCGCTCGGCGTCTGTCTCGGATGCGTCGTCATGGGCAGCGACGGTCCCACGCGCGTGTGCCGCGAAGGCCCGGTCTACGAGGTCGACGAATTGACCTGGGACGATCCGACATGATCGACTTCCTGCTCAACCCGGTGATGGCCGCGGCTGGCTGCTTCGGCTACGGAGTGGAGGCCGAGGGCCAGGTCGACCTGTCGCGCCTCGGCGCGATCGTGACCCGCGGGACCACGCTCCAGCCGCGTTCGGGAGCGCCCGCGCCACGGATGGTGGAAGCACCATCCGGACTGCTCCATGCGATCGGCCATCAGAACCCCGGCATCGCGCAGGTCCTGGAACGGTTCGCGCCGCGCTGGGCGACGTGGACGGTGCCGGTGATCCTGAACCTCGCAGCGTCCTCGGCCGAGGACTTCGCCAGCATGGCTGGCCGCGCCGACGTACCGGGCGTGGCCGCCCTCGAGATCGATCTGGCGTCGCCCGACCTGGCGCGACGCGGCCGTCCCATCTCGCTCGATCCGGCCGCTGCCGCCCGCGTCACCGCCGCTGTCCGTCAGGCCACGGACCTACCGGTCATCGTCAAGCTCTCCCCGGCGGCCGGCGATGTGCGTGCGCTGACGCGTGCCGTCGTGGAGGCGGGCGCGAACGCGCTGACCTGCGGCGGTGGCATGCCGGCATCGGGGGCAACGCTCGGCAGCAGCACCGGCACGCTCTCGGGGCCGGCCATCCGCCCCATCGCCATCCGGATGGTCGAGCAGGCCCACGATGCGGTCTCCGTGCCCATCATCGGCTGCGGCGGGGTCGCCACCGTGGCCGATGTCCTCGCGATGCTCGCGGCGGGCGCGGCGGCGGTCCAGATCGGCACGGCACTCTTGGCCGATCCGACGCTCGCCGGCCGCCTCGCCGACGAACTCAGGCTCCTCCGGCCGCCTGTGTGAGCGCCGCGATCAACTCGTCCTGGCCGGTGACGCCTTCGAACTTGGTGATCAGCTTGCCGTCGGCCCCGACCACGAAGGTATAGGGCTCGGACGCCATCCCGAAGGCGATGACCGACGGCACGGCCTGGAAGTTGCCGGTGGCATCGAGGACCGGCTGGAGCGTCCCGTCCTGCTCGGCAAGGATGTACGGCTCGACGTGGATGAAGGTCAGCTTGTCCTTGAACGGAGGCGCGACCGACTTGACCAGGTCGAGCGTCGGTCCACAGACCGCCGTCTTGCAGAACGCCGGCGTGGCGAAGACCAGCACGAAGGGATGGTGGGCGGCGAGTGCCTCGTCCTCGGAGACGTTGTAGAAGTCGGGATCGGGGTCCGTGTCGGTCGAGATGGCCGCGATGCCGGCGGCGGTCGTTGCGGTCGGCGTGACCACCGATGGGACCGACGCGCCGACGGCCGGTGTGGACCACGTGGCCGCGACCGGGATGATCATGCGCACGGTCTGCGCCGCCGCCCCTGCTGTGGCGACCGCAAACTCGATGCCCCAGTCGCCGGAGCACGGGAAGTCGACGCTGGTCCGGTAGAAGCCGCGGCCGGTGCTCGTCGTCAGAAACGCACTGTCGGCCGTCAGGGCGGTGGTCGCCGGGTCAGCGGCAAGGTTGAAGAACTTCAGGCCGACCGTCACGTTCGCCGCCGCCAACAGGTCGTTCTGGCCATCGATGAGCGTGAAGACGAAGCGGTTCTGGCCGACCGCGATCTCCGATGAGACCGGGATGGGGATGATGTTGCCGGCCGGCGGTGCCGTGTTCGAGCCGGGCCAGCCGGGATAGCTCAGCGGCGGGACGATGCCGACGGGCGCGCAGCCGTTCTCCGGTCCGGGCGTGACGGACGGTCCAGCGGGGCCGCTCGGCGACACGGTCGGATTCGCAGCGCAGCCGCTGACGGCGATCGCGCAGACGAGCACGAATGACAGCACCGCCGCGGACCACCTGGGACTGGTCACCGGGCCACGATACCGACTCCCCTGCCGATGCGCTGGCGGCGCTCCCGGAGGGTCGAGCGGACGGCCCGGCGGTACAATCGGACGCCCCATGACCCGTTTCCAGAAGCTGACCGTCACGACCCTCGCGGCCACGTACGTGCTCGTGGTCCTGGGCGCGTTCACGCGCGGCACCGGGTCCGGGATGGGCTGCCCGGATTGGCCCCTCTGCCACGGCCAGTTGCTGCCGTCGGTCGGCGACGACGCGGCATGGGTGGAGTGGATGCATCGGACGTGGGCGGCGCTGGTCGGCGTGCTGGTCCTCGCCGTGGCCGTCGTCGCGTATCGCAAGCATCGCGGAGAGCGGTCGCTCGTCACCGCGTCCATCGCGGCCGTCATCCTGACCGCGATCCAGGCGGGCCTCGGCGAGGTCACCGTCGCGACGCAGAACGAAGGCCAGTGGGTGACCGCCCACCTGGCCACGGCGATGATCCTGCTGGCGCTCCTCGCGTTCGTGGCCGTCCGCAGCCGCTACTCGGCGTCACTCCAGCGAAGGCCCGGCTCGAGCCAACGGTTGACGCTGCTCCTTGCCTTCACCGCCGCCTGTGTCTACGCGCTGCTCCTCTTCGGGTCGCAGGTCACGGCGACCACCGCGGCGCTCGTCTTCCCGGATTGGCCGCTCTTCAACGGCGCGCTCCTGCCGGCCTTCTCGGCCGACCCCGCCATCGCCGCGCTCCAGATCGCGCAATGGCTCCATCGCATCGTCTCGGTCGTCGTCGGCGTCGTTCTCGCCGGCACCACGCTCGTGGTCTGGCGAGCTGCCCGCGACGCCCGGCGATCCAACGACAAGGCCGGCGGCGTCGCCACAGGCGCGACCGCTCCCGGTCCAGCCACCACCGTCGGCCGATTCGGCGCCACGTCCCGCGAGCAGATCCTGCTCGGCCTGGTGGGCACCTCGGCGGCGCTCTACGCCGTCCAGGTCATCGTCGGCGCGATGCAGATCTTCACGACGCTCGCCTCGTGGGCGGTGATCCTCCACCTGGCGCTCGGCGCGCTCATCTGGGGACTCCTCGTGACGGCGACGCTGTACGCCTACTACGAGGCCCGCTCGCCCCGCCGCGCCGAAGCCACGAGCGGTGAGCCGGCCACGGCTCCCCCCACCGTTCCAGCCCCCGTTCCCGCGGTCCCCGAGGCCACTGCGACCTCCGCCCCCGACGCTGCGGCGGCGGGCTCCGGCACGCCTGCCGCGAACGCGGGCACGAGCGCCATCGTCGGCTGGCGGCAGCGGACGCGCGCCTACGTGGCGCTGACCAAGCCGCGCATCATCGAGCTGCTGCTGGTCACCACGGTGCCGGCGATGATCGTCGCGCAACGCGGCATCCCGCCGCTCTGGCTGATCTTCTGGACCCTCGTCGGTGGGTCGCTCGCGGCCGGCTCGGCCAACGCCATCAACTGCTACCTCGATCGCGACATCGACCTGCTGATGACCCGCACCCGCCGCCGCCCTCTGCCGGCCAACGCGGTCGAACCGGAGGACGCACTGCTCTTCGGCCTGGCGCTCGGCGTCGTCTCGTTCGGCGTGCTGGCCGTCTTCACCAATCTCGTGGCGGCCTTCCTGACGCTCATCGCTATCGCCTTCTACGTGGTCATCTACACGATGCTGCTGAAGCGCAGCACGCCCCAGAACATCGTCCTCGGCGGAGCCGCCGGCGCGCTGCCACCGGTCATCGGCTGGGCGGCCGTGACCGGCGACATCGGACTGCCAGCGCTGGTGCTCTTTGCCATCGTCTTCTACTGGACGCCGCCGCACTTCTGGGCACTATCGATGCGCCTTTCCAAGGACTACGCGGCGGCCAACGTGCCGATGATGCCGGTCACCCACGGCGTGCCCGAGACCACCCGCCAGATCGGCCTCTACTCGGTGCTGATGGTGGCGCTCACGTTGCTCTTCTTCGCCGTCGCGCACATGGGGCTCATCTACCTCGCCGGCGCCCTGCTGCTCGGTGGCATCTTCATGTTCCAGGCGTTCGCGATGTGGCGCGAAGGCACCGACCGGCGGGCCATCCGCCTCTACAAGTTCTCCATCACGTACCTCTCCGCGCTGTTCGCGCTCATGGTCATCGACGTCCTGGTCCTACCGCTCGGGTGACCGGCCGGCGCGCTGCGCTCGGCCTGGCGCTCTGTCTCCTCGTCGTCCTGCCGGGCGCAGCGTGCTCCGGGCCAGAGACGCAGACGGTCGATGGGCTGGTGGTCTCGGTGGTAGGCGATTCGCCGGTCGCCATCCAGAGCTTCGAGCTGCACACGGCCGACGGGCGGACGCTCACGTTCACTTTCGACGGGCCTATCCCCTTCGGTGGCAACGCCTTTCCCGGGCAGCACCTGCGCGAACACGAGGCGCTGGCGTTGCCGGTCCGCGTCACCTACCGCGTCGACGGATCAGGCCCGACCGAGCGCCTCGTCGTCGTCCGCCTGGAGGACGTGATCCTCAGCCCGAGCCCGAGCGCGTCCTAGGGGCGTCGGCGGAGAGCGTCCGGGGCAGCTACCCGGTGTCGCCACCAAGACCCGCCGCCTCGCGTGCCATAGTGCTGGTCGATGCGGCCTCTCGGGCGGCTGCGCGGTCGAGCTGCGCGTCCAGCCGCTTCCCCTCGGCTTCCTCGGCGCGCAGCCACGCCGCGATCGCGATGACCATCGCGATCAGGAAGACGAGGTCGCCGCCGGCCCACATGAGCCCGCCGGCGACCTGTTGGTCGGAGAGTGGCGATGGTCCCCACGTCCGGATGGGTGTCGTGTAGTGCAGGTAGAGGACGCCCGGCGCCGAGAAGATGGCGAGGCCGAGGAAGGAACTCCAGGGCATGCCGATGAGCATGTAGAAGACGCGGCCGCCGTGGCCCAGTCGCGACGGGTTCGGGTCGACGCCGATGGCCACCCACCAGAAGAGGACGCCGGCGGTCAGGAACAACACGTGTTCGAGGATGTGGATGGGGTCGCTGACGAGCGCCGCGTCGAACAGTGGGCTGAAGTGCGCGCCGTACGCCACGCCGGTGAAGATCAACCACGCCACGACGGGATGGGAGACGAAGCGGACGGGCCGCGAATGGAGGAACGGGATGATCAGCCGCTGGCGAGCCTCGGGCCGCACCACGCGCAGCAGCAACGTGACCGGCGCGCCGAGCACCAGCAGTGGTGCCGCGACCATCATCAGCAGCATGTGCTGGAGCATGTGGACCGAGAAGAGCGTGGTGTCGTACGTGCCGATGGGCGATTCGAGCGCGACGATGATGACCAGCAGCCCGGCGTCCCACGCCCAGACCCGGCGTCGCGGCACGCGCGATGCAGGATGGAGTCGGTTGACGGTCCTGACGGCCCAGTGATACGCCAGCGCCACCAGGAGCACGGGCAGGATGACGTGAGGCTCGAGCGTCCAGGCCGTCAGAGCGGACCAGGCATCGAGCGGCGTCGAGACGAAACCATGCCCAAGGGCTGGAGCGGGGACCAGCAGAAGCAGGCCGACGAGCGGTGCCGCCAGTCCGGCGCGCACCAGCGAACGACGAACGAGCGCTGGCATGAGCCCGTATGATAGGCCGACCCGTGTTCCGTCCCAGGGAGTCGATTTGCGTCTGACGAAGAGTGCCCGCCTGCGTCGTGCGGCGGGCCTCATCACGCTCGCCGGATTCGCCGCCCTTGCTCTCGCGTCCTGTGCCGCCCAGGTCAACCAGCACCCGACCGGTGACAGCCAGGCGCCGGGCTTCTTCCCCGGCCAGGTGGTGACCATCCAGGGCCAGGAAGCGGCCAACCTCTACCCCATCGTGTTCGCGGTGGCCGCGGTCGTCTTCGTGCTCGTCGAGGGCCTCATCATCTGGATCACGCTGCGCTATCGCCGCAAGCCCACCGACACGGCGCTGCCGGTCCAGACACACGGCAACAACAAGCTCGAGGTCCTCTGGATCGTCATCCCGTTCCTGGTCGTGTCGGGACTCTTCGTGGGCACGTACGCGACGCTCGCCGATACCGAGAAGATCTCGCCGACCCCGGACGTGACCATCGACGTGACCGCCTTCCAGTGGCAGTGGACGTTCGCCTACCCGGGCGTCCTGAATGCGGCCGGCCAGCCGATCAGCTTCACGGGCGCCGGCTCGACCGGTCCGGAGATGGTGCTGCCGACGGGCGAGACGATCCTCTTTCGGCTCCACGCACAGGACGTCATCCATTCCTTCTTCGTGCCTCAGTTCTTCCGCAAGCTCGACGTCATCCCGGGTCGAGTCAACGAGTTCCAGGTGGTCATCCAGGACGAGGGCACCTTCGGCGGCCAATGCGCCGAGTTCTGCGGTCTCGGGCACTCCCAGATGTACTTCACCATCCGCGCCGTCTCACCGTCCGACTACGTGACGTGGGCGGCGCAGGCACAGGCCCAGGCCAACGCGTCGCCCGAGCCGGCGCCGAGCGGCGCGGTCACGGTCGCGGTCCACGCGGTGAGCATCGTGGCCGGCTTCGACCCGAACACCGTGACGGCTCCGGCCAACACGCCCCTGACCGTCCAATTCACCAACGGCGATCCGGCCGTGGCCCACAACTTCGCCATCAAGGCGGCCAACCCGGACGGCAGCGACTTCATCGGTGAGCCGCCTGTCCAGGGCGGCCAGACCGGCTCGTTCCAGGTGCCGGCACTGCCGGCGGGCACCTACACGTTCTATTGCGCCATCCATCCCAACATGACGGGCACTTTGAAGGTCGGGGGGTAGAGGACTCGAGATGGCGACGACGGCGATCCCGCAGGCCCGCCCCTACGCGTCACGGCGCTCGTGGGTGCTCGAGTGGCTGACCACGACCGACCACAAGAAGATCGGCGCCCTCTACATCACGACCGCGTTCGGGATGTTCCTGGTGGGCGGGATCATGGCCCTGGCGATGCGCACGGAGCTGGCCCAGCCCGGCCTTCAGTTCCTGACTCCCGATCTCTACGACCAGCTCTTCTCGATGCACGCCGTCACGATGATCTTCCTGTTCGTGATGCCGATGATGACCGGCGTCGGGAACTTCATCGTGCCGCTCCAGATCGGCGCGGCGGACATGGCCTTCCCGCGCATCAACGCACTCGGCTTCTGGCTCGTGCCGGCGGGCGCGGTGCTGATCCTGGGTGCCTTCGCGTTCGGCGGCGCACCCGTCGGCTGGACGATGTACGCGCCGCTCACGGAAACGACCCCCGCCCACGGCATCGACCTGCTGCTGATGGGCCTCGTGCTGCTGGGTTCGAGCTCGATCCTCGGCGCCATCAACTTCCTGGCCACCATCTTCAAGCTGCGAGCGCCGGGCATGACGCTGATGCGCATGCCGATGCTCGTCTGGACGACGCTCGTGACGAGCGTCCTGCTCCTCTTCGCGATGCCGGTCTTGACCTCCGGCCTGGTGATGCTGTTCATCGACCGCAACTACGGCGGCGGCTTCTTCGACCCGTCGCTGGGCGGCAACCCGATCCTCTGGCAGCACGTGTTCTGGTTCTTCGGCCACCCCGAGGTGTACGTGCTGATCCTGCCCGCGTTCGGCATCGTCAGCGAGATCGTGCCGGTCTTCAGCCGCAAACCGCTCTTCGGCTACAAGGCGTTCGTGCTGGCGACGGCGTCGATCGGCGCGCTCGGCTTCACTGTCTGGGCGCACCACATGTTCACGACCGGTGCGGTGTACCTGCCCTTCTTCAGCTTCTTCACGTTCCTCATCGCGGTGCCCACCGGGGTCAAGTTCTTCAACTGGCTGGCGACCATGTGGGGCGGCCAGCTGAAGTTCGATACGCCCCTCCTCTACGCCGTCGGGTTCATCGCACTGTTCCTCATCGGCGGCCTCGATGGCGCGTTCCTGGCGGTCGTGCCGTTCGACTTCATGGTCCAGGACACCTATTTCGTCGTCTCGCACATCCACTACGTGCTGGTGGCGGGGTCGGTCTTCGCCATCTTCGCCGGGCTCTTCTACTGGTTCCCCAAGATGACCGGCGCGAAACTCAACGAGCGTCTCGGCAAGATCCAGTTCTGGCTGCTCTTCATCGGCACCAACGTCGCCTTCTTTCCGATGCACCTGCTCGGCCTGGACGGGATGGTCCGCCGCGTCGTCGACTACGCACCCAACAACGGCTGGGCGGATCTGAACCTCCTGTCCACGATCGGCGCATTCCTGATCGCGGCGAGCGTGCTGCCGTTCATCTGGAACGTCTTCACCACGCTGCGCGGCCCGCGTGACGCGGGCGACGACCCCTGGGATGCCAATACCCTGGAATGGGCGACCACCAGCCCGCCGCCGGTCTTCAACTTCGACGAGCTCCCGGCCATCCGCTCTGAGCGGCCGGTCTTCGACCTGAAGCATCCCGGCGCCTCGGTCGCGCACGCCGCCGCCGGCGCTGGCGCTGCCGGGAAGGACACCCATTGACCGCCTCTGACAGCGCCCTCGTGACCCACGGCGAGGACGCGGTGACGACCGGCCACGGCATGAGTCACGCCGACCGCGGCATCGACACCGCGCTGCTGGGCATGATGCTGTTCATCGGCAGCGAGGTGATGTTCTTCGGGGGCCTGTTCGCCGCCTACTTCAACATACGGGCGACGGCGCCGATCTGGCCACCCGAGGGCATCGACTTCATCCAGTTCTTCCCGGTGCCGATCATCGCCACGGCCATCCTGCTGTCGAGCTCGGTGAGCATGCAGTGGGCGCTCTCGCGCATCGCCGCCGGCGATCGGACCGGGCTCATCCGCGGCCTCGCTGTCACGCTGGTGCTCGGCCTGACCTTCCTCGGCCTTCAGGCGTTCGACTACTACGGGCTGCTCACCGACCACCACTTCGGCATCGACAGCGCCATCTACGGGACGCTCTTCTACACCATGACCGGCTTCCACGGCGCTCACGTCTTCGGTGGTGTGGTCGGCATCAGTGTCATCCTGCTGCGTGCCAAACAGGGTCAGTTCTCGGCGAAGCACCATGTCGCGGTCGAGGCGGTCAGCGCCTACTGGCACTTCGTCGACGTGGTCTGGATCGCGCTATTCACGACCATCTACCTCCTCAAGTAGTTCGAGGCGACGAGATGTATACGCGGCGTGGAGCGATCGTGCTGGGGCTCATCTTCGCGAGTGTCGGCGTCATCTACCTGATCGTCCAGGGCAACGGTCTGACCATGGATCGGGGCAACGCCGCGCTCCTGATCATCCTCGGCATCGCCATGGCGTTCGTCTTCTCGGTCCTCGTGCGCGGCTCGCGCGAGCTCTGAGGGGTCCGGCACCTTGGACCTCTGGACCCAGATCCTCGGGTATCTCAGCCAGATCATCACGCCGGTCTGGAATGACCTGATCCCGCTCTTGCCGTTCGCGATGATCGCCCTCGCCGGCCTGATCCTCCTCTTGATGGCAACTTCCTTTATGCGCAACGGCGCGAGGAACCGGAGCCGGGTGCCACGGCCGCGGCCGCCGGTGCCGCCGGCCGGCGTGCATCTGCCCGGGCCATCACTGTGGCCGCTCGTCGTGCCCATCGGCGGCACGCTCATCCTGCTCGCGCTCGTCTTCCCGGGCTGGGGGCTGCCGATCAACCCGATCCTGCTGGTCGGCGGCCTCGGCTTCCTGGCCATCGCCATCGGCGGCTGGCTGTGGGACGCGGGCCGAGAGTGGCGCCAGGTGGAGACAGGGGTCCATGGCGACGCTCATGGGCCGGCGCTCGCGGCCGGAGACGCTCACAACGCACTGATGGTCGGTTCATCCGCCGGCGCGCTCACCGTCGCCGGGTCGTCGGCCGTGGCGATGCCCGGCGAACTCCAGCTGCCGCCGGGCGTCCACCTGCCGGGCCCGAGCCCGTGGCCGTTCTTCGCGCCCATCGGCTTCTTCTTCGTGCTGCTCGGGATGGTCTTCGGGTGGGCGCTCATCCTGGGCGGCATCCTGATGGTCATCATCGCCGTCGCGGGCTGGTTCCGTGACGCGGGCTACGAGTACAAGATGACCGAGGAGACCGGCCACGCCGAACCGAAGAGCCGCGACCCATCGCGCGTTTTTCCGACATCTCTGCTGCCGATCTTCGGCGTCATCGCCGTGGCGGCGGTGGTGCTGACGATGATCCCCATCGTCATCGGCGCGCTGCCGGGCAACCAGCCGGGTGCCGGAACCAGCAGCGCGCCCGCCGCTTCACCGGACCCGGCGCCCGAGATCGCCGCCAACAGCGCCATCTCGTTCACCAAGAGCAGCCTGCTCGTCCCGGCCGGCGTCGCCATCACCATCACCTTCGACAACAACAACGCCGGCGTACCGCACAATATCCACATCACCCAGGGCGGCCAGACCATCTTCGCCGGCGATACGGTGACCGGGCCAGGCACGGCTGTCTACCATGTGCCGGCCCTCCCGGCCGGCAGCTACGACTTCTTCTGTGCCATCCATCCGAACATGAAGGGCACGATCACCTCGAAGTGAGGACGCGACGCCTGCGACCTTCCGATCCCCCGTTCGATTCACTGTCGCGCTGATCGCCGTCGCGCTCGCCGTCGGAATCGTCGTCTACGCCGCCACGGCCAACCTCGGGCTCGTGCCGAACGTCACGCCCGGTGGATCCGCCACCCCGACGACCATCGTCATCGGTGGCTCGCCGCTGATGAACCAGGCGGCGCCCGACTTCGACCTGGTCGATCTCGATGGCCAACCGGTGCGGCTGTCCGACTACCGGGGGCGGCCGGTGATCGTCAACTTCTGGGCGAGCTGGTGCGTGCCCTGCCGGACCGAGTTCCCGCTCTTCAAACAAGCCGTTGCCGCGCACACCGCCGACGGCCTCGTCATCCTCGGGATCGTCCACGAGGACGGTGCTGACGCGGCGCGTGCCTTTGCCGCTGCGCAGGGCGCCACGTGGCCGATGCTCCTCGACGCCGACGAGACCGCCTGGAAGGCCTACGGCCCACCCGGCCTGCCGACGAGCTTCTACATCGATCGGACCGGCGTCATCCGCCTCGTCAGCTACGGCCCGCCCGCGTCAGGATCGCTCGAGGAGCTGCTGGCCAAGATCCTGTAGGCGGGTCTTCCGGTCATTGGCCATGCCGGCCGGAGGCGACGGCGGCGAGTCTCATGGTCAGACTCAAATCCAGATAGCAGTCGGCGCTTCGAGGGCGCGTCAGGCGCTGACTCGAACGTGTCCCGGGTCAAGATCACCCGCAGTGTGCGGACCACAAGCGTGCCGCATGCCGCGGGCGATGCGCCGACGGGTGACAGGCAACGGCCTGGCACCGAACGCTACGCTGGTTTACATCTGGGCAGGAACCAACCGGACCTGCCCATCGCGCTCGGCCGACCCGTCGCTCTCCCACAACTCGATGCCGCGGTTGCCGTACTCGGAAACGAAGTAGAAGAGGTCGCCAGCCCCGGTCATGTCGTAATTCCGAGGGTGGCAGGACGGTACTTCCCACCCGATGCACTGGTGCCGCTCGACCGCACGGACGACCGACGTTCCAGCGGATGTCCCGTCGCTCCCCCACAGCACGGCTGAGCCGGTATCGGTAGCGTGGCCCAGAGTGGCCCCCAGACCGGAGCTACGAGCGAGTGGCGGTCGCTCGGACGACGTCCTTCTGGGCCGGTCGGCTGGTGGAGGTCACGGTCACCGTGGCGTCGCGACTGGCGTGGGCGGGTGTCGAGCTCGCGGCTTTGACGCGGATCTCGATGGTCAGCGTCGTGGATCCGTAGATCGACGTCGTCGAGTAGCTCCCCAACAGGACCGCCGACGTGATGTTGCTCGTGCCCGACCAGAATGTCATCGCAAACTTGTTCGAGCCAGACACGGCGGCCCTGATCTGGAACGAGTCGGGCTTGGTGCTCGCGTTGGCGATACGCACGAAGAAGCTGATCGTGCTGCCCGTGGCCACCTTGCTCGACTGTGTCTCGCTCGACTCGGCGGTCTTGGAGTAGATGCCGACGCCCTTGTAGGTGCCGCTGGCGCTCCCCTTGGCGATGCTCGCGTCTGGCTGCCGCCACGTCATGTCAAAGGTGCAGTGCTGGACCTCGCCAGCAAGAAGATCGATGGTGACCCTACGTGCAGGGATGTCCTCCGTGACTCCCCCGTCCGGGCCGCCCGGAACACATGTGATGGCGTACAGGGTCCATGCGCTCGTGGACGCTTGGGTCACCGTGTAGCTGCCGACAGCCAAGCCGGTCTCGATGTGGGCTGGAGACGGGTCGTTCGCGTGGTAATGGATCGTGAAGTTGCCCAGATCGCCCGACCACGTGAATGCCTGGGTCGTCGGCGTGCTTGTGGTGTACAGATGGATCCAGATGTCGCCGGTGCCGTCGGCGACGGTGGGCTTCGTTCCGGACGTACCGACGCTCGGCAGCTTCGCCAGCGTGATCGCCGGGGTTGCGACCGCGGCAACGACAAGCATGGCCGCCGCGATGAGCCCAAGGATCCGTGTTCTCGGCATGGTCATCCGCCTTCTCTCGGTCGACAGGAACGCGCGGTCATCTTGATCATGAGCGCTTCACCGTGCTTCGCACGACGTCGATCTGGCCGGGTTTGCTGGCCGAGCTGATGGTCAGGCTGACACTCCGGCTGGCTCCGGCAGGCGTGCTGGAGGCGGCCTTGAGGCGGATCTCGATGGTGACGAGGTCGCGTCCCCGGCTGCGTTACAAGGTGATGGGCATGCCGCGGTGCGATGGCCGTCGCATCGGCAAAAGGAAACGACCCCGGGAGGCGGGTCCGCGGGGTCGTTCACGTCAATATGCGATTGAGATACTCATTCTAACGCATCGCGCAGAATCGCCCCAGAATCCGGCTCCGCCGTCGCGTGGTCGATGGCATCGAGCAGACCGGGACTCGGGCGATTCGTGGGGCCCTATGCTTGGCGCGAGGATGGTCCAATGCGAATCCGGGTAGCGCTAAGCGATCCGCCGGGCCGATCCAAAGGCTGCAGCGACACATGTGAGGACCACTGCGGACCCGAGCATCGGCCATTGAGCGTGCCGGTCCAGCGCATCACCTACTCGATCGACGCACGAGCGTCCGCCCTGCTGGTTAACGCTTCCCCGATTGCCGTTGGAGAAGATGGCCGGACCGGGTCGGTCGAGATCGGGCGCCGCGGCATGATCGACCGGATCAGGCTTGACCGGTGAACGCATCGATCCTGCTGGCCATCGTCGCGGGATGCGCGCTGGCATGGGCCACGTTCGTGGCCTTGCTCTGGTTCCTCAGGCCACGCGACGCTCGGCTGGGCGAGCTGTTGCGGTTGGTCCCCGATGTGCTGCGGTTCGGCCGCGACCTGATACGTGACCGGACGGTGCCGCTCCCCACGCGCGTCGCTGTGGCCGGACTCGTCATCTACCTGCTCAACCCCATCGACCTCATCCCCGACGTGATTCCCATCGTCGGGGCGCTCGATGACGTGGTCGTCGCGGTCCTCGTCCTTCGGTACGTGCGGCGCGTCATCGGCCCTGAGGCGTTCCGGCGACGCTGGCCAGGCACGGACGAGGGCTTCGCACTGCTGGCGCGGGTCCTCTGAGCGTGGGCCTCCGCGGTTCCGGCGCCGAGGAACCGCCCCGGACATGACGAAACCCGGAGGGCCGGCTCCGGGCTTCGAGGTGATCGCTGGTTGCGGGGGACGGATTCGAACCGCCGACCTTCGGGTTATGAGCCCGACGAGCTGCCGCTGCTCCACCCCGCGCAGCGAGTCTAGGCGACTTGGCAGGAACCCGCAAACGAAGGCGCCGTTGGGCGAGCGCGGC